>NZ_CP072390.1:1240270-1550338 GCF_018127785.1 Prevotella scopos JCM 17725
CCCACAATACTCCCTCCATCTTGGCGTTAAGTACGCCTTTGTATTCCCAGGCACCAAGATGAAGACCTACACTGCCTTCGACTTCACCCATCGTCACACCAATGACGGCAACGCTTACCTTGTAGGTAGGAACTATTCAACGGGCAGGCTGACTATTGGTTGCACCTTCTAACAGTCTTACTATTGGTCCGCACGAGTGGTGCTAAGCGTTCGCACAAGTGGTGCTGAGCCTCCACACCACACGTGCGGAGTACTTAATAGAGTACAATATGTTATTAAGACGAAGGCAAATAATCGTTAGTAAGACAATACCCTACCAAGAATCAAAATCAGACAGACATAAAAGAATTATAAAAGGAATCTATCACATATTATGTTAATAAACAACAGAATCATCAATGCGCTTGTACTCCTGCTCCTTGTGACAGGTGCTATGGCGCAGAATGTCAGTACCGACAACAGCTTCCGTATAGGTAAGTTGAAGAATGGTATGACTTATTACATACGCCACAATGCCAAAGAGAAAGGGATAGCCGACTTTTACATTGCACAGCGTGTGGGAAGTATTCTCGAAGAACCAAACCAGAGAGGACTGGCTCACTTCCTTGAGCACATGGCTTTCAATGGAAGTAAGAACTTCAAGAATACACCTTCTTCACCAAGTATCGTACATTGGTGTGAAGCACATGGTATTAAGTTCGGTACCAACCTCAATGCTTACACCTCGATTGACGAGACCGTTTACAACGTCAGTTCCGTACCTGTAAAGCAGGAATCAACCATCGACTCTACCCTACTTATCCTCCATGACTGGAGTCACTACTTGGACCTTGAGGACAAGGAGATTGACAAAGAGCGTGGTGTTATTCATGAGGAGTGGCGTACACGCCGTGCAGGTATGGCTTCACAACGCCTGATGGAGGAGGCATTGCCAATCGTCTATCGTGGTACGAAGTATGAAGACTGTCTGCCAATCGGTAAGATGGAGATTGTAGACAACTTCCCTTACAAGGCACTTCGCGACTATTACCACAAGTGGTATCGCCCAGACCTGCAAGCAATCATCGTTGTGGGTGATATTGATGTAGACAAGATGGAACAGAAGATACAGTCTGTCTTCTCAGCTATTCCAATGCCTGAGAATGCTGCTCATCGTGAATACTTCCCAGTGAATGACAACGACAAGATGATTGTAGCATCATTGAAGGATTCAGAACAACCTATTATGCTCGTTACACTTTATATGAAGCGTGAGGCTACGCCTGATTCAGAGAAGTCTTCGGTAAAGTATCAGCGAGACGGATATGTTGACGACTTAGTTTCTTATATGATTGGCGAACGCCTTAACGAGATGCAGGACAAGAATCCAAAGCCTTGCTTGAGTGCTTCTGCACGTATGGGTCAGTTCTTGATCAGTCGTACAAAAGACGCCTTTGTTCTTTCCTTTGGTGCTCGTCAGGAAGATGTAAAGGGTTCTTTTGATGCTGCAGTGGGAACAATTGAGCAGATTCGCCAGCATGGGTTTACTCCTTCAGAACTCACTCGTGCCAAAGCCTTCCGCCAGAAGGTGATTGACCGTCAATACAATGAGCGCAACGATCGTCGCAATTCATATTATGTGCGTCGTGCAAAGCAGAACTTCCTCGATAATGAACCCATCACCACCGAAGCATACGACAAGCAACTCGACGACCAGTTCTTTAATGAGGTAACACTCGATGAGGTTAATGAGGCTATGCGTGAGGCTATCACTAACAAGAATCAAGTGCTTGTTGTCTATGCACCAGACAAAGCAGGCGTAAATGTTCCCTCAGATGCGCAGTTTGAGCAGATGGTTCTCGATGCACAGGCAAAGACCTATCCTAAGTATGTAGAGAAGAAGTTGGACGATAAGCTGATTGAGACACTTCCTAAGAAGGGACGTATCAAGAGTGAGAAAGAAGGTTTGCATGGAACAACAGAAATCACGCTGAGCAATGGTGTGAAGGTATATTTCAAGAAGACTGACTATCAGAAGGATGCTGTGACACTGAACTTCTTTGCAGAAGGTGGTTCTTCCCTCTATCCTGTCAAGGATTTGATTAACACACAGTTTATCTCAGCAGCTGTAAAAGAAGGTGGTGTAGGACGTTTCAGTGCAACAGAACTCAACAAGTTCTTAGCAGGTAAAACCATTCGCATCAATGCTGGTGTAGGTGATGAAACACAGTCTATCAGCGGTAACTCGTCTATCAAAGACATCCGCACACTCTTTGAACTTACTTACTTGTATTTTACGAACTTACGTCGTGATGATCAGGCTTTCCAGTCAGAGCTCAACCGCATGCGCTCTTTCCTCACCAACCGTGAAGCAAGTCCTAACGTTAGCTACAACGACTCTATCGCTGCCATCGTTTATGGTAATTCTCCACGTGTACAACCACTCAAGGCTGCATCACTTGACAAGGTAAGCTATGACCGTGTTCTCGAGATTTATAAGGAGCGCTTCAGCAATGCTTCTAACTTCAAGATGATTATCATGGGTAACATTGACATCTCTCAGTTGCGCCCTCTCTTAGAGCAGTACATTGCTTCTCTACCATCAACAGGCAAAAAGGAAACCTTTGCGAAGACTTATCCTGACGTGCGCAACTGCAACGAAACCCACCGCTTTGAAAAGAAGATGAAGACCCCATTGGCACGTGTAACCGTCTTCTATACATGGGACGAACCTTATACAGCGAAGTCTGATTTGGAACTCGACGTCTTCAAACGTGTATTGTCTATCGCCTATACCGACTCTGTCCGTGAGGAGAAAGGTGGGGTGTATGGTGTGAAACTGCAGCAGAGTCTGAACGCAACAAGCAATCCTCACGCTCTGTTGAAGATTGCCTTTGATACCGATCCTGACAAATATAACATGGTTATGCCAATCATCACAAAGCAGATTGAGCACATTGCCAATAAGGGTCCAGAGGCAGTAAGTCTGCAGAAAGTGAAGGAATATCTCTTAAAGCAGTATGACCAGTCTTCTGTTACCAATGACTACTGGCTCTACGTGATATACAACCAGCTGCGCCATGGAGTTGACTTTGACAAGGACTACAAGACAATCGTGCGCAACATCACAGCTGCTGACATCCAGCGTATTGCCCGCAACCTTATCAAGAGCAACCGCCGAATAGAAGTGACGATGCAGTCTGAAAAGGAAATGTAAGCCGTTCTATATTATAGGTTGCACAAAGTAAACCTACTTAAAACAGCCATATCGAAGCCGGAGTGCTTTGATATGGCTGTTCTTCTTTGCTATTGGTGTTCGGGAGAATTTATCTCTGACCTTACTAATATAACGTTTACACTTTGAAAGATTTTCGATTTTCTCTTTATCTGTGTAGATTTATATTTATCTGCTACTTCGTTGTTGGTACAATACCTGCATCAGTATCAGAGTTATGAATACGTTGGTTCACCTCAGAGCCATGCTTTCCAAAATTAAGGTTGAAATGAAAGTCTATGCCAAAAACCTTACATAGATTTTTCGACCATACCATTTGATTATAAGGAGCAAGATGGGAAAGATTTTCTACAGACATTTCATAACGTGAACTGAAGATGTTCTGCAACTGGAGTTCTACACCCCATTTTTCTCTATTGTACCCAAAGACTATACTATGTGATTTCTCATCTTTGTTAAGTGTCTCGCCCCACAGGTTATGAAAACTTGTCTCAAGATTGGCGCCTACATACCAATTCTTGTACATTCCCATTAAGTTGGCACGCAAACCCCAGTTGGTATGTGTATGCGTATAGGTATTACCATTGCTGATATAGCGATTGACAAATGGGGTTAATTGAATGGATATATAATCCTTCCAAGGTTGTACTTTTAGGTTTATTTGAGAGTTCAGACGATGGAAGCCTCTTTGATTGGCATAACTCCTAACATAGAAGCCATTCGAATAGGTCGTTTCTTCCATATATGGCTTGTCGTCATAGCTGTAACGGGTAAACCATTCTGCACTAATATACTTTGTTCCTACGCTAATTGACAGTTCATTAGAGAAAAATCTGACCGCTTGTAGATTTGGATTTCCACGCCGTATTTGGTAAATATCTATGTGCTGTTCAACATCGCTTAATTCGGCAAGTGAGGGTGCGTACCCTCCCATGTAGGCTTTGTAGCGTATTGACAGATAATTGTTGAAACGGTACCCCAGCTGAATAGTTGGGCGAAATATATATTTTACCTGTTTGGCATTTCCTTGGCTAACATAGGTTCTCATAGCACCTACACCTACCATATAATCCAGTTTTCCTAACTTTGAAGCCCATTCTCCAAAACCATAACTCTCACCTGTATTCATCTTTACGCTTGAAGATGTGTTTCCATCGTACTCATTTTTTGTGTACATCTGCTGATGTCGCAGACCGAATGACAACCGCGAATCCTTGATTTTCTGCTCGTAAATAACCTCAGCTATAGCCGAATATTTATTACCATCAACATGGGAAGATATTTCCTGTACAGAATTCCCCTGAGATTGGCGATATAAACGGTCGTTCTTAGTATTGATATATGTTCCTATCAGGTCAAAGAAAAGGTGCTTATCCTTGGTAAACTCATGTTGATAATAAATATCTAAGGATGGATTGTTACTCCTTGACTTGGTGCGGTCCATGATATCGAATGTGTTGCTATTCTGAATAAGTTTGGAATTTCTATCAAATACCGCATGAGGCGTATTGTTATATAAATCACGAAAAGTAACACTCAATATGTTTCCGCTATTTATGTAATCGTATCCTATGGATAGATTGATGTTATCATATCGTGCCTTTGTCTTTTGCCCTATCTCATAGTTACTGATACTGGGGGGCGTTGCATTGAAAGCCTCCATGTTTTCACGTAACCAGTTTACATCACGTCGATTCCAGTTTACAGATGCCTTGAAGTTTGACTTACCTACATGATAATTACCCGATAACTGATAATCTCCTATACCTAAGGGATTGATAGTGTTCATAAACTCTCCGGAGATGCTTCCACCATTCTTCTTTTCTTTTAAGATAATGTCAATTACGGCAGCTACATTTCCGTATCTTAGACCAGGATTATCATGATATTCTATTCTCAATACGTCTGCCGGCAAGAGAGCCTTCACCTCCTGTATCTCTGCCTTTACACCATTAATACGTAACTCTACGGCATCCCCCATAGTGGTAGTCACCTTACTGTCGAGCGTATTTACAGAGATTCGTGAAAGCTGAAGATGCTGCAACAAATTTAAACCATTGCTTGATGTTTTTTGCTGAAGCAGATTAGGGATAATTATTTGGCGGTCAGCTTTTTGTATTACGTTGTTGGCGGTCACTGTAACGTCATTAAGCTGCTTACTTTCTGGCTTCAACACGATTGTACCCACCGAAAGGTGCTTAGAAATGTTTTGGCATTTAATTTCCTGCGTAGAATACCCAACAAAAGATATCCTTATTCTATAGTTTTCTCCTTCATGCGTATTCAGTTCAAAGCCGCCATTCATATCAGTTACCACTCCACTAATCATCTTATTTTCGCTTTCACGAAATAACGAAACAGTTGCAGCTGGTAATGGTTGCTTGTTTTCATCTACGACCGTTCCCGTAGTTTGTGCAGCAAGGATACCATAGCAGCCAGACATAAGCAACGTGAGAATTTCCTTTTTCATAAACATATTATTTATTATATGTATTGTCTTATTATAATTTTGGAGTCAACATCATAAGATTCCGACAACCTCGCTTGTTTTTCGATGTTGCAAAGGTAATATTTTTTCCTTTTCACTACGCAAAAGTGTAATTCTAAGTTATTAGCTTAAATTTTACACCAAAATATGATCATGTTACTTTATAAATACAATACTCATTTATAGTCTATTTAACTCATTACTTGATTTTTCCCCTCTGTACTTATTTTTAGTTGGATTTATCTGATAACTTGCAGTGAAGACAAACGTACATCTATTAGCATCGTTCCATTTATTTAAAATTATATTATTGGTGTTTTTACTCCATTTTTCACGACTTGTGTTAAATAAATTATTAACTGCAAATTTTAATCGAAGCTTTTCGTTAAATAATTCTTTTACACAATGAACATTACAATTGAAATTTTGAGAATAATAAGCTAAGTCTGTATCTAAGTTTCCACATGTATTAAAGCTCATATCTGCTCCTATTTGGAAATGCTTAGGCAGGGTTATTATATTATCAAACACAAAAGAATAAATGGGCTTATTATATTTACTATTATTGTAAACCAAAAAAGGTTTAGTAAAATCTATTGTAAATGATGGTCTCCATATTTTAAACCATACTGGTGAATAATATAAAGCAATATCAAAGGTTTGAGAACTTTTTATGTTTTGAGTATGAAAAATAGCAATGGTATCACTTCCATTGTATCTGTCGTATACATACATTGTACTATTTTTCATCATCGAATAATTTGCCATTACTTGAAAATCTTTCCATCCTAATGAAAATGAAAACATATTGGTTTTCTGTGGTAAAAGGTTAGGAGTCCCACCTTCATATTCATAAGGATTATTATACTCAACAGAATTTCTTAGCATAAAATAACTTGGACGTAATGTCGTATAACGATATGCAAGCGTCATCTGTACATCATCGTTTTTATAATTAATAGCAGCAGAAGGATAAAAGCCTTTATCTTTCTGAGAATCTTTTGTTGAATTATTGCTATTGTTATAATAATTAAAATTCATATATTCAAACCTGATTCCCATACTTATATCCCAGTGTGTGCCAAAAGTTTTTTCATATTCAGAGAAAATAGAATATAGCTGTTGTTTAGCCACATTGGAAGTAGGTAATAAGCTATTTTGCAAGGTTGTACCATCAAGTATTGAATAACGATTTTTATTTGTAGTAAATGCCCCATCTGTTCCAGATATCAAAGTCCCACCAAACAAAGGACTTATTACCTTTGCACGATATGCATATAGCATATTATTACTATGATTCTTTGAATGGATTTCCTCGCTTTTAAGAGAATACTCTTGGTTACTCTCATTAGATGAATTCATATAATCAAAATCAACCTTTAGATATGCCTCTTTTGTAAAATAATAAGAGAAATAACTATTTATATAATGACTGTATATTACAGATTTCCTTTTATCGTTTGAGATAAAATCTTTAAGATGTCCCATATATTTAACTTCAACATAATCATTAGTTGTGAAAGTTTCATTAGGTAAAGATGTATACTTATATATAGCACCCATAGCCAACTTATCTCTATGTTCGTAATTAAGCCCTACTGAGCCATTCCAAGAGAAAGCGTTTGTTTGCATATCTATGTTCTCATTTACCTGCTGAGTTAAAAAACTTCGATTTGAGAGCTGCTTAGCTTCTGATGATGTTCGATTATATCGTAAATCCGCAAAAAAAATCAAATTCATTCTTGCGATATTTTATGTTTAGTCCACTATAATGAGACAAATTACGTTCCAAACTTAAACCTGCATTAGCCAAACAGCCAAATCCTTCTCCTATGGGTTTTGATGTGATTATTTTTATCACAGCACTTATCGTAGCATCATATTCAGCTCCAGGATTGGTTATGATTTCTACTCGCTTTATATCAGAAGAATTTATTTGATTCAATTCGCTTAGATTACGCACCAATCTATTATTGATAAAGATTAAAGGCTTTCCTTTACCCAAAACACTAATATTTCCATTCTTGTTTATAATAAAGGGAAGATGAGATAACACATCTAAACCATTACCAAGTTTAGCCAATGGTCCAGAAGCTATATTTGCAATAATACCTTTTGCTGTATGTAAGTAGGTTCTTCCTTTTACTACAACTTCTTTTAAAAGGCTTTCATTGGGCTGTAAGAAGAAATTATATAAGGTGTCTTCAGGTACTATTTCCCTAAATTGAGTATTGCAGCCAATGTAACTTACCTTTATAATACCATTGGTTATGGTGTTTGGAATTATAAACATGCCCAAAGAGTCCGTAGTGGTTCCTGTTATAAAAGCACTATCAGATACGGAAAGAAGAGTAACATTTACAAACTCCATAGGTAAATTACTATCTTTTTCTCTTACTATTCCTTTTATTTGTGCAAAAGTACAAAGTGAAAGCATAAGAAATTTTATAATTAATATGCTTCGTCTATTATTATTAGTATTCATAATTTCTTTTGTTTCCTTAATTCCGCAGCGTAAAATCTTTTAAGAACTCCAAGTGCCTGAGAAACAATATCCTCAAAACACTTGGATATGTCAGAATTTTCACCTATCTTAGTGCTGCAAACATAACAAATAGACAAAATCTGACATGACAAAGGTAGCTATTAAAAACGAGAATATCACTTCTTTCGGAGGAATTTATCATATTATGGATGTCTTCTCAAAGTTGGGCTTTGAAAAACTCACAGAATCTGTATTGGGCAAACGTGGGTGTAGTGATAGGGCTTTTAGTCATGGAAGCATTTTCGGTTCTCTCTTCTTCAGCTACCTTTGTGGTGGAGAATGCCTTGAGGACATCAATGTGCTTATAGAACAGTTCAGACAGAGACCTGATACGCAATTACCTGGTGCCGACACAGTGGGGCGCGGACTGAAGGAGCTTGCCGAAGAGAATGTTGTCTATAAGAGCGAAACCTCCGGCAAATCTTACAGTTTCAACACGGCAGAGAAGTTAAACATCTTACTTTTAAGAATGATACGAAGAATGGGGCTTATAAAGGTGGGCAGCCATGTTGACTTGGACTTTGATCATCAGTTTATTCCTGCCCACAAGTTCGATGCAAAGTATTCTTACAAGCAGGATTTTGGTTCCAATGCGAAATTGAACATAATTTATTGGACATCAATTCGACTAATGTTATTTGAACAGAAACAAAATCAAGTCCTATAGATCGTGCCGTTTCCGCATCTCATTCATTACATGGTACGTTGTATAATACTTTCATTCTTCCTGCTTGTCCTAACACTCACTTCTTTATTGAAGATTGTGTAAGATATTGTAAGTTCCACGCCTCGCATATCATTTTTACCTCTCGTTCCCCAATCTATACTATTGAAGTGATACAGAATGTTGTTGTAATTAGCCTTTCCCAAAATATCATTTACAGCTAAATTGATATTCAGCCTATTCTTCAGCAATGACGATGCAACACCCATATTCCAACTATGAATACTCTTCTGATTATACAACAAATACTCATTTCTACCTTGATAAGTATAATCTGTAAACAAATAAATACTCGGGGTCAGAGCATAATTGATATTCACCTGCCCATTGAAAGCAACTTTGTCATTTCTGTATTTTTGTTCTTTAAACACATATTCTCCATGTGAGAACACCACCTCACCCTCGCATGAGAGTTCAATATTACCAATAGCTTTAGAATAATTCAATATCACCCTGAAATCGCTTGCTTTCTTCATATTCATGGAATAAGAAGAGAGGATATTGCTCGTTGCGTCTATCTGTTCAAGCACACTCACAAGTGGATTCTTTCTATAAGTATAACGCAATGAAAGGGTTAAGTCTTTCCATGTAGAACTTAGTGTGTAGCGATCCATAGTTTCGTTTTCAAGATTTGTATTCCCCTTGCTATATAGAAGTGAATCCTGATAAACAAGTCCAGAGTTTAGTTGGGCAAAGTTAGGTTGTGTAAGATTTCTTCTATAATTAAACTGGAAGAACCAATTATCATTCGGTCGATACTTTATAGTGATTACAGGGCAGAACGTAGAAAAGTGTTGTTTGATTTGATTTGCCACCATGTTTATTCCCGAAACACTGCTAATGGTTCTATGCACATACTGATAGCGCATCGCAGGCATGACTATCCATTTGCCGAAACTTTTAGTGAATGACAAATAGGCTTGCGGATTTGATTCTTTTACATTGATATCGTTGATATAACTATGCACATTCAAATATGGTATTTCTGAATTTGTTTTGGACTTTGAATCTACATAATTATATAGAACTCCTGCCATAGCACTGATATTCCATGGAAGTTTAAATCCATTGTCAATACTTGTTGTATAGACAGTATAACGGCGGTTGCCATGACTCTTGGTAAGCGAAGACAAGCTTGCATCGCTTTCCGAAGTTTGCAGATTATGATTAATATTCGTGGAAGCTATTTCCTGAGAAATGTCAATATTATAATTATTGCTTGCATAAACATATTGCAACGTTCCGCTATGTATGTTCTCCAAGTTTCTACCTTGTCTATCTATGTTCCTCCATTGCTTTTGTTGCTGCCACCTCGTCAAATTTGTACCAAATGCCTTATTATCCTCATCGCTGAATTGATAGAAATAATAAAGTCCTAATCTGCTTTTGGCATTCAACTGATAATCCGCAGAGAAGTTTACCTTATGAGCTAAGGTTGTTATAGGCGTTTCTCGCTTTTGCTCAATGGAGAATATGTCATCACGATAGATGTTGCGAAAATATGTTTCCTTATTCTTGTTACCATCTTTGCCACCCATATAGGATAGGTTAGCAGAAAAACCCTTATATTGTCCCATCACATTGAGGATGCCTACATCTGAAAACATTCTTGTTTGTTTCAAGTAGTTGCCAACACTAAGAAATATAAAATCATTAATATGCTTAATGGTTGTAATGGTAATAATGGGTTGTCCGTTGGGACTGTACTTTACAGAGGGGGTTCTGTCTATCTCTATACTCTTAATATTGTCGGCTTGCAACGTGGACAGAACCTTCGCATCGGACAAAAGTCGTCCGTCCAAAACATAAATAGGTTCGCCCAATCCATTTACTTCTATATTGTCATTAACCGAATGCAGACCCGGTGTATGCGACAACATTCTCATTGCCGTACCCATTTTCGATAGCACAGTATTGGCAACCTGAATCTTGGAAACACTCCCTTTAGTTTTCACACGTGGCATATGTCCTTTCACCACAACATTGTCCAATGCTATGGTTGTAAGAAAAGTACTGTCTTTTACTTCGTTTTGACCGAAACAAAAGGAAAAGTTTACACAAAAGACTAATAAGGTTACTATCTTTTTCATCGACTTAAATATTTATACATGTAAAAATCAGGAAGAAATTCTGATAAATTCCTTTTATACATTGAACAGTTTTTTTATTTTCTAATCCCAACTACGAAGCAACTTTGTCAATAGCAAGTGGCGAAACACCTTCTGTAGTTGCAAAGCATTGTTCTGATAGATAGTTCATACTTTTATCCTTTTTAAAGTAAGAACATATCATTGCTAAGCATGCTGTGCCACACTCCATTGTGTCATGTTGTAAAATACAATTCATTCTATATGTTTTTGTCAAAGTCTGTCTTTTTCTTTATTACCAGCTCCCTTTCCCTTATACTTCGACTTGATGGAATTGAAACTATAGCTAACGATACATTCTATAGCACGGGTATTTAAGCGTTTCTCTGTGTTGATTTCTCTTGCACCACTATAAAGTGTGAATTGATTTTTGCGTGCTGTATTGAAAATGTCATTTAACAAAAGCTTCGCCTTCCAGTGCTGTCCCCATTGCTTGGTTACGCCAGCATTGATTTGCCATGTTTTCCCCACATCTAAATTCTCACCATTACCTTTGCTTCGCCAGCTCAAATCGGCACTAAGCATACAAGTAGGACTTAATACGATGAGATTGTTGAAGCGAACAATACCCATCGGCTTGTTGAAATGCTTCACTTCGCCCCTGTAAATTTCTTTGTAGAAAGGCTTTATAATACCAACCATCAATGCAGGATAGTAGCGTTTGAATTGAGGTGCAAGTTGCATCATCAATTGCAACTCGTCCATATTATACTCTGAGTTTGCTTTCTTGAACAAGGTTGCAGTGCTTCCGTTAAAGTTTACTGCCGATGTCATAATCTTGTCTGTTGTGTGCATATAGTTTACTATCAGCATTGCCCAGCGGTAGCGTGCATTGAGCGAGATATTGTCGATGTATGACGGACGCAACAATGGGTTGCCACTTTCGTAGAGATAACGATTGACATACGAGATAGTACCGCTCAATTGTGAATACAGCGGACGATTATACTTCTTGGCATAGCTCAGTTGTATCATACCCTTTCCTATCGGCATTGCCAGCATAGCCGTTGGGAAGAGTTTGTCGTAGATGCGAGATTGCTCGGAAATTCTAAGTCCATTCTGATAATAGTTGCTGTTTATATGCTCGTAGCGACTGCCCAATTGGAAAGTAATTTTACCAAATCGTTGCATCAACTCCACATATACAGCTGTATTGTTTTCTTGTATCATTGGTAGATTATCTGCCAATACATGTTCAATATTGATAAAACGTTCATTGCGACGACTATTAGAATACTCCGTTCCAAAACTGATTTGTCCTTTCCATAATGGTCTTGACAGATGCACCTCGCCTGCAAACATTCGGGCATTGCTATTATCGTTCAATGTGATGGCTCTATTGTTTGTGTTATGGTTTACCTCCTGATTGTGCTCTTCTGCTTTCCCTTTTTTCCACAATACGTCGAAGGCTACGTTAAGTGTCCATTTGCCAATGGTATTGGTGTAATATCCATCAATATTATGCATCGTAGTGCGATTATCGGTATTGTGAACAATGGCACTCTCTTCTTCCAATACATTGTCTATCCACGACTTCGACTGATAGAAGTTCCAGGCCTTACTTGGTGTGTGAGTTAGTTTATAATACAAACCCAGTGAATGAGTTGGCGAGAACGTATAGTTGAAGCCTATCCGCCCATCGTATGTCTGTGAACGCCCTATTGATTGCATATCAATATCTTGCCTGTATTGAGAGGCAAGCCAAGTGTTTTGCTGATTGTTGCTTGTGCCTTTTACTTTTCTTCTCGAATATTCCACATCTGCAAAAATGTCAAGTTTGTTGAGGCGATAGTTCATATTGACAATTTCAGAACCATAAAGATAGTCACTATAACCTATTTTAGTGGTGTTATCAATTGCCAATCCTTCGCCTTGCTCCCTTTCTGCTGTAATGCGTATCACCGCCTTTACAGTGGCATCGTAGCGTGCTCCAGGATTTGTTACAACTTCCACTTTCTTTATTTTATTTGATTTGAGTTGTTCCAACAAATTGTTGTTATTTACTTTACGACCATTGATATAGATTATTGGTGTACCTTTTCCGAACACCTCTATACCACCTTGATTGCTGACCACACCCGGTAAACGGCCGATGACATCGTTTGCATTACCCAATCGTTCAAGAATAGTTCCTTTTACCGTCGTAACTAAAGCGTCTCCTTCAATGCGTGTTATAGGCCTGTCGGATTTTACGACTACTTCGTTTAGATTCGCAGCACTACCTATCAGGGTTATACAAAGAGGTTCATCAGTTTTTGCACGGATTGTTTTGGTGACGTATCCAATGCACGACACTCTCAGTAATCCTTTAGCTGCATTCTCAATCTTAAACTCTCCTTTTTCGTTTGTTATGACACCTGTTACAAATGAAGAATCAGTGTCGTTGAGTAATTCTACATTCGCAAAAGAGATAGCACATTCTTCGCTATCAACAACTTTTCCGTAATAACTTTTCTGTGCGTATGTCATAAAACATATACAACAAAAGAGAGCGATGGTAAATACACGTTTCGGGGTCATTTTTCTTATCTTTATTTATTATTGCATAATTACGAACTGAATAGAGTTTCTAATTCTTGGTTATATATGGACATTTAGTGTCTGGGTAATACCATTTATCCTTGCCATATTCCATAACTATATCCCGATAACATACTTGTCTCCCTTCTCTGCACTTTTGAAAATCTTTGCAAGAGTGGCTATTCGAGTCTTTTGGGATATCTGTTGATTTTATATAGTAAAGACTATAACTTTCATTTGAGTTCCATATATCCTCCAATGAATTATTCATATCTAAGCATCAATAGAGTATTTTTTATCTATTTCCATTTTGTTTAAAAATTATCACTTTCTTAAAGCTTCCAGCATTGCTCCTTTTGGCAGCGAGGGCTGTTTTATAATCTTGTCGATTTGATTATTTCTGTTGTAAATATATTTACTAAAGTTTCACACCCTCAAGAAGTTAGCTTGAAACAACTGTTTTTCAATAATTGTTGGTAACTTTGTAGTGTTATACAGCATTGATTATCTTTAAATTTAAGAGTAACTTTGATGGATGCGAATCTAGACAATTTAATCAAAACTTCCAAGTTTTTGAATGTTAAAGAAATATAAGCAGCGATATTTTCTCACTTTTCTCAACATTTGGTCTTGGTCATCTACTCTGTAGGCTTTCTTTGGAGAAACTCGATGGAATCTCCGCTGTAAAACTGATTCTTCCTCTTTGCCATTTCCGTATTAATGGTTAATTCGAAGTTCAAAATGCGAAGGAGAAAGAGGAAAGTCGAAAATGCAAAGGGCGAAACCTTGCTCACAGATAGCAAAGAAAGAAAAGGCTCTATAACGAATCGTGTGGGTAATTCGTCATAGAGCATAAAATATTGTTGAAAGCTATAGCCTCCAACTAGACACAACTCCAGATTGACCTTCATTTCAATATGCTTAACGCACATTAAATCCCTACCCTTCCATATACAGCAATGGTGTTAACCCTTCGCACATGTTGTGCATACCATCCGCACCACATGTGCTAAGCACCCGCACCAAACGTGCTGAGCACCCGCACCAAACCGATGGAATATCAACACACACGATTCGTTATAGAGCCAAAGAAAAAAGACACAGAACTTCTAAACCGAAAAGGCGCAGCCCTACCCTACACGAAAAAGGAGAAGGGAGCGTAATTTGGAAACGATTCATAAACTCGTCCTACTGAAAACACGACCCTAAACTATAGCAAATTTGTATCCCTATCCCGTCGGGGAGGAGCGGCATGGAGCTGCTTTTATTCTTTGAATTATCTTTACAAGTTTACAAGTCGTTAGCCTGAAAAAGCACAAAAAATATGCGATTTTTGCACCTTTGTAAGCTGTTAATATTCAAGAGGTTACAAAGGCGGTTCTAAAAGGGCGTTAACAAGGGCCTTAAAGGGCGTCAACAAGAAGCTTAAAGGGCACCTTTTAGAAGGTCATTGGGCGTTAATTGAAATGCTCAAGAGCATCAATTAAAAATTTCCCATGACTTTATGTTTATAAAAAGAGGCACTGAGATGGCTTTATAATGTAGTTTCTTCCCATACCAAGAAATAGTGATAAGAAAAAATCACTATTTATGAGTATTGGGCAATATACAGATTATCCCTACCTTTGCAGCCGTAATTCGTAAAAATGAAAACACAGGACTGACTTATTTTGCAGACACCTGCGGCTTAGTCTGAGGCCTGAGTAAACCCATATAGATTCACTCCCCTCCGATGTAACAATTGGGGGATTCTGCATCTATTTACTAACAAACAATTTTGTAATCTGAGTATATGAACAAATCAAATTTGAACTATGAAAGGCGTGTCAAATACTACTTGTCCGCCACTCTCTTAAGTTCGCTGTTCTTATTCCCGCCCACTTACGCCCAAGCTGCGTCAGTGCATGAACAGGAGATTATGGCGGAAGAAGACAAAGATGCCAAGACATCTGTAACCATTCGGATTGTCTCCGAAGTGTCACAAGAACCGCTTATCGGTGCCGTTGTTCGTTGCGAAGGCGTTTCCAACCCTTCGGTGACGGACATCGATGGTAGGTGTACGATTAAACTCAAGCGCACTACCGACCGCATGAAACTGACGGTTTCCTACGTAGGTTATAAGACGGTGACACGTGTTGTCAGCATCCCCGACAGCCGCATGATAACCTTACAGCTGAAGGATGATTCTAAACAATTAGATAATGTCACTGTCACCGCACTGAAACGTCACACGAGCGTCCTACAACAATCGTCAGCTATCAGTCAGGAAGCATTGGAGAAAGGCGGTGCAACGTCGTTGGCAAAACTCCTTGAAACCATTCCTGGCGTCAGTTCCATCAGTACGGGAAACACGATTGCAAAGCCTGTTATACAAGGTATGCACAGTAGTCGTATTCTCTTGATGAACAATGGAGTACGATTAGAAAGCCAGAGTTGGGGTGCCGACCACGCACCAGAGCTTGACTATACAGGTTCGAGCATGGTAGAAGTGGTGAAAGGTGCCGAGTGTATTCGCTATGGCTTCGGTGCAATGGGTGGTGTGGTACTCTTGAATGATGCGCCCCTACCCTACGAAAACAAGAAGATTAAGGTGAATGGAAACGTCAATATGGGTTACGATACCAATGCGCGTGGCTTCAGTGGATCGGGTACTATCGAGACTGGTTATAAGCAGTTTGGTCTGCGTCTACACGGAATGTACACCAAAGGAGGCGACTATCATACAGCCGACTACGTACTGAACAATACGGGATATAACACCATCAGCTTCTCAGCCTTAGCTGGTTGGCAAGGAAAGAAGCTCACGGCAACGCTCTTCTCAAGTATCTACTATCAGCGAAGCGGAATCTATTACGCCAGTAAGATATCCGACCTATCACAGTTGATCAAGCGATTTGAATACGGACGCCCTGATCCAGAGACCGTTAAACCCTTCTCTTACGAAATCAAACCGCCGTTCCAGCAGTCGCAACACGTGACGTTGAAGGGTGAACTGAAATGGGAACTTAATCCTAACCATCACCTCAATTTCACGCTATCTTTCCAAGAGAATCTCCGTCAAGAGTTCGAAAACCGAAAGAAGACACAATGGAGTTGGATTCCAATGCAGGACCTGATGCTGAAAACCTATAAGTTCGACGTACTTTGGCAAGCGAAATGGAAACTATGGAAGATGACAACTGATGCTGGTCTTTCTAATACCTACCAAACGAACTTCAACTATCCAGGTACGAAACAGCCTGCTTTTGTTCCTAACTTTGCAGCCCTGTCGATGGGTGGATATTTCCTTCATAAGGCAGAGTTTGGTAAGTTGCAGTGTGCCCTCGGTATGCGTTACGACTTCCGTGTGTTGTCGGTTAATGGCTATAGCAGCCTCAGCAACTATACCTACTACGACGACTTCAAACTCTATAGTAACTTCACCATGAGCCTTGCCACCCACTATCAGTTCAGTGACAAGTGGGATGCACGTGCGAATATCGGTTGGTCATGGCGTCCACCAGATATCAACGAGCTCTATGCCATTGGCTTGCAAGACGGTTCCTATTGGGTAGTAGGCAACAAGAATCTTGCCAGCGAGCGTGGTTATAAACTCGTGTTAGGTACGAAGTATAGGAACACATGGTTCTCTGTAGAGCCAAGTGTCTTCTTCCAGCGTATCAATAGCTATATCTACGACCACATCGGAACAGGTAAGGACCGCTTCCACAACCATCCAAGTGGTAAGTATCCGAAGTTTATCTACGACCAAGACGATGTGAAACTCTATGGTGGTGACATCGAAGCAACCGTGAAGCCGCTGCAAGGACTGACCTTTGTCGGCAAGGGAGAATGGATGTTTGCACGCAACCTGACCCATAATGACTGGCTACCTTTCATGCCATCAGACCGTTACGGACTATCAGCTACCTACGACCTACCGCTGACGAAGAATCATAAGTATCGTTCTTCGCTGTCGCTCTCAGGTATCTACGTGACCAAGCAGACCCGCTTTGATCCCGATAAAGACCTTGTTCCCGACTCGCCACCAGCCTATTTCCTACTGAATGGTACGGCTGAGTTCCGAATCGCGTTACCACAGAATAGAGAGTTGAAGTTTATGATTGTCGGTGATAACATCCTCAACGCACTCTATAAGGAGTACACCGACCGCTTCAGATACTACGCCCATGAGCGCGGATCAAACTTCTCTTTACGCACATTGTTTAAGTTCTAATTAGCTGAAAAAGAATATGAAACTATATAAAGACATACGCCTCATACTTGCCACGGCAGCAGTGGGACTTCTCTTCGGAAGTTGCTCTAACGACCAAGTTGACGATTTCTTCAAAAAGATTATAGTAGCCCCACCTTCCTCTATTGAGCGAGATGTGAAGGGACATGAGCAGATTTATGCGGTTCATGCCATCTTAAGAATGGGCTATAAGGGGGGAATGATTGGTGTTGGACCAGACGGAAACGACTCTATTCAAGCGTATAACACCTATCATCTCGTGAGTGGTGCGACCTCTATCCCAGTCATGCAGGAGATTGATATTGCCAAAGATGACGACGGACAGATGACGATTACGACAGAGCGCGACTGCTTTGACGTAATAGCTTCAGACGATATCTACTATGGATTGGAGCTGAAGTACTACGATCAAAACGGTATGCTCATCAACCATCAGTTCTCAGGTTATCCCTTCATGAAGGATAAAGACGGTTATAACGTGCCTGATGAAGACAATGCAACACTCCTTGTTCACCAGCACTTCTTCGGTATTGGTAACGCATCTTTGAACAAAGCAGTGGCAGATAGTAGCTCTGCAGGACACGGACAGGAGGTGCGTGGATTGCAAATGGCATACCCACGTTCGTTGGCTTCACTACCTACTTATTATGACCGATACACCTTTAAGGAGAAAGGAGGAGCAATGGAAGCTGCCACAAAGTTCTCAACTTCTAACATCTATGTCCCTGATGGCTACACATTGGGACAGAATTTGGTGCCGTTCGATAGTGAGTTGGCATGGAAGTCGATTGAGGTATCGGGAAAACCAGAGGCTTTGCAGCCTTATAACTTCGGTGGAAAGACCTATCATCTCTACAAAACTATTGATCCAATGGAGCTAAATAAGATTACGCCAGAGGTCTTTACCTACGAGTATCGTGACACAGATCCAGTGGAAGAAGAACTCGGAAAACTTTTTACAGAAGCTTATAACGATGACTTCACCGACCCAGACACAGAGGCACCACGCCAGCGTTATGGTCATACCGTGGGTTTACTACATCAGAAACGCAGCTTAGACTTCGGCTCAGACATGGACCGCTTGGGCTTTAAGGGCGTCATGCAGTTCCACAAATCAGACATTGCTTTCCAGCTGCAGGTGCGTATCTGCCACATTCTTAACAAAGGACAGCAGCACGTGGGAGAGTCGGAAAAACCTGCAAAGTACTGCAATACGAACAATAGCGAGCATAGCTTCCTATGGGATTTCAACCAGTTACAACCCGGTTGGGATAGCTTTGATATCGACTATCCGCTGTCTGTTCGTGTGATAGCCAATACCAAGGACGGTGAAGACAAGTGTTTTGAGGATGTTAAGCGATTCTATCCTGCTGCCAACAAGGCACAGCTCTGGCGTATGCTGACACAGCCACAAGACTTCTTCACACAGTACAGACATAACGTAGTATTGATGTAAAAACGAATTGGGAAAGATGAATAAGATATTCAAGAACATTCTTTTATTATCATGCGTTGCCGCAGTTTTCACTTCATGTGACAACTTTGTGTTTGGCAATGTACATGTTGATTATAACGAAAATCCCTTAGAAAGTAAGGGATTAGCACGTAGCGGTGCAGACCGTTATGTAGATAGTCTGTCGAAGATTAAGGTTTCTGGGCAGGTGAATAACCCTGACCCAGACGGAGCTTTCAATGGTTGGGCTACCTGCTTGGCTATGTTTAAGGAGGGACACTCCCACGGTGACGGTATGATGCACGGTAACTTCGTCTATCATAACGCCCCTTGGAAGCAGGAGGAGTTTGTCATTATCCGCAACAATACGGCAAAATGGCCTACGGTTGAGGTGCAGCGCCAGAGTACGGTGACGTATCTTGAACAGAGCGATGGTAAGACTGGACCCGATTACATCCGTATCATCGGTGGAAAACTGAAGCGTTGGGGACTCTGCCTCTACTTCTTCGATAAGGAGGGTAAGCTGATGAACGATGATATTCTCGACCACTCTGATGAATATCAGATATTCTTCACGGTGAGCGAGGTCGACGATAAGGGTAATCCTTACGAGGTAATGGACTGCCGTGGTACGTGGAAACCTAAGAAGAACAAGTTTGGTGACTGGAAGAAGGGCGGTACTGTCGACACGACACCAGTACCTTCTCCACTCTTTGCGAATAAGACAACGTGGAAAGAACGTGCCGAACTGACTCCGAAGATATTTGAATATACCTATCGTGACACGTGGATTCATAACGCAATGGCTGACGGAGCGCGTGAGTTGTTCAACCAACGTCTGCTCCCACCGTTGACCCGTGAGGATGCTGACTGGGCGGTTGCACCTTACGACCAAGACCGTGTAGGACTGAAGGGACACTTCAATTTCGATATTGATGCCGATGAAAACGATGCGCTTCATCAAGAGTGGCCATTAGAGATTACACGTCGTTTGGACCCTGCAACGGGTGAAGCGGGCCGTTATACACGTCCGTCTTACCTCTTACCAAAGTTCTATCTGTCTGTAAGAGTGATGAAATGCCCGAAAGGAAAGAAGGCATTGATACCGAAGGACGAGTATCTTAATCGCCATTCAACCTATGTCTTCCGCAGTCCGTTCATCTGTTCGGAGGCTTACAACCCCGATGAACCGAAGGAGTATGGGGCAGATTCAGAATGGAAGGAACTTTTCCGCTTTAATATCCCTATCAAAGTGTTCTGCAGTAGCTTTGATACTGACCCTACAACCATCGACCCGAACGATCCACTCTATTTCTACTTAGGTCACGAAATAGGCTTGTCATCATTAGATGCGTTGGAAGCTTCGCAGAATGTACAGACCCACGGCATTGGTGGTGGCTCTGGTTTCGGAAACTGGTTCTTGTAACATGGACAGAGGGAGTGGATAACGTTGTCACATTGATTGAAACAATACGTCTGTAACTCACAAGCTTTTCTCCTCGGGACAACCGTCCCTCCCACTGCTCACAATGATATAAACATAAAAAGAAGAAAACAAATGATACAAAAGAAGATAGCTGTGTGCCTGCTCTTCGGGCTAACACTCTTAGGTTTGAATAGCTGTACGCGTAATGAAATGCCGGTGAAGCAATCCACCTCTAAGACGAAGTTAGACCATCTGATTATTAAAGAGGTGTTCTATGTAGGACACTATTGGTATCGTGATGTGCGGGCGTGGGGTATGAAAAACCTTAACCAAATGTACAATGACGACCAGTATATTGCCATCTTTAACCCAACTGATGAGGTGAAATATCTTGATGGATTGGCACTCTGCGATAATGCCATCGAACCAAGTAAAGCCATACAATTTGCACCGAAAGACGATTTCGTTAATCGTTACTATGGTGCAGCGGGTATCTCTTACTTCCCTGGTAAGGGTACTGACTATCCCGTAAAACCGGGACAAACCATCATCGTGGCAAAGTATGCCATTGACCATAAGGCTAAGTTTGAAGCTGAATTGGAAGGTGAGGACTTGAGTATGTATGGCGGATTGAATGCCTTCTTAGACTTGAGTAAGGCTGATTTCGAGTGGACAAACATCAATTATGACCCGGGAAAGAAGAACAATCCTGACGTGCCAGACATGAACGCCATCCTGACATCAACTGATTCGCGTGGCAACATTGGTCCTGCTTACGAGTTCTCTCACATCTCTGAGAGTAATGGTATTGCCCTGATAAAACTGCCGTGGACACCAGAGGAGTTTAAGAAGAACTATGCTGACACAAAGGATGGCAAGGGTTACCTGCATTACATCACCGTGACAAGTAGTGCGTTCGGCGACTTCTATGCTATCGAAATACCATTCGAATGTGTTATCGACTGTATCACCATCTGTCCTCGTCGTATGTTCCAGATGCGACCAAGTAAGCTCGACAGAGGCTACAATGCTGTCACTGACGTGTCCTTCTCTAGCTTAAAGCAAAGCGATTACCCCATCTCTTCTGGTCTGGCGCTAATCAGAAAATGGGATGGTAAGAAATTCGTGGATGACAACAACACAACCGCCGACTTTGAAGTGAAAGTTGCTTCGCTATCAAGAAAAGATGAGAAGGGCAACCCGGTAAAGTAAAAGTAAAAGGATAAAAATCGAAAAGATTAAATATTGAGAAAGAAATTAGGCTGTATTAAAACAGGTTGCTCCTGGTTTAATACAGCCTTTTTCGTAGCTTAGCAAGAAAGGGGAAATGCTTCTTTCATTTGCATCATGGAATCCTTTAAGATCTTCCGGAATTTAATGTGATGCTATGATGTCCTTTATACCACTTGTTTACTTTTCCCGAAGCTCTTTTACTTTTTACCTTTATCTGTTTCTTTCCACAGTTGGAACAGCGCAGGCACAAAGATGCAGAGCGAGAAGAACAAACCACCGTACATCATACGGTTGTTGCCATGAAAGAAGTCGATGAGCTTTCCATCATTCATCTGTGGCATGAGGTTGAACATGAGGTAAGCCACACTATTGTTTACCCAATGCAAGACAAGACCTGGAAGGATACTATTCGTACGACTATACAGCCAACCCAACAACAAACCGATAACAAAAGCATGCAGACCCTGTGCTAAGTTCAGATGGATAACGCCAAAGATGAGTGCTGGGATGACAATTGCTATCCATCGGTTCCGCTCACCCAGTGCATTTTGCAGAACCCGCTGAATGGCTCCACGAAAGACAATCTCCTCCGCTATTGGAACCATGATGCCCAAAGCGATATATCCCCACGAAACCTTCATGATACTTTCAAACATCGCCTGTGTTCCTTCGGGCATCGTAAGGTTTATTTTTTCAACGATGAACTCCATGGGAAGAATAGAACCTAAAGCCAGTAAGCCCGACCAAATGAATACGCCCCATGGACGCGTTTTCAAATAGTTGCGAGAGACGGGTGCCCACTTTGTTGCAACAAATAAGACAAACGTTATCAGACTACTGACAACCGCAGTCATTGCAAGGCTTTCACCATCCTTTATCATGTCAACGCCGTTCGTAGCCTGCGGACTTCTCAACAGACTGACGAACTGACTCCCTGCAAACAGAGAAAGGCTTTGTATCAAGACAAAAAGCGAAACAAATAAGATGATATAGAGCGCTGCGCTCAACACGTTTTTATTATTCATTTTTACGAATCTTACTGCTTATTAATAATATTCTCTTCTATCTTATAAGCTTCATCAAATAAGCGGTTGATATGGTCTTTATCTTGCTTCAACTGCTCTGATAAAGCCTCCAAGGAGTCAAACTTATGCTCATCCCTAATCTTGCTGACGAAGCTAACAATGACCTCTTGCCCATAGAGATTGCCCGTAAAATTGAAGAGGTTCACCTCAACCGACAACGTTGTGCCATCAAAGGTTGGACGCCTTCCAATATTCATCATCCCTCGTTTCCAGCCTACAGAATCCTTCAGACGTACCATCACAGCATAAACACCCGGCGCAGGAAGGAGTTGATGACAATCATTCACATCGAGATTAGCTGTTGGGAAACCCATCTTACGCCCATTCTGATAGCCAGTCACAATGCGACTCTCTATCGAATAATGATAACCTAAAAGGCGATTGGCTGCCTCAATCTCTCCCTCACGAAGGTAATTTCTTATGATCGATGAACTTACCTTCTCATCATCCGGCAGGAAGGCATCGGCACCGATAACCTCAATGCCCAACGCCTTACCATACTGAACATAGTCTTCAAAACGTTCAGAGCGGTTATGCCCGAAACGATTGTCGTAACCAATGACAAGTTTCTTCACATTCAACTGTTTGCATAACACCTCCTGCATGAAGTCATACGCAGAGAGTGATGCTAACGCAGCATCAAAATGTAACACAAAAGCATTGTCAATATGCGTCTTCGAGAGTAGCAACAACTTTTCATCGAGTGTCGAAAGTAATTCTGGTTGGTAATCAGTCTGCAACACCTGACGCGGATGCTGGTCGAAGGTGATGACAGCTGACGCCATCCCTACTCGTTCAGCCTCATCAATGACACGACGAATCAAGAACTGATGTCCACGATGCACACCATCAAAAAAACCAATGGTAGTCACCTGTCCACCCAGCTCGTACTCCTCGCCCTGTTTAATATATATAGTATTCAAACTTCTTGTCTTAAAAATTCTTTATTACCTGCAAAGGTACTCCAAATCAGCCACAAACCCACGCTATCGCATTCAAAATGTGTTAAAACATTAAATTTCCTTACTATCTTTTCTCCTTTTTCCATTTATTTCATTATCTTTGCACCCGAATTTGTAAAATTCAGGACTTGTAGCTCAGTTGGTTAGAGCAACAGACTCATAATCTGGAGGTCCCTGGTTCAAGCCCAGGCTGGTCCACAAAGGGAAAAGAAGAGCTTTACACTATACTGTAAGGCTCTTTTTTGTTGGTAATCAAGTAGTTTCATCAGTAGGTTATGATGGCTATAACGGTTCATTTGTTGTAAAATCCCTCTATCTTCTCCTTAGTTTAGAACGCACATATCACGCTATTTTGAGCAAAATTTCAGCTAATTTATCCACTTGTTGACCTCCTGTTGACCTATTGTTGACCCGAGGTTGACCTCAAAACGAGAGATTATGCTGACAATTAAAGCAGAAATTCAGAGAGACAAGTTAAGGCAAGATGGTAGTTACAATGTCCGCATCAGGTTTACGAAGGACCGTAAGGTAAAGCGTATTTCCACAAGTTTGTTTGCAACAAAATCCGATTTAACTGACAGGTTTACTATCAAGGAAGATTCTCTTATCAAGCAGGAAGCGGACATACTTATCCTGCATTACCGTAAGATGTTTAATGAAATGCACTTAGAAACAGAGCCGCTTGACGTAAACGAGATTGTAGAACGACTGAACAGCAGGGACAAAAGCGACAAACCAGTAGATTTTATCCTGTTCGCTAAGGAATGGATTGCCAATTCCACGTTAAAGGGAGCAGTCAACTATACCTCCGCACTTAACAGCCTCATCCGATTCAACAAAAGTGAGAAGCTGTACACGCATCAAATTACAAGTGATTTTCTGCAAGAGTTTATGGCATTCTTACTCAATGAAAGCAAAGAACGAGCGGAACAATTGAAAAAGAAAGGCAAGCGTGTTCCCTCTACTCGCAGCACCTCCCTTTACTTGATGGGCATTCGTAGATTGTTTAAGGAGGCTGTAAAGCAATACAACAAGCCAGACCAAGGGCTAATCCGTATCAAGAATACCCCATTTGCTTATTTCCAAATCCCCAAACAGCAGGCAACACGAAAAAGAGCTATCACAGCAGAATTAATCCGTAAGATAGAGCAGTTACCGTATCAGACAGTTTATAAAGGCATACATCACACCAACCGCTTCAATCTCGCAAAGGATTGTTTTATCCTCTCATTTTGCATGATAGGAATAAATTCTGTGGATTTATTTAACGCAACCGAATATGATGGCAATACGCTTACTTACTATCGTACTAAGACGAGAGACAGGAGAATGGATAAAGCTAAGATGATAGTAACAGTTCCTAAGATATTGCATCCTTTATTTGAGAAGTACAAGGATACAACAGGCAAACGGATATTCAATTTCTACCAGAATTATGTCAATGAGAAAGCCTTTAACAAAGCCATCAACAAGGGATTGAAAGAGATTGGTAGTATTCTTAAAATTGAGGATTTAGAATATTATGCTGCACGCCATTCTTGGGCTACCATTGCCCTTAACAAAGTTGGAGTAAGCAAATACGTGGTACACGAAGCCCTCAATCATATTGACGAATCTATGCGAGTAACCGACATTTACATTGAGCGTGATTTCTCGAATGAGAATAAGGCAAATGCAAAAGTCGTAAAATACGTGTTCGGGAAATAATGTGACAGAATATAACGAAAAAAAGTTTTATACCCCTTGTTTAGAAAATGTCACCCAAAGAAAACTCCATCGGCTCTAATGCAGGTGGAGTCTTTTTATTACCTTTGCAAGAAAAATAAGACAAATGACATTAGATTTTCCCATCATAGATTTAAAACGATTGTATGCAGGTTTGCATGAATGCTATGGTTTCGATTATAGTGAACTTAGCGAAGAGTTTTCTTTGATACTCCAGCAACATTATCCCTTTAAGCACGAAGCTGAAATACTTGCTAAAGCAACTACCGAAGAAGGTAAAGTAGATATACAGAAATTTGCTTTAGAAACTAACGATTGCGTTGCCATTCCCATAACAACAGAATTTGCAAAGCAAGTGAAAGATTTTTATTCCATTTTCTCATCTGTTTTCATTCCTGAATTAGACGGTAGTGCTATTTATTATGAAGCACTGTGTCTAATGGCTGCAATCTATTATAGGGACAAACATCATCTTTTCTCCGAAATACACGAGGATATTATGAATGACTATTTTGTTTATTCACGTAGAATTCGCCCAGACCAATTAAAGCTATTTATTGAACTGTGTAAAGGACGTAAAAGGACGTGGGATAATATTAAAATATCTGTTGGCAATAATAGCCCTGTATTTTTGGGTAATTATGAATGGTGGCTCTCCCAAAAATTATTCGAAATATTACGGAAAGATTTAGGAGATATTACCGTAGAGAAAGCTGAAAAAGAGTTAAAGGAGTTATACTCTGATGAACGTGGGCGAAAAAGTACTGATCCTCACCTCAATTATTTCATGCTGGGTTCTTTTCTTTATATACGCAAGTTTTTAATTCAAGATAAAGACAAAGTTACAATAGCACAATGCAATTTTTTGCAGAAGTACTTAACAACCTTTGGGATTCTTGATAAACAAGACAAGAACTACCAAATTAACAACCTACAATCAACTATCAAAAGTCTATTAAGTGGCAAAAATAATCCCATTCAAAAGCATATAAAGGAAAGAGAATACAGGTGTAACTTTGATATTATAAAATAGCATACGATTACATACTTTTTCAAAGGAAATGACAAATTAGAACGTCATTTCCTTTTTTTGTGTCAGTACTTTATTATAGAGATTATCTGTTCGTTGTACCAAACTTCATCTTTATCTACAAGGGACAAAGAATATGACAGTAAAAATCCCTTATTCCTTTAATACGTGTTGGTGTCAATATTGAAAATATATTGGCAAATTAGAACCTATCGCTGTAAAGGTTAAGTGATTTTATAATATGTTAGTAAATAAATCCAAGTTAGAAATAATCAATGCAGAGACATCTGCAAGTACAGTAACTCAAAACAAAGAAAGCATGAGTAAAGAAACATTCACATTACCGACTTCACAGAAAGCACAAAACCAGTATGACAACATTGGAGCTTACAACCAACTCCAAGCGATGATGAAAGCAGGGCAGAAGTTATCTGTCAAATTCTATACAGGAAAGGACAACAAGCCATGTGCTTGGATTGAGAGTAAGCAAGTGGC
This sequence comes from Prevotella scopos JCM 17725, assembly GCF_018127785.1. NCBI lineage: Bacteria > Pseudomonadati > Bacteroidota > Bacteroidia > Bacteroidales > Prevotellaceae > Prevotella > Prevotella scopos. Next base: position 1,267,552 of record NZ_CP072390.1, read on the forward strand.
AGGATTTAGGTACGAACTTAAAGACACAAGTTTTAAAGGTTTGATGAACTACCTCATATCAGGTGAGGTTACTGATTTTGACTCTTCGCCTATGAAAGTTCAGCCTTTGAAAGAGGGAACCAATTATGCCCTCTTAGTGCTGAAGTTGATGCTGGAAGAAGACTGGGGCATCCAGTTCACACCTCTTTTCAGAGGAAGGTCTAACTACATTACAGCTCAAAAAGTGTTGTGGAAAGGAAAAATATATTTCCAAATTCCAAGGACGGAAGAAAATATAGAATTACTACGAGATTACAATGTAGCCATCTAAACAGGAATAGGAGGAGGGCTTAAATTCCCTCCTCCATAATAAAAAATTAAATATGGAGAAGAAATTTGAAATCTCAGTGAGTTACGGCAAGGTACAACATCTTTCAGAAGTCCTGCCATTGATTCTAACAAATACAATCCTTTGCAAGACACTTACTGGCATAGGAGCAACTTACGGAGAAATTCGGTCTGCCAGAAACTCTATCATCATAGAGCCGAACAGACCTGTTATATATGGGAAGTGTCGTGCCCCAAAACATAAAAATGACAATCTGTTTGGAGTTTACGAGGGCATCTATACCCAAGACATTGTTAACTACATCATAAAATCTCAAGACATGAACAAGAAGATAAAGATACTGACCACTCCCGAGAGCTTCTACAAGGTGAGAACAGCATTTGAACAGATGGGGATAGATATTCGGACAGACGGTTATTTCCTATTGTTCGATGAGTGCCAGAAGATTGTTAAAGACTGTGGCTATCGTAAAAACATATCACTGCCAATGGATTTCTTCTTTGAGTGTCAAGACAAAGCTATGGTTTCTGCTACACCTCCATCAGAGTTTGCAGACTCACGGTTTGAGAATTTTGATATTCTCATCATCCAACCCGACTTCAACTACAAAAAAACGATAACGGTTTGTACCACCAACAATGTACTGGAGAGAACACGGCAGTTGTTACTACAACTGGACGAGCGACCAGTTTTCTTTTTCGTAAACTCCACGGACATTATCCTTGCTATGATGGAACAACTTGGATTAAGGGATCAATCAGCGGTATTCTGTTCTGCCGACAGTGTGGATAAACTGAAATCACAGAAGTTTAGCAACGCACACGAAAACTGGGAGAAGAAATACATGGCAAAATACAACTGGATGACAAGCCGTTTTTACAATGCTATGGATATTGAGTTGAATGAAAATCCAAATGTTGTGATGATTACCGATTGTTACACCGCTGATTACACAATGATAGACCCTTATATGGATGCAGTGCAGATAACAGGGAGATTTCGTAATGGAACTAACGCCATCTACCATATCAGTAATTTCGATAAAAGAATCCCAATAAAAGACAAGAAGAGCATTATCATACGGTATCAATGCGATAAGGAAATATATGAGAACTTTAGAACATTCAAGAACTGTGAAACAGATATCAACCGAAGGGCGGCTTTCAATGATGCTATGAATGTGTTGCCTTACAACAGATTCCTTAACGATTACAGCAAAGAGGATGCTTTCAAGATAGACAACTATATCCACGAAGAATTAGTAAGGGTGATGTACCATGATTATACACGTCTCTATCAAGGATATAATGAATGTGGATATTTTGAAGTAACCACCTCAAACATAACTTATATATACGGTGATTATGATCGATTGAAAATTACAAATAAGACTTTACCTATCAAAGATATACGGAAACGAATTGTAAACCAGTTGGAAACTCTAAAAGAAGACGAGACAGAAATGGCAATGCAATTCCGAGATGAACTTCGTCACATAGATTCTTTCATAGTAAAAGCATGGGAGGTGTTAGGGAAACAGACGATTGAGGAACTTAATTATAATCCTAAATTAATTAGGGAGAAGATAATACTTACCTTACATGAGAAAAAGGCTAAATCTTCAGATGTAATTAGGATGGTCTATAATTCGTTTACTCCAAGATATTGGTACACTTCTTCTTTTATCAAGCAAGAGCTGAAGCGGATACACAATTCATTAGGAGTTCCCAAGAGTAAAGCTATCACTGCAAAAGATATTTATCAATACTTCGAAGCTACAGAGAAACGGAAAGCAAAAGAAAGAGGTTATTATCTCATCAGTCCAAAATTTACTACAGAATGAAAACTATTAGATTAAGATTACTCTTTATAAAGAAACTATCATCCAAATACAATGTGCTCCCTCACATTGAGGATGGATAGAATCACATTGTGCAAGAAGAGATTATAACGAAGATTATGGTAGAGCCTATTATAGGATTTGAAACATCTGAATTTACTGAATTTGTCAGAGAATACAACTCAAAAGGTTAACATAGAAAATAGGTGATAAAATGTCTAAAAGTGTACAAAGAGATTAGTAAAGTCAAGATAAGGAGAAATACACAGAGATAGTTCAAAAAGGCATAAGTAGCCAACAAGTGAACAGATATGGACCAGAGTCAAAAAGAACTTTTATAATATTGCAAACCATGTTCGTTACTAAATCTATATATAGCTGCCAAACGAGAACACCCCTCCTCCTCTTCTAAAATGTAGATGCTGTAATAAAGGGGATATCCCACTATATACGTCATCCTAAAATATGCCCCTCTTCTGTTGTGTCCTCCCTTTATCATCAGAACATAGGTGCTTTATTATCCAAGCATCAGTTATGCAGAACTCACACACAAAGGCATACCCACTTTGTCTCCCCCTCCACACAATATAAAGGGGAAAGAAAAATAGCAGAGGTTTCTACAGTGAAAAATAGGCTATGAATAAACCTCTATATAATCTTAGGGGATTTATGATGTGTAACAGGCTGGAAGTTGGAGTAATCCGCTTTCGGTCTGTTCTCATTTATGCCTATTTTCAATCAATATTCACTTAATCATTTACAGTTATGAACAACGTAACATTAATGCCTGCTGTTGTGGCACAAAACAACAGAGCCTATGATTTCAGCGATGCAGAGGAAGCCGTTATCATAGAGGACACCCCAACGGAGGGTAGCAGCGTTTCTTTCCTCGAAGCCAACACCAACGCAATCTCACTTGATGAACTTGCCAGTACATGTGTCGTCCCAACTTGGGGTAATCAAGAATTGACCATTGCACATCAAGACTTTATTAACTGTGTACATGATGCTGCCAAGGACTTCTATCATGGTGAGCAGATAAATAAACCTGCTATCCGTGTTTCTCATATAGTAAGAGGTAGAACACCTAACGCATTAGGCAAGAAAGCGTCAGAACTCTTGGAGTGTGAAAAGACACAGTTCTTTCAGCGTATGGCGTTTGCTTTTACTATCCCAACGATTTATGAAACCTTGAATGGTCAGAAGCTTGAACTTTGTGTTGGTGGAGTGCGTAATTACAACGACCTCAACCTTTATAGGGCAAGTAAAGGTGTAGAGAAGTTCTCTATTTTTGTAGGCTGGAGAGTAAACGTGTGCAGTAACCAAGTACTAACAGGTGATGGTGTCAAACTATCTATCGAGGTAATGAGCATTCGTGACTTATATAAGAGTGTGATGGAGTTACTCTACCACTTTAATCCAGCTAAGGATATACACCTGATGCAGACTCTCTCAAATACTTCTCTCACAGAAACACAGTTTGCACAGATAATAGGTAGAATGAGAATGTACCAAGCCTTACCGCAAGGTTATACCAAACAGATACCACGTCTATTAATTACAGACAGTCAAATCAACAATGTGTGTCGTGGCTATTACAGTAATTCTGATTTTGGAGCAAAGGATGATACTCTCTCTATGTGGGATTTTCATAATTTGCTTACAGAATCGAATAAGGGCAGCTACATTGATACTTATTTGCAGAGAGCCGTAAATGCAACTGATGTTACTGTAGGCATCAACAATGCTCTGCGTGGTGATGAGAAATATAAATGGTTCATTGGATAAGTGAACTGTTGATTGAGAGCGGGGAGACATTCTGTAATGGGTGTCTCCCTTTTTATTGGTAAACTATACACACAACACGATGAATAAAGAGATAGACAAGGCTCTACACCTTATATATACTTTACAGGAGCAGTTATGCAATATGCCACACAGAGAGGGCTGTCTTAAAATGCTATACCAGATAAGAAGCCTTATGGAGGATTTCGACAGTATGCTGACACCAGACCAACGCAAATACGGTATATACAGCAATGCTTATAAGGAGATATTCGCTAATGGCACAGGTCTTTCGCAATACGACAAGATTTGTGCAACCATCTGCGAGGAAGAATATGCAGAACTGCCATTTTAACAACAACTTATTTCATACATTACAACTATGGACATGGATTTCAAGGTAGCAGAGGTAACGCTACAATACAAACCGACCTGCAAGAAACAAAGCAAGGTTTTTGGTTCAGAGGAAGCATATAATATCTTACTTCCTACATTCAAAGAGGGAACAATAGAGTACAGGGAATATGCTAAGGTACTATATCTCAACCAAGCAAATGAAGTTATTGCTTATAACACGATTTCAGAGGGAGGACTGACAGAAACTGCCGTTGACGTGAGGATAATACTACAAGGGGCTTTACTGACCAATGCCACGCAGATAATATTTGCTCATAATCACCCAACTGGTAACTTAAAGCCCAGCCCACAAGATGATATGCTTACAAGAGAACTACAGAAAGCTTGTCAGATTATGAAGATACGTTTTACTGACCATATAATCATGTCAGTAGATAGCTATTACAGTTATCGTGAAGAAGGGAGGATATTGTGATGGAAACTAATTATGTCGTAATCCTTGACTTCAGTACAGCAACTGTGATTAAGATACATCTATCGAAAGAGCAGATTGAAGAATCCTACAGATATAATGACTTTGAAGAGTTCCTCTTTACACTTGAACCCAAATACAGCTTTCAAGTAAAAAACTGCTGTTGGATGATGTGTGAGACATTGAAAGAGGAAAACTACCTCTGATTATATTCACTAATAGTGAAAGTGAATGTTGTGCTGATAATTAACCACTTAACAAAGAGGCTATCAGAATTATGTTCACTTTCCTTATAAACCCAACATAAAAGAATATTATTATGAGTTTGAAATATAGCAACACAACGGCAGACTACCTTGAATGGTCAGAAGCCATGAACTTAATACGCAGGCTAACAAAAAACAAGAACTATAAGATTTCGCTTCTTATAGCGATTGGTTGTTTTACAGGATTAAGAATATCTGATATTCTAACCTTACGATGGAAGCAGATACTTGGTGTTTCAGAGTTTACTATAACCGAACGTAAGACTGGTAAGCAACGAACTATACGCCTTAACAAAGAACTGCAATTGCATATTAAAGACTGTTACGAGCATATCAATCCTCTTGGCATTACAGCTCCTATCCTTGTTAGTCAGAAAGGTACAGTTTTCACCGTGCAACGTATCAACGTAATACTCAAAGAACTCAAACAGAGGTACAGACTGAAAATAAAACATTTCAGCTGCCATAGTTTGAGAAAGACATTTGGAAGACAAGTTTATAATATGAATAGTGACAATGCAGAACTGGCACTGATCAAGCTAATGGAACTTTTCAACCATTCATCTGTAGCTATTACCAAACGGTATCTTGGATTACGTAAGGAAGAAATCTTGGAAACCTACGACTGTCTTACATTCTAATCAATGACATTTTCAGAGAATAATTCTTTTATACCCCACATACTAAAAATGTCAGCACATGCTGAATAATAAACAAAACACTCTTAAAATAGAAAAATCACTCTGTCACACAAACTTTTTGCAAGAAAGAAACATTTAATAAGAAAAATTATCTATCTTTGCAGTGAGCTTCCAGTACGTCTGTGTGTAGATGTGCGTTACAAAGAGTTCAACTTTTTAAAAGAGCGTTTGACATATTATCCTTAACAGAAATCTGGAAAATTTCAATCATCGAGGATATGCGACAATACACTCACGCTTGGGATTATTGTACCCTTAGATTCAAGGGCATAATATATCTTACGGCGTGGGCTATTGTTTACTATTCGATGATGGGCATTCCAGAGCCTCTGTTAGATAGTATTCAATAGTTCCCACGCTTTTTCCATTTACCTAAATATTAACCGCTTACTTCTGGGAAACAGTGAGCACAAGATACAAAATTATGAAGTGGTTGACTACTATTATTGTTGTAGCTATCATTGCTGGAATCTTAGGTGCACTAAACTCCAAGGATGGGGAAAAAGGAGAAGGATTCTTTTCTGGTGCTCTTGCTGGAGGAATGGGCTGTGGTTATGTTATCTTCGAAATATTTTTAGTCGTAGGTGGATTGATACTTTTATTTAAACTCTTCGGCTTTTTATTTGGATAAAACAACTACAACAATTTCCTGCTATGAAAAAAGGAATATTTAACCTACTATCTATGAGTATATTATTCTTTGCCAACCAAGGGTATGCTCAACAGATTAATTCACATTTACAAGCTAATTCCACCTTACAAAATCATGTCAGTTCCATTTTAAAAGAGAATATCAAAAAGGTAGATGCTATTAATGGACAGATAATAATAATGGATTGTAAGTCTGGAGAGATTAAGGCAATGGTAAACTTGATGAATACTAAGTCAGGCATTAAGCCAACAATAAGACAATTGTCAGAACCAACTGCCTTAATGCGTACAGTTTCATTATTAGCAGTATTGGAACAAGGTAAGGTAAACCTGAATGACAGTATTGATACTAAAGCAGGAATGCTTGATATAAACGGCTATCTGCTGAAAGATAACAACTGGCTTAGAGGAGGAAATGGAAAGACAAGTGTACAGCAAGGCTTTTTGTTATCATCAAACATCGCCACCTATTTAGCAGTTAAGCAAGCATTTGGCAAGGAGTATGACAGGTTCTATAAAGCCATTACCAATATGGGCTATAGTTTACCACAAAATAGTTTCAAAGCAATCTTACCAAGTCCCTACAATGATATTTCTCTTGCCAAGTTTGTAAATGGAAAGAATCAGCAGATATCGCCTTTACAAATACTTACATTTTATAACGCCATAGCCAATAATGGTAAGATGGTAAAGCCCACTTTTCATAAGAGGGATACCACCATTATAAAAGAACTAATAGCAAGCAAGGAGAATATTGCCACTATCCAGCAATTACTTATACAGAAAGGGCTTACTTCTAAAGCATTCTCTGATAAAGTTCTCATTGCAGGAGAGCAAGGAGTAGCCTTTGTAAAGGAAGATGGAGACAATACGATTTATTGCATACAATTCTGTGGCTACTACCCTGCTAAAAATCCACAATACAGTATCATCGTTTCTTTGAATAAGAAAGGATTACCCGCAAGTGGTGGAATGGCTGGAGAAATAGTGAGCCAGATTATCGAACTACAGAGATAGCGTTTCAAAATATAATCCTTATAAACGAAATTACTTATATATTAATCATACAATTATGAGAAAGCTTATTCTATCATTAATTTTACTTCATTTTGTATGTAACATACATGCACAATCTATTCTGAAACTTAAAAGTTATGCAAAGATAACACAGACAAATAACCCATATCATAAAATAGATAGACGAATTCCCTCTACTGTATATCTTCATAAAGGAGGATGGTGGGAAGTCTATTCTGAAGGGAAACATTATATTCTTTATACGAAATGTACGGATGAATCAAAAGAAGGGTATTACTATCGTGGATTTGATAATTTAGGAAGGAAAATCACTGGCAGCTTTCTAAATGTGAGTCTCTTATCTGACGGATTACTATATCAACTTAACATTAATTATATAGAATCAAAGAATAAGTTTAGTGTTGCTTATTTAATTGATGGAAGAGAAATGCCACCCGCATTACGTTTCTAATATTTAATATTATTTTGCACCATTTGAGCAATCATTTGGTGCTTTTTCGTTGATGACATTTTTACTCTGAAAATTCTTATATATACTCAAATGTAAAAATGTCACTCCAAACGAGAATTTCTGACTTCAAGTACACTTTTACTCGATTTTTTTGAAAAGTGCGAAGCTGCTTGGATTTACAGAATAAGATACCTATATTTGTTTCAGATATTCAGGTAATCCCACTGATATAAAGGAAATACGGAGGTACAGCAATGTACCTCTTTATTTATTGCTTGAAGTGTCGATTTTTTATTTATAAGCCACTACAGATAAAATTGAAGTACAGATATACTTAATGAAAGAAAAACACATTACCAATGAGAGCCGTATGGGAATTGCCAATGAGAGCAATAGATACTACTAATAAAAAAAACTATTACTCATACAGTTCAAATCTTTCAGATTTTCGCTTATCTAAACTTATTGATTTAACAATGGGACATGATTATAAAAGTAACAACAGGAGAACAATTTGAAACCCGAAAAGAAGCCAAAGAACGTGTTGGAGGCAAATGGGCATTTGAGAGATTAGTAAAAAACGGAGAGATAAGATTTATAAAGGATGGTAATAACATAGCAAGCGATGGATTACACTACCCTAAGCAAGGAAATCGGAGCTTGTCTTAATCCACTGCAAGCATACATATACTTGGGATTATGCCTACATACAGATTTTAAGAATGATATTTCAAACATTAACCAAGATACGTTGGCAAAGTTCCTACAATGTGATGTCGGTGCTATACAAAGAGCCTTACGAGTGTTCCAAGAGAACAACTTGCTTACCATTCATCAAGACAGATATGGCTGGAGAGAGAAGAACAGATATAAGCTAATTAGAACTAACTGGTTCGGCGTTAAAAGAAAGATACTGGAAGAAAACATAACAAGAGAACAGATAGGCTTTCTCTTATTGTTGAAAAGTCTTTGCTACAACCACTGTAATTACACTGATTACTATGGCAAGGACTTACAGAAAATAATGACTCTTAAACGGAGCATGATTGACAATTATTTGAGGGCATTAGAAGCCAGACAATATATCAAGAGAGATAAGAAGAAGAAACGGATAACAATACTCCGAGATGATTTATTCCTAACAACAAAAGAATCAGAGAAAGAGAAAATTATAAAACTATGCCCAGAGTTAATGGGCGATGATGATTATTTTGATGAACATGGACACTACCATTTTGTAGACTAAAATCAGGAAAGCCTTGCACCATATTTATAAGACAGGAGAAAGGGCTACTAACAAAGATATAAAAGCTACCCTACAAACAATTTACACTAAGTTTGGTTGTAAGAGAAAGGCTAAAGGAACACAGATTACTGAATATGGCTTTGCCACGCAAAGATGTAAAATCCCTACAGATAAGGGAAGGAAAGATGGAATGATATTATTTACTATATAACTTATAAAAAATGATAACAAAGGAATATTTATAGACACTCGTCAACAAAGCCCAAAGCCTTGTAGATATATTAAAGTTACAGAGAAAGAAACAGAATAAAACTAACATAGAAGAGCTTACTACTTTATTAGATAAATACGGCATAGATTATCATACTCTTCCCATTAGACTAATACAAGAGAAAATCCCCTTAAAAGACATACTTGTAGAAAACAGTACTTATCAATCTTCTAAACTAAAGAAGAGACTGATTGAAGAGGGTATCAAGCAGGAACATTGCGAAATATGCGGACAAGGTAATACATGGAATGACAAACTACTTGTCTTGCAATTAGACCATATCAATGGTATACACACAGATAACCGATTGGAGAACCTGCGCATCGTCTGCCCAAACTGTCACACACAAACAGATACGTTCTGTACTCGAAAACTTAAACAACACAACTACTGTAAAGACTGTGGAAAAGAGATTACTCCTAAGTCTACTTGGTGTCCCGAATGTGCATTGAAACATAACCGTGTACACAAGGTTTCACCCTCTGATAAGCCCTCCAAGGAAGAGCTACTGCAGCTAATAAAAGAGAAACCATTTACCGAAATCGGTAGACTGTACGGAGTAACTGACAATGCTATCCGTAAATGGTGTAAAAAGATGGGACTACCCTCCACAAAAAGAGAGTTAAACGCATTATATAAGAAAAACACAGATAGAAGATAAACAGCAATACCTCCTATTTCAAAGTGTGAGATTATTTTCACACAACTGACCTAAATATGTTAGTTTAGTACAGTATTATTCAAGATATTTTTTTAACTTTGTGATACGATAGAGCGTTGACCTATAGTTGACCTCTTATTCGCACAGAGTTCATTAACAAGCTGATAAATAAGCTCATATATAGTTTGTGTGGCGAGACTCATAATCTGGAGGTCCCTGGTTCAAGCCCAGGCTGGTCCACAAATAGGTTTCAAAAGGATGTCAAACAATACGTCATTTTAGCCTTCAAAACAAGGATAATCGCTGTAAGATCAAGGTTTTACAGTGATTTTTTGTTTTTTATCCATGAAAAAGCAGAATCAAAAGAAGCCAGATGGCAGACGAGGATGTATCGAAATAGACACATTCTCCTATACCAAATATTTACAAAACTCATTGATAATCATATGATTATTTTGATAACTACTGATTTGAAACATTACTATACCACCACCATATATAAAAAATCATTGTATAATTGACTGAATTTTTTTAATGACTTCCTCACTAATATCTTCAGGTATCTTCATATCTCCAAATGTGACTCTTCTGTTTTTAGGATACTTATCTCCCCATATAACCGATTCAAGAGCATTGTAAAGAGCCTCTATACTTGGTATCTGAAGTTCATCATTGCTATGTTTACTTAGTGCGTTGTTGAATAATGAAAATAGCAAGGCTATATATAACTTATTCTTTGTAGTATGGCAATAAGTCCCCATACAACTTATAGCTGTATGGATAGTATCTTCATAAGATTCATCATCTAAATTGATGAACTTGCAAAGTACATCTTCATATTTTTCCACTAAATTCCAATAACTACTACTACATAACACTTTCAAAGCAACGGCTGTGATTGAATCACAAAATGCTTCTGTATTAATGAATTTCTCAACTATAGCTATGTTTTGGGTACGTCATCTGAACTGTGTCATTGGCTTCATTTCTTTAGGAGCATGAGTAATGCTGATGGGCAAACCGGAGCAGTCTTTCTCTTGGTAAAATCAGGCTGGGCTCGATGCCCAGCCTGATTTTTAATTTGCTGGTGGTATAAACCATCGCATCTTCTCTTGGTGTTGCAAAGATACGACAGTATTTTTGAACTGCCTAATTTCCGGATGCCTAACTTCATGAACCTATAATAATTGGAAGCGGTCGCCAAACTTTATAGCGAACTGTTGGGCTGTCTGGCCCCAGTTTCGCAATGGCTGAGTCCATTTCTTTTTGATGTTACGATAGGCAAGATATACGAGTTTGAAGAGAGCTTCGTCAGTTGGGAAAACTCCCTTTGTCTTTGTTACCTTACGTATCTGACGATGATAACCTTCTACAATGTTGGTAGTATACATGATACGTCTGATAGGTTCCGTATAGTCAAAATAGTGTGAGAGGTTATCCCACTTGTCACGCCACGACTTGATGACGATAGGATATTGCTTACCCCACTTTTTCTCCAAATTATCGAGTTCTATCTCTGCTTTCTCCTTAGTTTGTGCAGCATAAACCATCTTCAAATCCTTTAGGAACTCCTTCTGATTCTTGCTGGCGACATACTTCACTGAGTTACGGATTTGATGTACAATACATAGCTGTACATCCGTCTTAGGAAATACGCTCTGGATGGCATCTGGGAAGCCCGTAAGGCCATCTACACAAGCTATAAGAATGTCTTTGACACCTCTGTTTTGAAGGTCTGTAAGTACGCTGAGCCAGAAGTTAGCGCCCTCGCTATGAGATACATACATACCCAGAAGATCTTTATGTCCTTCCTTGTCAACACCAATGACATTATATATTGCACGAGATGTTGTAGCACCCGTGTCGTCATGTGCCTTGTAATGGATAGCATCCATCCAAACTATCGGATAGACTTCTTCCAAAGAGCGTGTGCGCCAGGCTTTTATCTCAGGCCAGACCTTGTCCGTAATGTTACTTATTGTCTCTTTGGATATCTTGGTACCATAGTTCTCTTCAAGGAACTTACTTATGTCAGACATGCTCTGACCTGTAGCATAAAGACTGATAATCTTATCGGACAAACCTTCTGCTAATATCGTCTGTCGTTTTTTGATAATCTCAGGGGTAAAACTCCCTTCTCTGTCACGTGGAGTATCTATTTCTACAGGACCATACTCTGTTTGAACCTCCTTGGACATCTTGCCGTTACGGCGATTAATCTTTGTGGATGTCTTAGTGTTATAAAGGTGAGAGTCCATCTCACACTCGAGAGCTGAATTGAGGAAATCTTCCAATACACGATGGAATGCACCATCCTTACCAAACAAAGGAGTACCTTGTTTGAACTGTTCTTTTGCCTGAGACAACATCTCGGCGTACTCGTCTTGTGTCATTTGCTAAATCTAAGTATGCTGATATAACAGCGGTTATATGAGTTTATTGTGTTAGCCGTTGACACAGTTGATATGACATCGTCTATGTTTCCTTTAGTTGGTTTCGTACATAGACCAAAAGCTGCAATACCATTGTGAATTCCATAGGAAAAATCCTCCTGCCAAGAACATGTTTCAATCTTATTTAACAAATTCTTCAGGTATAGAAGTTCTTCCTCTGTCAATGAAAATGTCTATTTTGCTTTATTGAACAACGAAGACATTTCTTTTTTATTAATCTACAATTTCATGAGCTTTATTTAAAACCTTATTTATTCTGTTTAAGTGTGAATCTATCTCTTTCAAAGTTTTGTTAATTTATTTGTTTTCTGTAGATGTTAGTCCACTTTTTCTTAGTGTAGCTTTTAATTCACTCTTTAAATTTGTAAGAGATTTCATAGCATCACTTACCTCTGATATGTGTGAATATACCTTATTCCCATTCCTGACAGGAATACCTAATATATCTTGAACTGCACCTGCTACATCTGAGAGGTTCAAATGATCTGAAATGGCACTTTCTGCTTTTCCAATAACTTTCAGTATTCTTTGATTATCTTTAAAAATCTTAAGTTTTCCTAGTTTGCTTACAGATCCAACGACATTTTTTGCTGCCCGCATAAAGCGATAGGCTCCAATTGCAGAACTTGCATCAGCAGGCAACACAGGCACTACAGTGGCAACTCCATCGTAAATAAGACCAATAGTCGCCAAGCTTAGATACGATACGCTGGCTGTCGTACTTCCACTGTGTTGCGTAGGTTGCCACCGCCTGGTTTGGCACAATCAGTGTGCGCACCGTCTTCAACACCTCACCCATCTTGCCGTAGTAGTACTCGATAGCACCGCTACCATCCTCACGGAGCATCAGCCTGCCGATGTGATTGTAAGAAGAGTGAATGCCACCATAGTGGTACTTCACGTTGTTCTCCGGATGGTCAGGATAATTGATAGCTGTCAGACGTCCGTAATCATACTCATAGTTGATGGTCTTGCCCTCCTTTTTGAGATTGGCTGTCTGCTTGGTGAGTACATTGCCGAGATTGTCATAAGTAAAGGTGGTAATACCGCTGACAGGGTGGTTTACCTCTGTGAGACGATCGCCCATGTCATAAACGGATGTCATTACGTTGCGTCCGCTGACAATCATCACGATCTCGTCCTTCGGAGCACTACCCTTAGAAGCTGTGGTAACCACACCGTCTTTCTTCACTTGTACTTTGCTGATTCATAATATTAGTTATACAATAATCTATCAGGGGTCACTTGATAATTTATCTTCCATCGAAACCACAACTTCCTTTTCTTTATTTCAACTGCGACGTAATCTCCTCTTGCGTCAATAATATGACGTGTTATACATCTTTTTACTTTCACCTTATCTCTTTTATCGTATAAAATATCACCAACTCTTAACTGAATATCTAAGGATAAAAGATACCTCTTCGTAGGTAAGACTGTAAAAGGACTATTTGTTTTTAATATTTTCCAATCATGACCAACCCTAACAAGGACCTTTCTGGTTGGTGATAATTTACAAAAGAAGACGTAAATCATTAAATCCGGATAATATGAGACCGCATTATCCCTATCTATTTTCAGACACGTTGGTTCATTGCCATTCCTTGATCTTAATTCATCAAACATAGTTCCATCTAAATTAAGAAATGTATATACGCTATCAGATGATACGTAACTGCAGTTTTTTAAGTAAAGAACAGCAATAAGGTTATCACTCCCCTTAGATATCAAGGGGAGTGATAAAATAATCAATATAAGGAGTGTTTTTTTCATTTTCGTTTTCCAATAACAACTACTTCAGGAAGAGCATTTATATACTCTACTGTTTTTATATTGGGTTTGAATCCTTGTAAGTGCAAATGATTGGAATGATTACTTCTTATTCCCCTATCTCTTGCAGAGCGACTGTTCCAACCGCTCCAATCAATGCCGCCAAAGCATCAGAAGAAATAAAACTTTTATTCTCAGATCCAGATTTTACTTAAAATTCAATCATACTTTTAATTGTTTATAGTTATCAATTATTTAACGCTGTTCTTTCTCGTTTATTGTTTACGTTTTTTGATACCCATATAAGGGTAATGAGGAACACCCTTATAAGGGTATTGCCTATTACCCTTATATGGGTGTTAAGAAGTATTTAAATACTAAAGAATCTAGGGCTCTCATTTCACTAACACTCTACTATGAACATTTCCAATATAGAATCATCTACCACCAAGGAGAATGACCAAACCTTAGGCATGAGGGAATTTAAAAGTTCTTCAAAATTATTCTTAAGTACTTCTTTTATTATTTGTCGTTCTATGCTATTATAAAAGTGCCAAGATAGGTATTTCCCCCAAAGACGAATCGCTTCACGATAACCATCTGCTTGTATTTGTCTTACATATGTTCCTCCCTTAAATAAAACTATAATATTAAAAGTTTGCAATTCTGAAGGAAGATGACAATGCTGAAAAATATATGCTTCAATTATTTTTCCATTGACTTTTTCATATAAGCAACTAATATGATGTAGCTTCTTCAAGGGTATTTCCTCTATATAGCCACTATATATATGTTGCTTCACTTTAGACTTGCTAATATTACCAATATGTGGAAATTTCAACGCATCAGCCCATTGGGTCATGGCAACTTTCATAGAAACTGCATCTATTTGTAAAACGTCTGTTTTTTCTCCATATTGATAATTGGTTATAAAAGTATATTTGTCCATCATCTATTACCTTTATGGTTTTTACTATGGTTTTCACCACTGAAATTTCTACGTTCATTAGCCCGATTCATTTGTCTCTTTAATTTCTCTATTTGCTTTTTTACTTCAGGCGTTTTGTTAGGTGAAGACTTTAATTTGTCGTATTCTCGCTTATATTCTTCATATCTATCTCCATTTGCTTCTTTCTTTTTCTGGTTAGCATGAGGAGAATTCTTATTATCCCTTAATTCCGCAGCGTAAAATCTTTTAAGAACTCCAAGTGTCTGAGAAACAAAGTTCTCAAAACACTTGGATATGTCAGAAATTTCACCTATCTTGGCGCTGCTAAACTAACAAGCAAGCAAAACATCTGACATGACAAAGATAGCTATTAAAAACGAGAATATCACTTCTTTCGGTAGAATTTATCACATTATGGACGTTTTCTCTAAGTTGGGCTTTGAAAAACTCACAGAATCTGTATTGGGCAAACGTGGGTGTAGTGATAGGGCTTTTAGTCATGGAAGCATTTTCGGTTCTCTCTTCTTCAGCTACCTTTGTGGTGGCGAATGCCTTGAGGGACATCAATGTGCTTATAGGGCAGTTCAAGCAGAGACCTAATACACTATTACCCAGTGCCGACACAGTGGGACGCGGACTAAAGGAGCTTGCCGAAGAGAATATTGTCTATAAGAGCGAAACCTCTGGCAAGTCTTACAGTTTCAACACTGCAGAGAAGCTAAACACCTTACTTCTGCGAATGATACAGAGGATGGGGCTTGTAAAGGCGGGCAGCCATGTTGACATGGACTTTGACCACCAGTTTGTTCCAGCCCACAAATTCGATGCAAAGTATTCCTTGAATAAACAGCATGTCTTTATGATTCTCACATTCCCCAATGGTTTGGGTGGGGGATTTCATGCCTAGACAAGACCCAAGAAGCCCCGAAAAACCTCATATCAACATATAGAGCCACAAAAAGACATCTCAACACATAAAATTTTCTCACAAGGAATAATGCTGCGGGATTGAGGGATTCTTCTAAAGGAAAAGAAAAGACCATTCCTTTACTCAAAACTGAGTATAGAAATGGTCTTTCTTCATTGGAATGTTTCAAACTATAAGATTACCAAAATGGTATTTGTATTTTGACACACCTTCTTTTTTGTTTTTATGCATTGCTTGTTGAATTATCTCTTACATGAGGGCTGCTCGTCCAAAACGCTTCGGTGTTTTCAGGTATAGATTATTAGGCTACACCTGCACCAAAAATTGCAGTTCTATGTTGAACTTGCAATTTCATGGCTATTTGAGAAGGCTTCATTTTCATAGTTGCGACATCCCTTTAAAACTGATTTTTTTCGAAATATATGTTTTGATTATCAGCCTGTTGTCGGTATTTATCACCTCATCGAGAAAGGCTTTGAAGAGATTTTCTAACGAAGATATAAGAAATTCAAAGTTTATAGTCCGATTTCTTCCCATCCACTTTGTTTTCTACGAGGAAATTGCGATCTTTGCTGCATTAACAGAAGGTTCTTTGAGACATTGCAGAATAAAGAATTGGAAAGAAGCTCGCTCGTCTCTTATTCGTTCACCCTTTGACACATATCCTTCTTAGACTTCTAAAAATCAGGTTTTTACTATTCGTGAAATGATTTTATAACGAATCGTGTGGGTTGTGTATTGATATTCCACCGGTTTGGTGCGGGTGCTTAGCACATGTCGTGCGGATGGTATGCACCACATGTGCGGAGGATTAACACCATTGCTGTATATGGAAGGGTAGTAGTTTAATGTGCGTCAAGCGTATTAAAACTAAGGTCAATTTAGAGTTGTGTTTAGTTTTTTGACAATATTTTTAGGCTCTATAACGAATTACCCACACGATTCGTTATAGAGCCACATTTTCTAATATCGGTAATCATAATTATGAATTCTGAATTAAAATCCCTATCTTTGTACCGCTTAAATTTATTTTCAGATGAATAAACAATTATTATTAGCTGCCTTATGGCTCAGTCCTTTGGGTTTGTATGCACATAAGGCTACGGATTCTGAGGCTACTACTTTGAAAAGTAATGCGCCTGTACAAAGAGTAATTCGGAGTATTGACGAGGACAAGACGCGACAGCGTTTTACACTCAGTGGATATGTGAAAGACCGTAATGGAGAACCACTTATCAACGCAACTATCTACGACCTCACCACACGACAAGGTACGATGACCAATGCCTACGGACATTTCTCGCTCACATTAGGCGAGGGACGGCACGAAATTAGGTGTAGCTACGTGGGCTATAAGACCCTTGTCGAAACCATAGAACTTACTGCCAATCAAAATCATGACATCATCCTGCAGAACGAAGCACAGTTGGATGAGGTTGTGGTGACAACCGACCTTAACTCGCCTTTGCTAAAAACACAGACAGGTAAGATTTCTCTCTCACCAAAGGATATTAAGACTGAATACGCATTGTTGAGTAGTCCTGACGTTATCAAGACTTTGCAGCGCACGAGTGGTGTGTCAGATGGTATGGAACTTGCCAGTGGCCTCTATGTTCATGGTGGTAATGGCGACGAAAACCTCTTCCTCCTCGATGGTACACCACTCTATCATACCAACCACACCTTAGGTCTTTTCTCCTCGTTCAATGCGGACGTAGTGAAGAATGTCGACTTCTATAAGAGCGGTTTCCCAGCACGCTATGGCGGTCGTCTGTCGAGTGTCATCGACGTGCGTACAGCTGATGGCGACCTTTATAACACCCATGGCAGCTATCGTATCGGTCTGCTCGATGGTGCCTTCCATATCGAAGGACCTATCAGAAAGGGCAAGACATCCTATAACTTCGGCTTGCGTCGTAGCTGGTTAGACCTCTTGACCCGTCCTGCCTTTGCGATTATGAACAGCAAGAGCGACAATGAAGACAAGTTGAGTATGTCGTATTTCTTCCATGACTTAAACTTCAAGCTGACCAATATCTTCAATGAGCGTTCGCGTATGTCGCTGAGCATCTACTCTGGTGAGGACCGATTAGACGCAAAAGACGAGTGGCGTAGTAACAATAGCAGTGGTTATAACGACATCGACATCTATGAAAACCGTTTCCATTGGGGTAACTTCAATGCTGCCTTAGACTGGAACTACCAGTTCTCACCGAAGCTCTTTGCTAACTTCACAGCCGTCTATACGCACAATCGCTCAACGGTTAGCAGTTCGGATGAGTGGAGATTTACACGCCCAGGAGAGAAAGAACAGCTGACACTGACCTCTCATGGCTATCGTTCATCTATCGATGACCTTGGATATCGAGCAGCTTTCGACTTCCGTCCAAACCCACGTCATCACATTCGCTTCGGTCATGACTATACTTATCACCGCTTCCAGCCACAGACCACCAGTCGTTTTGACAGCTATCAGGGCGAAGGTATGGCAAAGACTGATACCATTGCGAGCCACAGTCATAACAAGAATGTGGCACATCAGCTGACTTTCTATGCCGAAGACGAAATGATGCTCAACGAGAAGTGGAGCCTCAACGGCGGTGTGAATGCGGATGTCTTCCATATTAGTGGTAAGACCTTCTCAACGCTGAGTCCACGTCTGGCAATGAAGTTCCAGCCTAACGACCGTCTATCTTTCAAAGCAAGCTACACGTTGATGAGCCAGTTTGTGCATAAGATTGCCAATTCCTTCCTCGATCTTCCAACCGACTATTGGGTGCCAACGACAGCTCGTCTACATCCAATGCGCTCATGGCAGGTGGCTGCGGGAGCCTATATGAAACCAAACAAACACTGGTTGCTCTCGTTAGAGGCTTATTACAAGCGTTCAAGCCATATCCTACAATATTCAAGTTGGGTAGGACTGGAGCCGCCAGCAGCCAATTGGGACTATTTCGTTATGGAGGGCGAAGGCCGCTCATATGGTGTTGAGTTGGATGCTGATTACAATATCTCCAACCTCAATCTACATGGTTCTTACACCCTCTCATGGGCAGAGAAGAAGTTTGATGACTTCTACGATGGATGGTACTATGATAAGTTTGACAACCGTCATAAGTTCACCTTCACTGGCCGTTGGAACATCACGAAGAAGATTGCAGCCTTTGCCGCATGGACCTTCCGCACTGGTAACCGCATGACCATCCCAACACAGTATATTGGATTGCCAAACGTACCAGACCAGTCTGCCGAAGCCTTGAACTTCACTTGGAATAGTGACGGTGGCTTGAACTTTGCTTACGAAAAGCCAAACAACATCATCTTGCCAGCTTATCACCGTCTTGACATCGGCTTCGACTTCCGTCATACGACCAAGAAGGGCAATGAGCGCATCTGGAACCTCAGTTTCTATAATGCCTATTGCCACCTGAATTCTATGTGGGTACGTGTGAAAATCGACGATAAAAAACAGATGAAGATAAAGAACATGGCGTTCATCCCTGTTATTCCATCGTTCAGTTATACATTTAAATTCTAAGCTTCGAGTATGAAAAAGATATTATTTTTCCTCTTCCTTGCCCTGTCGGTAATGAGTTGCAAGGATGAATTCAGCGTCAGCAACCTGCCTGAGGCAAAGGCAAAGTTGGTTGTCTATTGTATGCCTTCTACTGCTGACACCACTTATATCACAGTGTCACGTAGCATACCTTTGAAACAATATAACGCAACACAGAAGAATGTGCTAATTGACGATGCAGCTATCAGCTATCAGTTGAACGGACAAACCATGCCGGTGACAGCCTTAGGCAATGGTCGCTATCGTGTTGTGGGAAAGCAGAAAGCAGGCGACAAGGTGCAGTTGCGTGTTGAAGCACAAGGCTTAGAGGCTGTTGAGGCATCTACAGAGATTCCACAAGCCATTGGTATAAGCCACCTTGCGACGCGCATGGTGCGTATGAAGGAAGACCCTTCGTCAAGTGTAAAAGACTTCCTACAGCTGCAAGCAACCTTCACCGACCCTGCTGAGACACACGACTACTATGCTGTATGTGTGAGAAGGAAGATGTTGCGCAATTTTTATGTGGCATGCTACCGTAATATGGGAGGAGAAATGCAGGTAGTAAGAGTCTACTATGATTACGACGAATATTTAGAGACGAGCAAATATCAACAATGGGATAGCGTCTCTATCGAATATCAGTACGATAACTTCTATGTGCCTATTACTACGGCAAGTGAACCATTGCTGAATCCACTGTCTGATATAGACGACGATTTCGACTTCAGTAGTGACTTCTATCAGAACTTCTATATCTTTGATGATGCTACTATCAACGGCAAGACCTATACCCTTCATCTGAACATTGAGCCGTTTGTGCGTGCCACAAATATGTCTGATAAGGCAGCGAAGGAGTTGAAGAGATTGTATAATATCGAGGAAGGTGTGGAGGTAGAACTCTATCATATCACCCCTGCTTACTACCGTTTCTTGCAGGCGTTGAACGATGTTTCAAACAACTCTCTTGCCCAAGCAGGTCTATCTAACATCCGTACTACTTACAGCAATGTGAAGAATGGTATGGGAATTTGCGCTGGGTTTAATATGCAAAGGAGGTAGAAAAGAAAAGCCAACAAACTAACATAGCAGAGGGTGTGTCAAAACTAAAATAAAGACAGACCAAAGTTACAATTTGTAACTTTAAAAATAAAAGAGCCATATCAAACCCAGTATTCGAGTGATGATATGGCTCTTTTTATTGCTTTTAAAAGCGAGCAAGTTTCAATTTATAAGCTCATGTTTATTAAAATGGAGTTTTGACGCACCCTCCTCTTGTTATTTGATATTGTTTTTGTTTTTCATCCACCATCTCACAGCCGCATTCATAATCTCTTTCATGCCGTTGAGAATCTCTTTGACATTACTTTGAGTTAATTCACCATTGCCCTCACCGCCTGCATGCAGAAGGATAAAAGTCTTATCCAGCGGAGAATAACCATAGAGACCACGACTTTTAATGATTTTCAAATCCTCCTCAAAGCGTTCGGGTGTAGTACGTATGACTTGAACATCTAGGCGAGGCCATGTAGTACATTCAATTAACTCAACTTCTTTTCCGTCCACTTCATGAATAGAATAATGGAATTCATAGGTTTTCATTGCTCAATAACTCATTTAGTTGTTATAAAATTACATATAGTTATTTATATTCTTACGATGTTCAGGACAGAAATACGTTCATATAATACGTAGAAAAATATCTGTACTTTTGGTTTGTCTCCAAAGCTACTCTTTACCATAAGTATAATATTTTTTCATTTATCGCCTTGGCGATGTCTTTTTGTTTTGTTCTATTTTGGAGTAGTACAGAAATTGTGTAACTTTGCCCCGAGGTTAATTGTTTGTACGTCACAATGCAAATTTAATTAATCCTTGGGAGACAGAGGTCTCCCTTTTTTGTTTTTATGCATTGCTTGTTGAATTATCTCTTACATGGGGGCTGCTCGCCCCCAAACCCCTCGGTGTTTTCAGGTATAGATTATTAGGCTACACCTGCACCAAAAATTGCAGTTCTATGTTGAACTTGCATACGTGAATTCAACTAGCAAGTACAAATTTACTTAATCAGTTCGTAAAAGGATTCTCTTGGTGTTATGAAATTCAATTTCTTTGGCTCTATAACGAATCGTGTGGGTTGTGTGTTGATATTCCACCGGTTTGGTGCGGAGGCTTAGCACATGTGGTGCGGATGCTTAGCACATGTGGTGCGGATGGTATGCACCACATGTGCGAAGGGTTAACACCATTGCTGTATATGAAAGGGTAGGGATTTAATGTGCGTTAAGCGTATTAAAATTAAAGCCTATTTTTGATACCCACATCCACAATTACTTGTGTGAGGAATGGACATCAAGGTTTATAATAAAAACTAAGCATCAGCTCTCTACCTCTAATGTCTTGATTACTAAAGCTACTTGAAAGCGTATTGTTAAGCCCATAGCTATAGCTTTTATTATTAAAGACATTGTTCCACGCAAGACTCAGGTCGAAGTGTTTGGCTTTAAATATCAAAGTGAAGTCTTGAAAGAACATATCCTTAAACTCCTTTTGTGCAATCTCGTTATGATAGTATTCCGTCAAAGTTTCCAGACTTAAGACCTTACAAAGGGGTACTCTAAGTCTTCCCTCATGCTTCCAACTATTTAGGTTAGAAGTCTTTCCGAAAGCAGGCATCTTCATCTGATGAAAGCCATAAGTAAGTTTATAAGTTAAATCTACACCCTTTATTAAACCTATATCAAGGTTAGAGGTTATATTTAAGTTCTTTGTGTCGTAAGGCATTCGTTGGTTATTCTGAACCATATAACTATTCATGGCATTATATAACGCCTTTACATTTAGCTTTCCTTTCAAGAAGCCTATTCCTTGCGAAGCCATTAGGAACATATTCCAGCTATTGTACTTCGTGTCTCCTTGTGTCAGTGATTCTACGATATAGTTGCCCACAAAATCTTGGGTTGATGTATAAGGAGAGTCTCCAAACGACTTTGATATGCGGAATCGTATAGAAGTACCTTTCAGAGCATCGCTATAAACAACTCCTACTCCTACGCTTTTCTCTTTGTTTAGATTATAGCCTGCCAGACCTTTATTCATATATTGATAATCTTGCAGTACCAACGTTGGATAAAATTGGGCAGCATTAATCTGCATTGTATTAATAGATGCATCAGCCGAGAATGTCCATGATGCTGTGGCTTTCCATCTTATACGGAGGTTAGGGGAGAATAAGAATTTAGACTGACCATTATCTAAACTATACTTATAATGGTTGTACGACATATCGCCAGATAATGTGAAATTAAAGTCCTTCACTGTATATTCAATGCTCGGATTGGTATAGAAACTTGCAAATGTAAAGCTGCTTTTGCCCATCAGTAGTCCAATACTATCTGGAACTCCCACTAAATCAGAAGTGAAGCGGTGTTCTCCTGCATTTACTCCTATTTCTCCTGATAGAATAAATCTACCTATTCTAAGACTTCCACTTACGTCCGTATTCGTTTCATAGTAATGTTGATTAATAGACTGTACCAGTGAATCGACATATAGTTGTTGCGGACGTACATCCATTATATTCTTTGATTGCAGAGTAATAAGGCGTTTGCCATATTTCTTCATTATACTGAAATTATCTTTTAATGTATAAATCGGAAGATTACCCATCATCTTATGCGGATGAGTCCCCTGTTCATTCAGCCATTGTTTGTTCCAAGAAAAGTCACCAGAAAGCTCATTTTTAAGATAATGATTTTTAGCGTTATTCTCGTATTTTATCTTTGCAAAGAGGTCATTACTTTTCTCCAAATACTGTTTTCTGTTTTCTATTGTCCTTATACCGCTATTCGTATAAAAGTCTGAATGGCGCAAAGAGGTAGCCTCATTACGGTCATTGACAAATGTAATCTGCACGTTTACCTGAGAGTTTTCATCTATACGCTGTAGTGCATTCAAACTAACTACATGTGTGCGGTTAAATAATGAACGTCCTTTGAGCAATAAAGGCGATGGTGAAGGAAGAGAGAGCATAGCTGACAAAGGACTTTGTAGCTCATTAAAACTTAAAAGATTGTCCGTCTCTCTCCTTATATTCTTACCTATATTATTTGTCTTATAGGTGAGAATTGTCTGAAAAGAAGGCTTCAGACGCATGGCAAAGGTTTCAAAATTCCACAATCCTCCATGACTCTTTAGTCCTATGCCACCGCTATAGGTCGTCACCCAGTGTGCCTTAGCCCCTTGCTTCATTCTGATATTGATAGCGTTATCGTCAGAATAAGTAAAATCATCTAACACACGGATAGGTTGATGATGCTTCATTACTTCTACCGTTGCTACATCCTCTTGAGGCAATGACTTTGTTGCCAAGCCATATTTCCCTCCCATCAGATTCATACCTTCTATATAGAAGTTGCTGATAGACTTACCCTCGTATTGTATCTCGCCATTTTCTTTATTCACATCAAAGCCCGGGACACGCGCAAGAACATCAGCCAATGTTCGGTCTCCTTCTTTTTTATAGGTAGTGAGTAGATATTGAATCGTATCACCTTTTATCTTAATTGGCTTTGCCTTTACAGTTATCTCCGATAACGTTTTCGTATCTTCCTCTAATGTAATATGCTGTGCAGGCATATCCATTGTAACCTTTAATTCCTGCTTTTTATAACTTATTGCTGAAATAGATAGAATATTACCTTCTTGTGCTGTAATGGTAAATTTCCCCTTAGCATCTGTCTGACAGAAATGTAATGTCTTTTTTGTGGTTGCATCTACAGTCTTGATAATAGCTGCAGACACAGGGTGTCCTCCTACGTCAGTAACGACACCTTCCACTATCCTCTGTGCACTTATTGACTGTACAAGTAGGATAAGCAAACATAAAATAATATATTTCTTCATTAGTAATATCTTATTCTAATTCCATTTCGGGAATAAAGATTGTATTCTTTGGATAGAGCGTATGGTTTGAAGCCTTTTTTAAATAAGAGAGTCGGTCTATATCCTTATACTTTTTCTCCCAGAAATTATAAAACGTTACAGGTGGCAACTGCTCTCTTTTTATGTTACTTGCAATTATGTCTAAAAAACCATCGCAATGCGCGGCTAAGATTAAACCGGGTAGTTCACCTAATTTCCACGGACCGAGCGGTAAAGGAATCTCCTCACAGAACCACACCTTCCAGTCTCGTCCACGGAAATGTGTTGTCGCCATTGTGCAATTAAACCCTATTATATTTCGTGTACTGTCTTCGTGAATAACCCATTCCGGTGTGGGTATGTCTTCTGTTATCTTATAGTGAGAGTCCCAGACCTGTGTGTAAGTTGTCATTTTTCCTTCTTCAAGATTTCTGTAAAGATAATCATTATAATTAGGACCTCCTACTGTCGGAATGGTCTTATTTTTATTGCGAGCAGCTTCTATCTCTTCATTAATTATCGCCAAAGCTGTCTCAGGGTTGCTCCCTAAGGAATCGGACCGTAAATTATGATAGCTAAAATATTCACTTACATTCTTTCCTATTCTAAGCGCATAGTCATCATAACGGTTAAGATACTTTGTGTGATAACAGATTTCGAGAATGCTCGGTTCAATGATATGTGTCTCTTGTCCAAAGCAACTAAGCAGTGACAACATGAATGTGATACAGAAAGAGTATAATTTCATAATCATTATTTTTGATTAACGTGTTTAGAGATAATCCACTGTGCATTAGTCTCTTTTCTTTATAGGTCTCATTGATTTAGATATTGCAAATATATAATAATATTCAATACGGCGCAACTATTTGGCTCAATAATTTGCAGCGTATTATGTAAGAGGAATAGTAGTTGTGTTTATAGCTTTTGTGGATAATGTAAAATAAATTCACAACGTGCTTTTTTATTGATGCTCTTTTGGATAGAATATTACCTTCTTGTGCTGTGATAGTAAATTTTCCTTTAGAATCTGTCTGACAGAAATGTAATGTCTTTTTTGTGGTTGCATCTATAGTCTTGATAATAGCTGCAGACACAGGGTGTCCTCCTACATCAGTAACGACACCTTCCACTATCCTCTGTGCACTTATTGACTGTACAAGTAGGATAAGTAAACATAAGGTAATATATTTCTTCATCAGTAATATCTTATTCTAACTCCATTTTGGGAGTCATGGTTGTATTCTTTGGGTAGATTGTAGGGTCTGAAGCCTTTTTTAAATAAGAGAGTCGGTCTATATCCTTATACTTTTTTTTCCAGAAATTATAAAACTTGACAGGTGACAACTGTTCTCTTTTAATGTTACTTGCAATTATGTCTAAATAGCCATCGCAATGTGCAGCTAAGATTAAACCGGGTAGTCCACCTAATTTCCACGGACCGAGCGGTAAAGGAATCTCCTCACTGAACCACACCTTCCAGTCTCGTCCACGGAAATGTGTGGTCGCCATCGTGCAATTAAAGCCTATGACACTTCGTGTACTGTCTTCGTGAATAACCCATTCCGGTGTGGGTATGTCCTCTGTTATCTTATAATGAGAGTCCCAGACCTGTGTGTAGGTTGTCATTTTTCCTTCTTCAAGATTTCTGTAAAGATAATCACCACTATTAGGACTTTCTACCTTAGTAGTTTGATTCTTACTTTCGAGTCTTTCTATCCATTCGTTAATTACCGCTTCAACTGTCTCAGGGTTGCTCCCTAAGGAATCGAAGCGTAAAGTATGATAGCTAAAGTATTCACTTACATTTTTCCCTATCCTAAGTGCATAGTCATCATAACTGTTAAGATACTTTGTGTGATAACTGATTTCGAGAATGCTCGGTTCGATGATATGTGTCTCTTGTCCAAAGCAACTAAGCAGAGACAACATAAACGTGATACAGACGGAGTATAACTTCATAATAATTAGAATTTTATTGATATGACTTAACTTAAAAAAATATTAAGATGTTCTCAGGCCTTAGTGTCAGGTAGTAATACTTATGGTGTTGACCATTGTTTGGCTTTTCAACTCGTTCGGGTACAAAGATAGTATTTATTTACTAAGGTTATGTCAAGAAAAAGGAAAAAATAGTGGTTAATTACAAAAAACTTACAGCCTCCGCCTTTCAATATTCTTGGAGATATAGGCATCGGATTTTTTGCTCTGTAACGTTTCGTGCAGGTAGATTTAGAAACTTGCATAGTATAATTTCCGTTACATTCATAGACAGACCTTAGATTTTCGAAGTCATGAGTTTTATTAGCAAAAAAGAGAGTATGAAAGATATTCTAAAACTGAAAACTTTATTGTAGTAATATGTTATATTACGAACTAATCAAAACCTATTACCCACACGAAACGTTATAGAACCATAACTTCGATTCTTCCATTAACGCTATACGAAAAACATCTACGCATTTATCAGAATAGTCATAAAAAGTCATAAAACATAAACTATAATTCTTACTATAGTATAGTTTCCTACCGATTTGGGTTAACGGTCTCTGCATACTCTAACACAGTATGTCGATTACAAAGCATTTCCCAGTAAAAATAATTTTGCTGTCACTACTGTCACCCTAATTCATTAGTTAACTTATTATGTAACAGTAGGATTACACAAAATGTTAAATGTGACAGCAAAACGAAATTAAAACTATTCGCGGAATAGTGTATATAAATTCCTTCTTACGTTAGTAGACTTTATCACGCTATAACACAAAGCCCCCTAAATAACCCCAATCAGGCGTAATATAGTTGGTGTGAGCAGAGCTGTAAAAATACCATTGAGCGTAATACCCAAACTGGCAAAAGCACCATACTTACTACTATATGCCATCGCTGTTGATGCACCCACGGCATGAGAAGCAGCACCCATAGAAAGACCTTGAGCGATAGGACTATTGACATGCCCCCAAGACAAGGTCTTAAAACCAACTAATGCACCAATAATACCCGTGATTACTACTACGGCAGCCGTAAGCGAAGGAATACCTCCAAGACTCTGCGTTACCTCCATAGCAATAGGTGTTGTAACTGATTTACTTGCCATTGAGAGTATGATGATATCTGGAGCACCACAAAGTTTGGCTACAAAAACAACACTCACGATACCCACCAAACAGCCCACAAGCTGTGACATCACGATTGGGAACCACAATCGTTTTATCGCATCGAGCTGAAGATAAAGCGGTACACCTAAGGCAACAACCGCCGGTTTAAGCCAGAAATCTATGAGCTGTGCACCTTGCTTATAAACACCAAATGACACGCCTGTAATCTTGAGATAAATAATAATAAGCACAATGGCTATCAAAATAGGATTAAGCAACATCCAGCCCGTTCGTTGCTGTAAACGACGGATATAAAAGAAAACCGCAAATGTCAATGCTAGAATAACATATTGATTGGAAAAGATATCCTTACCATCCTGTATAAGGTCAATGGTTTGACCAATTGTTTCATCCCATGAATTCATTATTCATCCTCCGCGTTAGTTAGTGTTTCTTGTCCGTGCAAAGCTTTATTTATCTCTATTTCCTCCGCTTCTTCCATCGCTTCAAACTCCTTTTCTTGCTCCAATGCCTCCTTCATCTTCCGTGCATGCGCACGATGATGAAGTAAGTCCATCGCCATCAGCCGACGTTCAAACTTTATGACAAGCTGATGCATCTGTCCTGTAACAACAAGAACCAAGAGTGTGCTGACAACAGTGGCGGTGACAATAGGGAACCACTGCGCCTTAATAAGGTCAAGATAGAGAATAAGCGCCACCCCAGGTGGTACAAAGAAGAAACCAAGGTTGGCTATCAAAATCTCAGAGAGCTGCTTTACCCAACCTAACTTCACCCACCCCAACTTTAGAAAAAGCGTGAGAAGGAGCATACCAATGATACTGGACGGCAGCTTTATTCCTGTAGCCCAAACAACAAACTCTCCCAATGCTAAGCATCCGAAGATAACAAAAAACTGTCTTGCCATGTGAAATCGTTATTATTCAACACTACCATAGCTATGGCCGATTGAATAGTTATTGCATGTAATAAGCGAGTGCAAAGTTATAGCTTTTTTAGGAATCAACGGCTGTTTTTCCTCTTTTTAATACTTACTAATAGCCTATAAGATGATATTTGTCAATAGGAAAACAATCGTAATCGGATTTTTTTGCGTAAGTTTGCAAACAATAAAAAGTTATACGACTTCCACAATGACAGAGATTGATAACAATATATCCGATAAGAAACTGCGACTTACCATCAGATTTAGCAGGAACAACATGGCATTTGCGGTGGGCGACCCACAAGAGAATGGCATGCTCGTCTATGAGCCTTACGAGATGAATATGGGTATCTCCGTTGCTGCCAACCTGCGTGAAGCCTTCAAGGTATCGGAATTGCTGCAGAGTGGATATAAACGTTTGTTAGCAGAGATGGATACACCAGTGATGCTCATGCCTATTGATGACTTTGGCACGCAGGATATCGAAACACTCTATCATCATACCTATCATAGGCAAGGCAACGAAGAGATTCTATCGAGTATCCTTCCTGATTTGAATGCTATTGCCGTCTTTGCAATTAACAAAGACCTCAAACTTGTTATCGACGACCATTTCAAGGACATTCGCATACAACCACTTATGCAGTCGGTATGGACACATATCTATCGCCATCTGTATACTGGTCCACGGAGAAAACTCTTTGCTTATTTCCACGAGAAGCGTATGGAAGTATTCAGTTTTCAACAAAACAGATTTCGTTTCAGTAATTCCTACGAGGTGGAGAACGAACATGATGCATTGTATTATCTCCTCTATATATGGAAGTTGACTGGAATGGACACCGAAAAAGATGAACTGTGTCTTATTGGTGACACGCCTTATCTGAATGGGTTCATTGACAAAGCAAAGCAGCATCTGAAGCTCTGCAGGCTTATCAATCAAGAAGTTTATTTTAGTAACAGCCAACTGGCGAAACGGAAGGAACTTCCATACGATATGAAAGCTATCTATCTAGAATAAAAGAAAATATGCGAATCATAACTGGAAAATATAAAGGTAGGCATTTTGATATACCACGTACCTTTAAGGCTCGTCCTACAACAGACTTTGCCAAGGAGAATATATTTAATGTCATCAACGCTTATGTTGACTGGGAAGAGACAACTGCCCTTGACCTCTTTGCTGGTACGGGGAGCATCTCTCTCGAACTTCTCTCACGTGGCTGCCGACAGGTGGTTAGTGTGGAGAAAGACCGTGACCATGCCCGTTTCATCAGTCAGTGTATGGAGAAGCTTGGCACAGAGGATAATATTCTTATAAAAGGCGATGTCTTTCGTTTCTTGAAAAGCTGTCATCAACTATTTGATCTCATCTTTGCTGACCCTCCTTACGCATTACCAGAGTTGGAAACGATTCCAGAACTCATTTTCCAACATAACTTATTAAAAGAAGATGGCCTACTTGTCTTTGAACATGGCAAGAACAATGATTTCTCCACTCACCCCCACTTTTTCGAACATAGAAGTTATGGTAGCGTCAACTTCTCATTGTTCAAGTAACTAAGTAAGAACAGAATGTACAAAAGGGGACATATTCTTTTAACATACATGAGTGAAGGGAATAATTCGCATGTAAAAGGAACGTAACGGGGCAAACAACTTGTCAAGCAAACCAAAAGAGGTATCTCGCTACACCCTTCTTTGTCCTACTGATATTCTACATGTTTGGTGCGGACGCCCAACACGAATGGTGCGGAGGCTTGGCACATATCGTGCGGAGGACTAAATCAATTATTATATATCATTGAATAGATGAAAGGGGAGTTCGAAAGGATCTTAAACGAACTTTTCCTATTTAAATGGAACACAGAGGACTGAGCAAAAGAAGATGTCGTTAAAGACAAAGATTTGGAAACCACGTTGGCACCGTTGGTGCTTGGAACAAAGGGAGGTTGTAGAATTATTTTGCACAAAAAGGTCTAACAACTTTTCTTCCTGTCAACTCAAAACTGGTCAATCACACTAAAGGGGTAACTCGCTATCTATCAGTCTTTTATGAAATTAATACTACATAAAACATCCCGAAAATTTATGAAAAATATTTTTGCCGGTTAAACTTGGGCTATGTTCAGACACTACTTTAAACGACTTAATTGGACCAGATTTTAATGCTTGAGTGTTATAATAAACAACTATAATACTGTAGAATAAATATATAGCACAAGCTAAAATCATTAAAAAAAGATATCTATGTACCTGTTTGTACTCCATTTTATTGACCGCCATAATCTTTAGGTAATTGTGATTGTACTTTCTTTCCAACTTCTTTTTGTATTGTCTCCACTCCTGTTGTAAATGTAACCAAAGTTCCATATAATTCTTTTGTTTCTCTCATAGCAGATTTATCGTTCCTAATTAATTTCACTTTAGGAGTTCTCCGTGACTGTATTTTTTTCTAATTTTTGTAAAACAACAGTATAGTTATGGCTGGCCTCTGCTGTAGCCTTTTTAAGATAGCTTGACAGAAGCATATGACCAACACCCTTACTAATAGGTATATGCAACCTGATATTTCCAACATAGATTAATAGTCACGATGTTTGTTGAAAAATGCACTAATAGAGGTGGATAACATCTTTACTTCAAAAGGAGTATGAGTTATGGAGAAGACTTCTCCTGCATTATTAATGGCTATATAATCTCCATCGTTTAAATTTTTAATAGTATAATATATATTCCCTCCAATCTCAAGTTCATTAATATCACCTATATCTATTTTCTTTTGTTCTTCTAAAGAAAGTTTTTGCAGAAAAAAATGTATGATATTTTTCTTTCCGTTTGAATGATTTGCACATGTATTTTCTTCTAGCGTATTTAGACAGATTTTATGCCAATCTAGAGAATTATATTTCGAATTAAAATAATAACCAATTATTGTACCAAACGAAATATCTAGTTGCACTTCTACATACACTTGTCTTTCTTTATTCCAAATAAGAATACCTGACAGTGTTACTAACTCGGGATAGTTGTAATCACTATAATCATGGTATTCTCTATTGAGAATTAAACTATAAAATCCTTTTCCATAATGTTTATTTTTACATTTTCCTATAATATGTTTGCTATTAATTTGTTCTAGGAGAAAGTTCCACCTATTTGGCAAGATGCAAATCACATTTTTAAGAAAGGAGATATCCTGTTCCTCTATTTTATTTTTATCAAAAAAGCTAAACATCTTATTTTGTTTTTAAATTATACTCTTCTCTGGCCCACTTCGGTGCTATTCTTACCACGGTAAGAATCTTTTTGTGCATGTTCCAAGCTTGATACACGTTTTAAATTGATTCTGTTATTTTTAAGCCGATTGGGTGTCCACTTTGACTTTACGGTATAAAGCGATGATGTAATAAGCTTTATGTATCTATTGAGGGACTGATTCAAGAAAAGATGATACTTTCTTTACATGCAAATCATTCCCAGCACTCCTCCTCTATGAAGGAGAAGGGTTGGGAGGTGAAGCCGGCGATTGGGGAGCGTGTGCCCTTTGTATCTTCAATCATACATTCTACAAGCAACTTGTCAACTCATTAGCCATAAGCGTGGCGTGAGGGTCACCGCTCAAAGATTTTTTACCCTTTTACTTTTTACCTTTACAACAATGGGCTCAACAATCTTACCATAGATTCCCAAAGTCGTTGTAGGAAGGAGCGATGTGTTAGGTTCCGTACATCTTCAAGCGCAACACATTCCTCTTGGTCCTTCAAGAAGATCTCCTTTACTTCCAAAGCTATTTTCTTATCATAGAAGAAGGCATTAGCTTCAAAGTCATTCTCAAAGCTACGGAAGTCAACATTAGTCGAACCAATCGTTGCTATACTATCATCGGCAACAAGAAGTTTTGAATGATTAAAACCAGCCTTATATAAATAAACTTTTACACCTGCTTTTACCGTATCTAAGACGTATGTGCGTGAAGCCCATTCCACAATCTTTGTGTCTGTCTCGTATGGAATCATCAGTCTTACATCAATTCCCGACAAAGCCGCAGTGCGCATAGCAAAGAGAATTGGGTCAGTAGGGAGGAAGTAAGGTGTCTCCATATAGACATATCGCTTAGCACTGGCGAGAACTCTTACATAGCCTTGCTCAATCTCAGGCCACAAGCTGGTTGGGCTACTGGTGACGATCTGCACAAGACAATCATTCTCAGCTACCTTACTAATAGGATAATAAATATGATCGGTTATCAACTCACGACTAACAAAGAACCAATCAATAAGAAAAGCACGTTGCAAACCATATACTGCAGCACCCTTTATCTTTACATGTGTATCACGCCAAGCAAGCCTCTTTATACCTTTCACATAACGATTGGCGATGTTCATACCACCAATAAAACCTACCTCACCATCAATGACACATATCTTTCTATGATTACGATAGTTCACTTTACTGGTGAACACAGGGAAGCGTACGGGCATAAAAGGATATATCTCTATTCCCTCGGCACGCATACGATCAAAGAACCGATTCTTTGTTTTCCATGAGCCCACATCGTCATAGATAATACGTACTTTTACCCCTTGTCGTGCCTTATCAATCAAAGCATCCGCAACAATCTGCCCCAAAGAGTCACTGGCAATGATAAAGGTATCTAAGTGGATATGGTGTTCAGCCTTACCAATCTCCATCAACAACGAAGGGAAGAACTCATATCCAGAAGTAAAGATTTCGGTCTCGTTATTCTTAAATGGTAAGACCCAGTTCTGGTTCATAAAGAGTTTGATGAGTTCGCGATACTCAACAGGCAGATGGAGTCGTTTCTGTTCAACAAACTCCAACATGGAATGCTTCGTCAGCTGGTCCATACTATGCTGCCATATCTTACGCTCTTTACGTGTTGTCTGACCAAAGAAGAAATAAAGAATGATACCTAACATTGGGATAAACGTCAGCACCAACATCCATGCCATTGTCTTGGCTGGCTGCCGGTTAGCCATCAACACGCGTACCATCACCATGATGATGATGACGACATAGATTGCTAAGAATACCCAATGTACATAGATCATAAATATCCTCCTTATTTACTATGTCTTTGGAACATCGTCTCTATTTATGTTTCCTTTTTCTCGTAACTGCTGAATATAAGCCAGTTCATCTAAGGCAAAGTCAGCACTCTCTGGGTCGTCCATCATCTGACGAAGTATCTCTTCGGCCTCATCAAGTCTTCTCAATTCTATCAACACATAAGACTTTCGCCTGTAAAGAAATTGCAAGAAGGGGCGCAATGGGTGTTCTATCTCGTCATCCTCATCCTCTGAAAGCGAACTACGCAAATCTTCCAGAATACTATCTATAGCCATTAATGCACGATGGTCGCCGAGATTAATCAAACAGTTCACATATCCCTGTGCATAGAGCGCATGGTTAAGTCCGATTATTAACGAAAGATAATAATAAGCACGGTCATACTGACGCAACTCATTATAGCAGAAACCTAACATATAGCAAACCTCAGAAAAGACACTCTTCTCAGCTTTGCTCAGTCTTTGGTAATTGGGATTCATCAGGCGATAAGCATTCTCCAGACAGGCAATCGCCTCATAGTAACGTTTTTGACGATAGAGTGTACGACTACGATAAACAAAGCGGGCAGCATCCACATGCTCCACTTTAGCTAACATCTGTTGCTCTTCTGTAAGCTGATTTTCCTCGCCATTAGCCATCTTGCTCTTGGCTTCTTTCCACATATAGACAAATTCATCCTGCAATTGCTTCGTTGAACGAAGATCGTATGCCAACAAGACTGCTTGCGACTGCACCTGCACCTCGCGTGAGTTAAGCGGTCTGCCTATCCCTGAGGGCAATGGTAACAACGTAGCAACAACCTGATAGTAAAGTATATCATCACATCCATCTGCCTGCTGAATACTGAACGTCATACGGCGACGAGTCGTTGGATGGGCTGGAAGGAAGAAGACAAGGTCGAGCATAGCCTTCTGCCGAACAAAGGCACCATTCGCTATCAAGGAATCAGAGAGGTTATAAGTAGCAATAGCCTCACGATCGCTGATTGTCATCAGCTCGTCTGTGATAACTATCAACTCCGAGAAGACAACATCCACAAAGCCGAAGACCTTATCCATCCATTGCCTTAGAGTGGCAGCTTCTTTATCATTCTGTCGCCAGTCAGCACCTTTCTTCTGATGTCTTAGCTCTTGTTCACGAAGAAGGAAGAAATCACGTTCAACTTCTTTTGCTGCCCATTCCAAGTCAGGCGTTGATGAATTCTTCGCATCGTTCTTTACCTCTGTCAGATATCTTACAAAAGAGTTCTGCCATGCAAAAATATCCACCATCGCCGTTGATACGATTTCTTCAGCACGATCTTCATCCAGCAGGAGAGGCGTCATGATATGGAGGTCGATGATGTTTGTTTCTTCATTGAGAGTATAACTGAAACGTGGACCATCAGAATTAAGATTAAAGTGGTTACAGACATGGCGCACAATGTTGACATCACTCATCTCAGCCTCAGCAAAGAAGAGGTATGACAATTCTACCTGGGGGCGTTTATTAATAATGCGAATCCCAAAGTGTCCGCTCTGAAAATTAAAGCGAATGATGGCAGCATCCTTTTCTTCTTGCCACTCCCCAACACAGTTGAGGGCCTTCAATGCCTTTGAAACAATCCTCTTATTCTCACCCATATCAAGGCTTGAGAGCCGAAGTGGAGGATTGAAAAGCCTTCTTATCTTATTCATCATACCAGAATATTTGTACCTGTTTTTTTTGCTAACTCATTACGAAGGTTCTGTATCTTCATAATCTCTCCCATAATCTCTTGCATCTCTCCCGCATCTTTCGTTTGAAGGAGCTGTGCATTTAATTCCTTTAAGCGTGAAGTCACATATTCCAAACGGAAGTCAGCAACAAGGTGCAGAACACGATCACGCAAAGTCTGTTCGGTTTCTTTTATCTGCAAACTCTCTGCGAGTTGGAAACGATCTACGCTCAATCTGACAGCTACAGATGCAATATTGATATCCGCATGCTGCGTGAAATACTCTTCTGCCTTGAAGCCTTCTTCACCACAATGCTCTACAGCTTCCTGCAGTATCTTTGTATATAGTTCATTTGAAAAGCCAAGATTATCACTACTAAGGTCGTAAGCTATATATTGTGCTACAGTAAGATTATATATCTGTCCGCTATTCTCATCTTTCACATCACGGAAGATAATCTTCTCACCATCCCTAACCACTGCCTGAATGAGCATCTGTTCTACCTTTGACACGGGTTGAGACGAAGCTATGGCTATCGCATCTTCCCGTTGCTCATCAATGACAGCTGCCCTATGTTGCTGTTGTTCGCGTGTCTGCTGTTCCCGATTGGAATAGATATTACGATTCATCTGTTCCATCAGGGTACGTTCTGACACACCTGTACGATTGGCACACTCACGAATATAGGTATCACGAAGGATTGGGTCTTTGATGACCGAGATACTCTGAACGATTGAACTAACAGCTTCTGAACGCTTAATAGGGTCGGTGACACCATTCAAGAGTACATTAATCTTAAAGACGATGAAGTCCGTCTGATTATCTTCAATATATTTTCTGAAATCCTCCGCACTGTAACTACGTGCAAACTCATCTGGGTCTTTACCATCAGGGAGCAGCAGTACCTTCACATTCATACCCTCTGCCAACAGCATATCCGTACCTCGAAGGGCAGCATGCTGACCAGCCTCATCGCCATCATAGAGCAAAACGATATTCGAGGTGAAACGATGTAGGAGTCTAATCTGATATACAGAAAGTGCCGTACCGCTATTCGCCACGACATTCTCAATACCACACTGGTGCATAGAGACAACGTCAGTATATCCCTCCACCATATAGACAAGGTCGTGCTTGGCAATGGCTTTCTTTGCTTGGAAGATACCATAGAGTTCCCGTTCCTTATGATAGATAACACTATCGGGAGAGTTGACGTACTTCTGACTAACGCCCTTCGTACGAGAATCTAGCAGACGACCGCCAAAGGCAGTCACCTTACCGCTTACACTCACCCATGGGAACATCACACGTCCATTGAATCGGTCAATAAGTTCTCCGTTTTCACGCTCAATGCAAAGACCTGTCTTGACAAGAAACTCTCTTTGAAAACCAGCTTTCAATGCTGCATCAGCAAAGGCATGACGGTTCGACAAGCAGAAGCCTAGCTGAAACTTACGAATGATATCGTCTCTAAAACCACGACTGCGGAAGTACTGCATACCGATAGCCATACCATCAACATCCTTATGCAAGATATCGCTAAAGTACTTCGCAGCCCACTCATTGACCAAGAACATTGATTCTCGTTCATTCTCCTGCTGCTTTTCTTCATTCGTCAGTTCACGTTCATGCACCTCAATATGATACTTATTCGCAAGCCACTTCAAGGCTTCAGGATAAGTCATCTGTTCATGCTCCATGATAAACTTCACCGTATTACCGGCTGCACCACATGAAAAACATTTGTAAACACCTTTCACGGGACTGACGGAGAACGAAGGTGTACGATCATCGTGGAAAGGGCACAAGCCTTTGTAGCTTGTTCCCGTCTTGCGTAAAGAAACGAAATCGCTGATTACCTCAACGATATTCGACGCATTCATAATCCTATCTACGGTTGCTCTATCTATCATTATGCTACAAAGATAACATAAACCGATGAGATTGCAAAGTAAGAACAAGAAAAAGATTAACACTTCTATGAGACTTTCAAATAATCTCCAAATAACAATGATGGAAGATAAAGCATAGCAAATAGCCGACAGGTAACAAATACAAACACAAATGAATGGTTTTTGTGCATCTTTTTTGTTTATGTTGCAAAAAAAATGTACTTTTGCCCTCAATCAAAATCAATTGAATATTCAATAACACATTATTATATTTATGAGTTTGAAAATTGTAGTACTTGCTAAGCAGGTACCTGACACAAGAAATGTGGGGAAAGATGCTATGACAGCCGAAGGCACGGTTAACCGTGCCGCACTGCCTGCCATCTTCAACCCTGAAGACCTAAACGCTTTGGAGCAGGCTCTGCGACTGAAGGAACAGAACCCAGGCTCTACTGTAGGAATCTTAACCATGGGTCCTCCACGTGCCGGAGAGATTATCCGCCAAGGTCTCTATCGTGGCACTGACACGGGTTGGCTGCTAACCGACCGTAAGTTTGCTGGTGCTGATACGCTCGCTACGTCATACGCTTTGGCGATGGCTGTAAAGAAAATCGGAGATGTTGACATTATCATCGGTGGACGTCAGGCTATCGATGGTGATACCGCACAGGTAGGACCACAGGTTGCGCAGAAGTTAGGACTCAACCAAGTTACCTACGCTGAGGAGATTCTAAAGATTGAAAATGGCAAGGCTACTATCCGCCGTCATATTGATGGTGGTGTAGAGACCGTTGTAGCTCCATTACCAGTTCTCATCACAGTGAACGGTACTGCTGCTCCAGCACGTCCTTGCAATGCCAAACTCGTTATGAAGTACAAGTATGCTACTTGTCCGATGGAGCGCAAAGGCGATGAGCCTTGGGCACACCTCTACGAGGAGCGTCCTTACCTCACACTGAATCAGTGGTCAGTTGCCGATGTCAATGGCGACGAGGCACAATGCGGTTTGAGTGGTTCGCCTACAAAGGTCAAGACGGTACAGAATATTGTCTTCCAAGCTAAGGAGAGCAAGACACTCACTGGTTCAGACGAGGATGTAGAGGGACTCATCAAGGAACTGTTAGGAGAGAAGATTATTGGTTAAATAAAAAACAAATAACCGACTGACCAACCAACTAACAAGCCAACCGACTGGCAAGCCAACCGGCCCCTCCCCCATCCCCTCCCCCAAAGGGAGGGGCCAAGAGCAGTTAGGTAGGTGTTTGGTCGAACATTTGATTTATGAACAACGTATTTGTATATTGCGAAATAGAGGAAACCACCGTACAGGAGGTTTCACAGGAGCTGTTGACCAAGGGTCGCAAGCTCGCAAATGAGTTAGGTGTGGAACTCCACGCCATCGCTGCTGGTAGTGGCATTAAGGGAAAGGTAGAAGACCAAATCCTGCCCTACGGCGTAGATAAACTCTTTATCTTTGACGGTGAGGGACTCTTCCCTTACACATCAGCACCACACACAGACATCCTCGTTAACCTCTTCACTGAGGAGAAGCCACAG
Source organism: Prevotella scopos JCM 17725 (assembly GCF_018127785.1). Classification (NCBI taxonomy): domain Bacteria; kingdom Pseudomonadati; phylum Bacteroidota; class Bacteroidia; order Bacteroidales; family Prevotellaceae; genus Prevotella; species Prevotella scopos. Next base: position 1,306,482 of record NZ_CP072390.1, read on the forward strand.
ATCTGTTTGATGGGTGCTACCGTTATCGGTCGTGACCTCGGTCCACGTGTGTCATCATCCTTGACAAGTGGTCTTACTGCCGATTGTACGCAACTTGAGATTGGTGACTACGAAGATAAGAAAGCAGGTAAGCGTTATGAGAACCTGCTCTATCAGATTCGTCCTGCCTTCGGTGGTAACATCGTTGCAACCATCGTCAACCCTGACCACCGTCCACAGATGGCTACCGTACGCTCTGGCGTTATGCAGAAGGCTGTATATGAGGGTAAGGCAAAAGGTGAGGTTGTCTATCCAGACGTTGCGAAGTATGTACCAGAGGTTGACTATGTTGTAAAGGTTATCGACCGTCATGTTGAGCCAGCACAGAACAACTTAAAGGGTGCGCCAATCGTTATCGCTGGTGGCTATGGTGTTGGTTCTAAGGAAGGTTTCGACTTACTCTTTAAGTTAGCTAAAGAACTTCATGGTGAGGTTGGTGCCAGCCGTGCCGCTGTTGATGCAGGTTGGGTAGATCACGATCGTCAGATTGGTCAGACCGGTGTTACCGTCCATCCAAAGGTTTACATTGCTTGTGGTATCTCTGGTCAGATTCAGCACATCGCTGGTATGCAGGATAGTGGTATCATCATCTCTATCAACAACGACCCAGACGCTCCTATCAATGCCATCGCTGACTATGTCATCAATGGTAGTGTTGAGGAGGTTGTTCCAAAGTTGATAAAGTATTATAAGCAGAATAGTAAGTAAAGCCTCACCCCCAGCCCCTCTCCGAATGGAGAGGGGAGTGAATACCACTGTCTGGTGTTATGAGGGGACGGATGGCTGTTAACATATTAGAATCGAACATGGGGAAAGGTGATTCACAATGGTTTGAAACTGCTTCTATAGACAGATACAACATATTAAAAGAATATGCAAAAGAGAATAGGCGTCACATGACAGATGCAGAGAAAGCCCTTTGGAATATTCTACGACAGCCAAAATGTAGTTATAAATTTAGGCGTCAACACCCTATATACGATTATATTGTAGATTTTATTTGCATAGAAAAGAAGCTTATAATAGAAGTTGATGGGGCTTATCACAGTGAACCTCAACAACAAGAAGACGACAGAATTCGTACAGAGACACTCTCTAATATGGGTTATAAAGTTATTCGCTTCACCAACGAAGAAGTATTATCAAACTCAAAAGTAGTTTTAAGAACTATCAAAGAAGAATTATCTTAGAAAATTATATTATAATAAAGTCCTAACAACCTCCAACAGAACATTTCACTCCCCTCTCCATTCGGTGAGGGGTTGGGGGTGAGGCCCTTTTTATCATGGCAAATTATTATACTGACCACCCAGAAATAGCGTTTCACTTGGAGCATCCATTGATGAAACGCATCGTAGAACTGAAAGAACGTAACTACGCTGATGCTTCTACCCACGCTGACGCACCGGTAAACTATGAGGATGCTATCGAAAACTACAAGCGCATCTTGGATATCACTGGTGATATTACAGCAAACATCATTGCACCTAACTCTGAGGCTGTTGACCTCGAAGGTCCACACCTTATCGACAACCGTATGCACTATGCCAGCAAGACTTTGGAGAACATTGAGGCTACTCGTCAGGCTGGATTGTGGGGCGTTTCAATGCCTCGTCGCTATGGCGGACTAAACCTCCCAAATGTTGTCTTCTCAATGATGTCTGAGTTGATTGCTGCTGCCGATGCTGGTTTCCAGAATATCTGGTCATTGCAGTCATGTATTGACACACTCTATGAGTTTGGTAATGAGGAGCAGCGACAGAAGTATATCCCACGTATCTGCGAGGGAGAGATGATGTCAATGGACCTCACCGAGCCTGATGCAGGTTCCGACCTTCAGCGTGTAATGCTCAAGGCTACCTTCGATGAGAAGGAGAACTGCTGGCGATTGAATGGTGTGAAGCGTTTCATCACCAATGGCGACTCTGACATTCACCTCGTCCTTGCTCGTTCTGAAGAGGGTACACGCGATGGTCGTGGACTCTCCATGTTCATCTATGACAAACGTGATGGCGGTGTTGACGTACGCCATATTGAGCATAAACTTGGTATCCACGGTTCTCCAACTTGCGAACTTGTTTACAAGAATGCGAAGGCAGAACTCTGCGGCAGCGACCGTATGGGTCTTATTAAGTATGTGATGGCATTGATGAATGGTGCTCGCCTCGGTATCGCAGCACAGTCTGTGGGTCTTGAGCAAGAGGCTTACAACGAGGGCTTGGCTTATGCTAAGGATCGTGCACAGTTTGGAAAGAAGATTGTCAACTTCCCTGCTGTCTATGATATGCTCTCTCGCATGAAGGCAAAACTCGATGCGGGTCGTTCTCTCTTGTATCAGACTGCACGCTATGTTGATATCTACAAGGCATTGGAAGATATTGCACGTGACCAGAAACTCACTCCTGAAGAGCGTCAGGAGATGAAGAAATATACTCGTCTTGCTGATGCCTTCACACCATTGGCAAAGGGTATCAACTCTGAGTATGCTAACCAAACAGCTTACGATTCTATCTCTATCCACGGTGGTTCTGGATTTATCATGGAGTACAAGTGTCAGCGTCTATATCGTGATGCACGTATCTTCTCTATCTACGAGGGTACAACACAGCTGCAGGTTGTTGCTGCCGTGCGTTACATCACTAACGGTACTTACCTCTCTATCATGAAGGAGATGCTTGAGGGCGAACTCTCTTGCGACTGCATGAAGGGTCTGCGTGACCGTGTTGCAAAGCTTGTTCAGCTCTATGAAGAGGCTGTTGAGAAGGTGAACGCAAGCGACAATCAGGATGTTCACGACTTCCTCGCACGCCGTCTTTACAATATGACAGCCGACATCATCGGTTCTCTCCTCCTCATTGAAGATGCTTCTAAGGCACCAGACCTCTTCAAGAAGTCTGCCCATGTCTTTGTTCGTATGGCCGAGGAAGAAGTTATTGGTCATACTGCTTATATCAAGGCATTCAACGCTGAAGACCTTGAGCAGTTCAAGGCTGTGGAAGAAGAGACAGAAGAAGCATAATCCTTTATTAGGATTCACATCATACAAAAGCAACCGAGCGCAATGCTTGGTTGCTTTTTTCGTTGCATAAAGTGGTTGACAGCCTTTGTCATGTTATAGACAGAATGACATAAAAACAGATTTCTTCAATGACAGATTCTTTTATCGAGCAAGTGCTCGATTTGATAATTAGCCAAGAAAGGCGTGTCTTCTAAAAGACGGAATGTACAAAAGGAACATTTTTTATATACATATTCTTTTATTGAGCAAGTGCTCGATGTTGCAATTCTACTGTCAGCAAACAATCTGTACATTGAATTATCTGTACATCATGTACATGTTGTCTATCTCACCATTTACCTACTGAACCATGTTTATACATCCTACGAATAAACACATCACAAAAGATAAGGGCAAACAATGCTGAAATAATTATAAATCTTAGTAGTTATCTGCTTATTTATAACTATCTTTGTCATTCATATTAAAAGGAGAAAACAAGATGAAGAAATATTTTAAAGCAAGTATGTTGCTGATGGGCTTATTGTTCATCCAGTCAACAACAGCATCTGCACAATGCCCTATCAAGGAACAGATAATGAATGGAGACGATGGCGGAGAAGGTCTGGAAAAGGCAAAACGTGAACGCGAAAAGACTCCTGTCAGCCACACGCTGATTATCTTCTTCGACAAGAAGACAGGCAACAAGCCTCTATTGAAAGCCATCAAGAAGCAGGGCTGTACCCTACTCTACAAATACAAGGAATTCAGTGGTGTAGCGGTCAAGGTTGACGAGAAACACGACGTTGATAAAGCTATCGCTGATTTCAAGAAAGTAAAGGGCGTGACAAGCGTGAACAAAGACGGAATTATGCAGTTGCAATAGGACTGGCTTAATTCATAATTATGATTACCATTATCTGCTGTATTTATTACTGTGGATGAAGATAGGATTTCAAAGTTCATAATTATGGAATGAACTGCTGGAGAAATGTCCAAGATTCAAAGCATGGGTAGAAAGTATGGAAGAAGTCCTTAAATAAAAGAAAAACACTTCCATACTTTCCACATTATCCTCCTACCGACTCATTGTCAGCACAACCTCTTTTCCTTTCTTCAGATTTACAGTTCCGCTATAAACCATATTGTCCTTGCTGATTTGTTTGTCAGCGGTAGTATGATATACTTCCAGTTGATAATTACCTGAAACGATATTCTGCATTTTGAAGTCGACATCATAGCGACAGATACAGTTTGTCAGCATATCCTTGTCAGGACACAGAACGAGGATAATCTTCCCCTCACTGCCGCTTGCATCAACATGGAACAGGTCGATGGCACAGTTATCCATAACGTCTGCAAAGCGTGCATTGACAATATTATCCTCACCGAGTGAGAGGTGCAACACTGATTTCTGTCCTACAAAACTATTATAGTATTCAGGACGAGAATCCAACAAAGAAGCAGAAGCCTTGCAGCCTGACGACTTCACATCACTTACTCCAATACTCCCAACAACAGCGTTTTCCGTTGAACAAGATAACATCAACACAGATAGGCAGAATATAGCCAAACAATTAATAGATCTCCAATGTTTCATTCTTATTTCTATTTAAAATTTAGTCAATCAAGGTAATACACGGCAAATATAAAAAAGAAGCTTCAAATCTCCAAGCAACAGACTTTAAAATTTACTAACGCTAAGAGAAAACTAAAAGCAAAAGAACAAAACAGCAAGAACAATTTGTCGTTTTGTTCTTTTATCTTTTAAGTAACCCCTTAATTCCGCAGCACTTTTTCTTGTGAGATGATTTTGTGTGTTGAGATGTCTTTTTGCCTCTACGTGTGATAGAAAGCGAGCTTAGGCTGGAATTTGTCCTTGCAGGCGCATACAATCCCCCACCCAAGCCAATGGGGAAAATGAATGCCACAAAGACATGCTGTTTATTCAAGGAAAACTTCAGAGTAGTATGCTTTATTGGTATAAAGGTTCAGAACGTTCTGCCTTCCTGTGCGCACCCATTTCGCTAACACGCTGACAAAATGCAGGATAAAGGCTTTCAGCCTGCTTGTCTTTTTCAAAGGCTTAACCTTTTCGCTTGCTCCACGTTCATTGTAGAATGTAATGATGTCTTTCTCGGTAGATGTCCAATTATTGGTAAGGATACAGCGGTATGTGTATATCACTCCGAACATATCCGTCTGTTGCTTGCCCTCCTTGTCTTTCAAGGGACTACGCTGTACGATAAGCCTGTATGACTTTCCTTCGATGAGGTTGTCCATGCTGACAGAGGTAACATCGCATTTCTCATAGCCAACCTCAATGCTCTTCCATTCTTTCTGCTGGCGGAACTCCTCATGTCGGCTGCCGCAGTTGGTTGCACGTATATAGAAAGTGTTGCAGTGCGGCTCTATGGTTTGGATGATTTCCTTTGAGAATGACCCGCAGTCAGCACGGAAACGCTCTATCACCACACCAAGTTCTGAGGTTACACGGTCCATAATGTGATAAATTCCACCGAAAGAAGTGATATTCTCGTTTTTAATTGCTATCTTTGTCATGTCAGATTTTTACTTACTTGTTATATTTGCAGCACCAAGATAGGTGAAATTTCTGACATATCCAAGTGTTTTGAGAACTTTGTTTCTCAGACACTTGGAGTTCTTAAAAGAATTTATGCTGCGGAATTAAGGTTATTCATAATAATCTCTAACATATTTTTTTGATGACGGACCATATCTTCTACGTCCCATTCTAAGCCAAATGGACGTTTCTTTTTCTCGTCTTTAATACCGTTATTGTAATTATCTTGGCATATCTGCAACATAATTCTGAACTTTAAGGAAGCAACACTCACCTGATTGGACTTTATATCAAGATAGCGATTCTTTTTATCAATTGGATTCCAGTTTGAGCCAGAACTATTTGCATCAGAACCCATCATGGCAAAATTGCCATAGCAGTTTATATCACGCGAACTAATTGGCATATTGTCTCCAGCCTTAGCTTGCGGATAATAATGCTCCAAACTTTTTCTAGTTCGAGAAAAATAGAAGTTATTGAAAGCATCCAACTCAAAATCACTACAACCTAATGAATTGAAAAAATCTTTTCGATTACGAGAATTCTTCTTTGCTTTGTTACCTCGCAGTTCAACAACATATTTCTTCCAAAGCTTATAATCTGTATAATTAAATACATACAAAGGAATATTGCATGCACCGATGGGGTAGATACGATTGAAGTCCCGATTCACTTCTTCTAATTCAACATTCAATTCACCATTATTAAAAATAGTCTCATCAAAACTATTTGGCTTCGGCTGATTTATGTCGTTGAGTTTACTTGCATCGAGATACACATCAAAGAAATACTTATCAGCCAGTTTTCTTAAGAATTCCACATAATTATTACGGTCCCAATCCTCAAACAAGTGGTATAAACAATAGAACAGATAGTTTTTTCTTTGCTTAGGTGTGAAAGCGACTTCAAACATAGACAATAATTGAATAACCTCATTTTGTTGTGCCTTATTGTCCTCATACAAATCCTTTAGATAAGCAGCCTTACTACCTTTCTTGTAAAAATATTGCAACTTCCATGGATTCTCAATGGCTCTATCTTCACTATTGGCGTGATGTATTATATAATTATCAAGATAGTACTTAGCCAAAAGAAGGTTGTATGCGAAGTCTTTGACAAAGTCTGGAGTAAGACGTACTTTTTCAAACTCCTTGATTAGTTCCTTGTCATCAAGCGTGAAACTCAAAGGGTCAAAATTATCTTCGTTTCGCATCCTCGTAATCTTCAGTACAATGAGCAGGAAGTTCGGAAAATCTATTATGGGCTGGAAACGATCGTTTATGTCATCTTCTTCCTTCTTTTCTATCTTTTTTATAGGTGTATTTAAAAGATCTGAAATAGTTTTCATTCCTAATGATAAAGAAGACTCCACATTAGAATTCGGAAAGTCGTTGAAAGATTCTATATCAAAACTGCCCATTGTTTTACCAAAGACACTTGTCATCCCAGGGAACTTCTGCTGAATATAGAAACTCATGTCACTACAAGCCTCCCATATACGACTAAACTTCTCCATAGCTTCTTCATTGCCAATTAGTTGCTCACAGAGTTTGGCTTTTACTATTTCGTGCTTTTCTAACTGCTCACCGCGAGAGTTCATAACTTCAAAATAGTGATTCAAATCTACGTCTTTCGGCACACGATAATGGATGATATGCACCTTGTCCAAGAAAAAAGACTTAAAAGATTCAATATCAGCATTCTTGTCACCGACAATCTCGTTGAGTGCTTCCTTTGCATAATGGAAGCCATTAAGAATACCCATATCGTTTTCATCACCAAACGCAGGCATTTTTTTTATTGTCGCTGCCGAAATTTTTCTTGCAGAATAAGTAAGAGTATTTGGAATATCCTTTATGCCCAATGCCTTTAGGATAATGTAGATTGTTGTCAATCGCTGTTGTCCGTCAATAACTTCATAAATATTATCATCTCGCTTGTATGTGACAAGAGTACCTATATAATAAACAGGCTTTTCCAACGAATCATATACATCCTTTATCAAGGCGTATATTTCTTCTCGTCCCCAGGCATAATTACGCTGATAGATAGGTATCTTGTATAATATAGAAGCCCCTCTTTTTGAGAAATAGATATCATGAATAGAGCACTCTTCAAGAATATTATTCAAATCTTTCATTGTCTTCAATTTTTATAGAAACCATTTGTTTGGAAAAAATACAGATAGTTTTCATACACACCATCTTTCTCGTCCTTTAGATTCTTCAATGTTTCACCATCGCCATTAAACTCGTAGCATTTCTGCGCCCAACCATCTTTAATGTCATCATTTGAAAGCGGGTTAAGCTTGTCTGCCAAAGCACTCAGTAATGAAGTCGGTGTATCTTGCTTAGCAATCAGTTTATACATATTAAATGTATTGATCTTTTCACTCCACCCCATAATGTAGTTTTGTGCAGAAAGCCAACCAAGATTAGTATATTGTGCTCTCAAGGAATAAGCCCAAATGAATGCGTATATGACAAATTGTTCAAACAAGTCAACATCTTCTTTTGTCGGATATGTCTCTGGGCAGAATCTGTCAACGTAAAGCAGAATAGAGGTGTCAAACATCAGACGTGTTATACCATTACCTATTCCTTTTTTGAAGTGCCGGTCTAATGTTTTAACTATTATATTGTCATTGATATAGAATCCCTCATACTTATTGTTATTCTGAATATCTTTTAGTATATTATAATAGTGCTTTGTATATTCAAAAACGGCTTACCGGCAATTATCGGTGTGTCTAATTGGAACGCATTTACATCCCGAGTACCTGAGACAAAAGGCATTGCAGAAGAATTAACCATATCTGCATAGCAATAGGCACTCTTGTAGAATTGGGCATAAGGCGTTCTTGCTGAACGAGTAACACCTTTGAACATATGGACGTTATGCTCATTCAAGATATTAGCTTTGTTGCCTGCTACCCATTCTTTGATACGATATAGGTAATTACCAAAGAAATCAGCTAAATCTCTTTGTGAAACCTGTTCCCAATCCTTTACTATTCTTTCTGTTTCATCCTCGTTGATGTTATTCATCTCGCGTAGATGGTATGCTTTCAACAAATCATGAGGATAAAGAGCTTTACCCCGTACATTTTGAGAGTCAAAAAACTGAAAAGCTTCAGACACATCGGTGGTTATCACAACAATCAACTCACACCTGTTCTCAATATAATCCTTAAGATGCTCCATCTCCCGTTGATATTCAACTGCCGAATCATTGTCTTCCAACTTTAATCCAACCCTACGGAAAAGTGCATTATAGTTGTTAGCGATATTATGATCATTGTATGTATTGTCATATATCTTTTGTCTCAAAAACTCGATACTATTTTCTCCTAATGCCGTCAGAAGAAGAGAGAAAGTAATGATGCGTTGCTGTCCATCAACAATATCATATTGTCCCTTTTCCTTTGTTTTGTGAAGGATAAGCGTACCAACCCTGTATCTTTCCTTATTACTATTCTTGGCATCAATAATATCATCGAGCAATTGTATGGCATTCCGAGCTGTCCATTTGTATGGACGCTGGTAAAGAGGCACACATAGCTCTACATCCTTGATAGGCTCCTCGCAATTCGTTATGGTTTTGCGAAGTAGTAAATCGCCTATAGTAGTTATTGATAATGTTAAACTATTCATAATATGAGTATTAGTTATATGTGTTTACACATCGTAATCCGAACCATGGTAAAAGGTCTGTATAACAACTGAAACATCATTTTATATGTTTTTATCTACAATCTTACTCAATTCCTCTTCAACTTCCTCTACCGTAGGCAGAGCCGATTTCAAATTCTCAGGAATAGCTTTTGAGAGTTGATAATCACTCACACCTATTGGCTGGTCGTAACCCGAGAGTGCATATTGTGCCACAACTTTATCGCCACCATTGCAGAGGAGCAAGCCGATGGTATTGTTATTGTGTTCGCCACGGAGGGCATCGTCCACTACATTGATGTAGAAATTGAATTGTCCCATATATTCAGGCTTAAAAGGTGTTGCCTTTAGTTCGATTACCACGTATGCGTGCAACTGGATGTTGTAGAGAATAAGATCGGCATAAAAATCAGAATCACCTACTTCAAAATGCTTCTGCTGTGCTACAAACGCAAAGCCACTGCCCATTTCGAGTAAGTACTTTGTGATATGCGAAACCAATTGCCGTTCAACGTCTCGTTCTGCCATTTTATCTGTTTGCCCCATCATATCAAAGATATAAGGGTCTTTCATTAGATAGTTGGCAAGGTCACTTTGTGGTTTGGGTAATCGTACCGAGAAGTTGCTCACCTTCTTTGCCGTAATCTGCCGAGCGAAAAGGTTGGTCTCAATCTGCATTTGCAGAACATTACTGCTCCAACCATTGGTAACTGCCTGTGTAATATACCAAAAGCGTTCACCTAAAGGCAACTTGCTGTTAAGCAGAATTACATGGCTTGCCCAGTTGGTGCGAACAATGGCAGATTGCTTGAAAATATCCTCTATCTTACTAATGTTGCTGTGATAGATAGCCGACAGCATTTCAGAAATCTCTCCTAATTGCGCAATAGGCTGTTGCGTAATTATATTTCCTTGAATATCTGTGGCTTGTATTTGCGCAAGAGGCTCTTGCGTAAATTGATTGAGTTCGTTTGTTAGTTGTAATACATTATCAACCGAAGGGCTATTAAGCAACTCTTCAACCTTACCCATTTCCGTTAGAACCTCCATAGAATAAGCCTTTGCGAACTGGCACATATAGATAAGGTTGCGGGTGGAATACCCTTTCTTGTCAGGATATTGTGAGCGTATAGCCTTGGATAGATTGTCAATAACTTTGCTTCCCCAGCCTTCTTTCTTTTGGAGGTAGAGAATAAAGTGCCCCACTTTCCAATAATGGAAGAGCATATCAGCATTAGCCGAAGTAATCATACGCACTTGTGTGTGCTCAAGGTCAGTACCAATGGCTCGTACAACGAGAGATAAATCTTGCTTATCGGCTTTATGTATTTTATCTTTGCTCATATTGTCTTGGAGTTATAATTGATTGAATTTACTCATAGCATTCGCCTTGATGTTGTCTGCAATATCAATGTAGGGTTTCATTGCCTTGTAGTCGCTATGCCCCGTCCACTTCATCACCACCTGCGGAGGAATGCCCAAAGCGAGGGCGTTACAGATGAACGTTCTGCGACCGACGTGCGTGCCAAGCAAGGCATATTTAGGCGTAACATCATCTCTTCACTCAAAACCGACATCGACACCGTGGCTGGCAGCATTGCCTATCTTTTTTACGTAATAGATATCTCTCGAAAAGTCGTAATCATGGTTGATAAAGGCATCCATCTCTGGCAGTCGTAACATGTCATTAAGGCTCATGCGTCCATCAATGGTCAAACCTTTTATCATCAACATATTCTTCACTAGCCATTCCAGAGCCTTACGGGCGTTGTTGGCAGACGAATCAGGGTAGATGGGTTGTTGTTCTTCAGCCAACCTACAATAGTTATGCAAGTTCTTAAAGCTTGGTATTGTGTCAGCTACCAATAGTATATAATCAAAGTTTTTAGCCATATCGTCTTTGTTTCACCTTACGTTTTTATCTTTTTGGGAGGTTACCTCTTGTCATCAATCGTCTTCGTGATAGTCTTACAAATGATTACAAAGGCTCTGTAATACGATTACAGACGGCTTGTAGAACCATTACAAAGGCTTTGTAATACGATTACAGACGGCTTGTAGAACTATTACAGAGCCTTTGTAATCATCTTGTAGTCCATCTTCACGCTTCTTCATCATTAGTAATCTCACCCAAACCAGTACTGCATTCGAGAAGCCAGCAGGGTTTCTAAGTCGGTGATCGTCTTCTGAACCGCCGCTTTCTGAAGTTCTATCTGCTCTATCTTATGCGCAAAAGTGTGTTGGAGAGGGAGAGGAGGAAGAGGGATATTAACACTTTTCAATGTTAAATTCGAAATTACAGGTTGCGCTGCAGCATTAGCATACTTATGTAGGTCTAACATATATAATAAATAAAGAATAAAAACAGAAACCTGTTCATTCTCATGATATATTAATTTGAAAGCATTATCAGTCAGCCAAAATTTTCCTTCAACTTTCCGCACATTACCACAATAGACTCCGACACGTCCAATTATTATATAACTCCCATTCATATTAAAAGAATTATGATACCCGCTAATTCCATTTCCTCCATATACAGGGTAAATACCAGCTTTAAAATCTTTTGATGATAATGCATCACCGCTTTTTAGTTTGAATAGTTCTCCAAACTTCTTCACTTCCCACCCTTTCTCATTATCCACAGGGTCTCCAAACATCTCATAGAAGATGCTTTGTGCGAGTGCGTCATAGTCTTTCAGCTGCTCTTTCTTTATCCGTATCAGTTCGTTTAGCTTATCGAGTTCGGAGACAATGGATAGTTGGGTAGACTTGGGGGGAATAGCAACTTTTATAGGAGCAAGTCTTGCTCTTGTAATTTGCGGTTGAGCTGCACCATTAATTACAAACGAATAGTCCAATGCCAACATCATATAGTATAAGAACTTAAAATCCAAGTTATCAGACTTTCGATGAATTACCATGGCATTTCCATTTATCCAGCTATATGGTTGAGAAACATTTATGGTACCACACGTAGCACCACGGCAAGTCAATAAAATCTCTGATTCTATATGATTATAACTATTATAGAAGCCAATAGTTCCATTCGCACCATAAATCGGAAGCTTCCCCCCTTTAACAAGCATTTCATTAGAAATCGTCTTAGGTTGGTAAATATCACAAACCTCTCCCAATTTCTTATACTCCCAACCTTCTCTCATACGCATTCCTCCTTATGCTGTATCTGAAAAGACACTATCAACAGATTATTCATCCGTACCCTCCTCTAACATTTCTAAGAGTTCATTATATCCACTGAGGTAATCTGTCTCAGTAGTTTTCAGACGAGAGAGGATTTTGCTAACAGGTTCGTAAGTAACTTTCTCACGCTCCACCTCCTTATATTTATTGATAGAGAGATCGTAATCATTCGCACGAATCTCATCAACAGGCACCATAAAGCTCTGTTCCTTACGGCTGCGACGGACTTCGTCAGCAAGATTGTGGAAGCGGTTGACAACATCAGGGATATCGTTCTCGGCTATTGGCGAACGCCTGTCGTCGAGCGAAAAGCCGTCCGCCTGCATATCATAGAACCATACCTTATCCGTTCCGCCACTATTCGTCTTCGTGAAAACAAGTACTGCCGTGCTGACTCCAGCATAGGGTTTGAAGACACCGCTCGGCATAGAGACGACAGCCACCAACTGCTGATTGTCGACAAGTTCCTTACGCATAGCGATGTGTGCCTTGGACGTTCCGAAGAGAACACCATCAGGAACGATGCTTGCACAACGACCGCCCACCTCCAATGAGCGCACAAACTGGGCAAGGAAAAGCAGCTCCGTCTTCTTCGTATCAGCGTAGGTGAGAATCTTCTTATTCACATTCCCCTTGTCAAGACTGCCCGCAAAAGGCGGGTTGGCGAGGACGAGGGTGTAACATGATTCGTTGTCATTCTGTTCAGAAAGTGAGTCACGCCGAGCAAGTTCTGGTGCCGTGACATCGTGCAACAGGAGGTTCATCGCTCCGATACGCAACATCGTTGGGTCGGTATCGTAACCATTGATGAGCGAAGACTTCAAATGCTTTATCGATTCAGCCGTATAGAGTGCCCGCTCGTGGTGTTCCTTGATATACTTCACTGCCTCCACCAAGAAGCCCGCACTACCCATCGCAGGGTCGCAGATGTAGTCCTTTGGCGTTGGCTGCATCATATCGACAATCATCCGAATGATATGGCGAGGCGTGCGAAACTGTCCGTTTGTTCCCGAAGCAGCCATCTTACCGAGGATATACTCATAGACATCGCCCATTGCGTCACGGTTGTTCATGTCGAGGGCATCGACGCCATCAACCACCTTCGACAGAGTGCGTGCGTCCTGAATCAGGAAGGTAGCCGACTTCATATACCTACTATAGGCACTCTCCTCCCCCGTCCCGATGGTTTTGATAAACTCAAAGACATTCTGACGAACCATCTGAAACATGTTTTCAGGACCCGTATGACGGAACACCGACCAGCGCATACTTTCGTAGGGAACCTCTTGTTCGGTAGTAGGATTCAGCCAGTTCTGCCCAACAAGGAAGGTAGGATTCTTTACTTCAGAATCAAAGTCGTGTGCCATAGCTTCCTCTTGTAGCTGCTTGTCGTCAAGCATCTTCATAAAGAAGATATAGGTCATTTGCTCTAAAACAGTAATAGGATTGGTGATACCAGAGACGTGGAAGGTATCCCATATCTGGTCAATCTTGGTTTTTATCTCGCCAGTTATCATCGTTATCAGTTTACGGATTATAGGTAACGCCCGTCCTCAACAGTACAAGGCGACTACAAATATACAAATTCATTTCGAAATTCAGTGTCAGAATCAGGACTTTCACGGCTCTATTCTGACACTAAATGACATTGAACTTGTTTCTTTTTCTTCTCCGTGTGAAGCCTCCGCTTACTGTACAGGTGTCTGTTCATAGATTTTCAAGCCGAACTCGTTCGCATAAGCATAGACATGTTCGAGGATGTCAGCCATAGCATGCTCGAAAGGAATCCAATCCTTCGCGTACAAGAAGAAATAAAGCTCCATAGGAACACCTGCCTGCGTTGCCTCAAGTTGTCTGACGAGTATCGTCATATTCGAGTTAACATCGGCACGTTTAGTAAGGTAGTTCTCTAAGTAATGACGGAAGAGGGCAGAAGTGATGACCTCCCCTTTTACTTCATCAGCAGTCACCATTCCTTTGCTAATAAGTTGCTGCTTCAGCGTATCGTCAGCCACACGGATGCTGCGCACATCAAAGTAAATCATCTTCTTGACTCTCTGCCCATCTACATCATCCAACCCCTTCCAGTTTTGGAACATTCCATTAACCAATGTAAGAGGCGGTACGGTGGTAATCGTATTATCCGATTGACGAATCTTTACAGTTGTAAGTGTGATATCAATAATCGTTCCATCCACGAAACCGCCAGGTAGAGTAATATGGTCACCAATATGTATCATCTCGTTACTCGTCAGACGGACACCAGCAACAAGACCATCAATCGTGTCCTTAAAGACTAACATAAGAACGGCAGAGGTTGCTCCTAAGCCTGCCAACAACGTCATCGGACTACGATTAATAAGGATTCCAACCACCACAATCACAGCAATAAAGATAGCAAGAATCTTCAATACGCCACAAAAAGACTTAAGATAAAGGCTCGTCGAATCACCGGGTTTCGTGTTGAGATAGCGCAGACGGTCGATGAGTTTCGTCACAAGTCGCGTCGTTGCTACGGTAAGATAGACAGCAGTTATTCGTGTCAAAGCCACCTGTACGACATGGAACTGATAGAAGACAAGCGGCATCAACTGCCATATTACTAAGGCAGGGACAATGTGGCAAGCTGTGCGCAGCACTTGATGGTCAAGGACTACATCGTCCCATCGAGCTTGCGTACGCTTTACCAAACGAAGAACGAGAGGTACGAATAAGTATTTACAGATTCGTTCGGCAATGAAAGCCAACAGGATTGCTACTAAAGTCAATAAGACATGACGCATTACAGGAACGGTATGACCATGTACACCGATTGACTCAATGATATTCTCGACGAAGATTCTTATCTCTTCAAGGACATCTTCAAGGAGATTATGGGGAAGTTTTGGTATCATAAATTCTTTTTTTTAAAGGGTTATTGGACTAATTGGGCTAATAAGGCTAATGGGGCTAATAAGCCTTACTGACACAACGCCACACAGATTTTGTTTTGGAAATTACGCATAGGTCCATTGCTGAGTCCACCATTATTAATAATAGAGAAACAAAGCAGATGACCATTGGAAGCAGTGAGATAACCTGCTAACGAACTGACACCCTTCACTGTACCCGTCTTCGCACGTACGTTGCCAGCTGCCGCCGTACCACGCATACGCTTCTTCAATGTTCCATCAACACCTGCTATCGGCTGTGCCTCAAGATAGGCATCATAGAGGTCTGAACGCTGATAAGCATAACGCAAGAGCTTTACTTCCAGTTCGGCACTTACATAATTGTATAAAGACAAACCAGAACCGTCAGCAACATTATAATCACGTGGATTTAGTCCGATACGGCTGAAGAGTGCGTTCTCATACTGGCGTGCTAACTTTGCACCTGCCCATCGTGTGCCACCATTAGCAGCCAACTGATAGAACATAGACTCAGCATAGAGGTTATCACTCACCTTCATCATACGATGAAGAACCTGACGGATAGAGTGTGTAGTGGTTGTCAACAACTGGGCACCGACAGGCACCTGTCGTTCACCCGTGATACCATTCAATGTCACTCCCATATCTTCTAACTGGCGAGAGAAACGATAGGTAAATTCGTCCTTCCTGTCAACCAACAACGGAGAGAGGCTCGGGTTCTTATCATCCCAACACCAACCCTCACCCAAACGGTCACGGTCCTTAAAGGAGAGGTCGGCATAGATGTTCCCTTCTATTCCTTTGATACCATGCTCACGTACGGCACGTGCCAAAGCTGTCATATCTGATGATGAGAACATAGGGTCCATACCGCCCACGCAATAAAGGTCGCCACGTAAGACTTGGGTTGAGTCATCTATCACACCCGTATAATAAAGGTTTGTCTTAAAGTCATAGTCGGCACCGAGTTTATCCAAGGCTGCAATAGCCGTGACACACTTCATCGTAGAAGCAGGGCGCAGGTGGAGACGTTCGCGGAACTGATAGACCGGGACATCATCCGTCAAATCCCACACCATCACACTTGCCTGTACGGTCTCTAAAAGCGGACTTCGGAATATTCCATCCAATCGAGCGGTGATATTCTCCTTCCAACTAAGATGACTATCCGTAGCGAAAGTAGGCATAATACTGTCGGTATCTTCCTCCTCCTCACTGTCATCATTGGCAACAGGGACTACTACCTTTGTCTGGACAACTGCTGCCGTTTTCGGATATAAGATATTAGCAACCTCCGTGCTATCTAAATAAAGCTGTGCTTGTGCGGGCAAACACAAGAGGACACCAAGGACCAGTGCCGATAAGTATTTTAATTTCATTCTTCGTTATCTTTCTTTTCTATTCTCTTTTGCAATGCTGACATGAAACTATCAACATTATCTGGTTGTACGCTGACAACACTACCATTCATCAATTCTATCAATGCATAATAACCCAATCGAAAAGCAAACGGACGCTTCTCAATGGTCTTCACGTCAGTAAGCGGAATATGCGTTGTCTTTCCTATGCGTCCTATCTTCACCTTTAAGACACCATCATTAGTCAACACGTATTTAGTATGAATCGCACGATCAACAGCTCTGACAGTCACAATGATAAGCAAAAAGCCGAGTATCACCATCAGCATGTTCGTACGATGCCAAAGACAGAAGAAGGCACCAAGGGCAAAAACCACGATGGCACCCATGTCATTTACTGTCACTTTATGTTGGAAAGTTCTCATATTAATTGCAAAAGTACAAAAAAAAGCCTTTGCACATCAATATATTACACAAAAAGATAATGGCAACCAGCGAGTGGTTGCCATTATTATTGGGCTAATAAGGCTAATTAGCCTAATAGTCTTAAACCAAAGTTTTGATAATATCCTCGCGGCTACCTGGAAGCATATCAATCACAGGGATCTCAGGCATGGTGTAACAACCTGGAGCAAGACGCAAACTTGCACGTGCCACATTTACCAATACCTGTGCAGTCAGTGCAGGGTTGTTGATAGACATATCGAAAGAGAAGTGCTGGTTGTGGGTCTTACCACTCACACCCTTACGAGTCATGTGAACGCCATGACCAACATCGTTCAAAGCAGCAACGCTTGGTACTGCAAAGACGTGTAACTCATCGTGTGCAAAGTAGTCGTCAGCCTTGAGTTCCTTTGTTACGTCCTCAAGCTTAGCACCATCCTCTAACTCAACATAAACCATACGGCGATGGATGCCCTCACCGAGAGGAATAGTCATTGACAAAGCTTCCTTAACGCCCTTCTTGCTACGAGCCACTACAGAGTGACCCATTGAACGACCTGGACCAAAGTTGGTATAAGAAAGACCTTCTGGTGCAAGGCTCTCTAACAAAACACGTACGATAGAGTCTGATCCTGGGTCCCAACCCGCAGAGATAACACTAACGGTATTTGTGCGCTTGTTGTTCTCCATCTGCTTAGTACGATAGTCAAGGATAGAACCGTGAATATCAAAAGAATCTACAGTATTGATACCCAATGCAGAAATCTTCTCTGCATATTCTGGGCAACTACGTGTTGGAGTTGCAAGAATCGCTACATCAACATCCTTCAACTTTGTTATATCATCAACAACCTCGTATGGGGACAGTTCCAATGGTTTATCCTTGTCACCCTGACGGCGAACGATACCTGCAATCTCAAAATCCTTTGCTGCTTCAAGTGCCTGAACACTGTAAATGCCAATGTTACCATAGCCCACAACGGCTGCTCTAATCTTTTTCATATTTATTTACAATTAAAAGTTTAGTTCTCATTACCTCCTACAAAAGTAACGTTTTCTTTGCAGAAAGTGTCTATTTTAGGGAGAAATTTAACACTATTATATATTAGAAAATTAAAAACCAGCAAACGACACAACACAAAAACCAACTGCCCGCCAACCGGTTAGTTGCTACGTTGTGTTGCTCTGTTCTTTTCTTTATTCCATACAATAATCTGCGCATTAGCTCGTTATTTATTTTGTATATACAAAACACCTTGCAAAACAAGGATAATTTTTTATTAGATTATGATTGAATATATTAGGGGCGAACTCGCTGACCTAACACCTGCATTGGCTGTTGTCGAAGCACACGGTGTTGGCTATGCACTGAATATTTCGCTTAACACTTATAGTGCTATACAGGGTAAAGCGCAAGTGAAACTCTATGTGCACGAGGCTATTATGACAGGTGGACGCGACGATAACTATACGCTCTATGGCTTTGCGAATAAGCAGGAACGTTCACTTTATCGCCTGCTGATTACCGTTTCTGGCGTTGGTGCTAATACCGCACGTATGATTCTGTCATCGCTGACACCAGCCGAACTCTGCAATGTCATTGCCAATGGTGATGAGAAGATGCTTAAGACCGTCAAAGGAATTGGTCTGCGCACTGCTCAGCGTATCATCGTTGATTTGAAAGACAAGATTATGCAGAGTGGTATTGCTGATGAACTACATGTTAGCAGCCAGCCTAACACACCAGCTGTCAACACCGCTATCAAGGACGAAGCTGTCAGCGCATTGACAATGTTGGGCTTCTCACCAGTTCCTTCAGCAAAGGTTGTAGTGAGTATTCTCGCTGAACAGCCTGACCTGCCAGTGGAGCAGGTGGTGAAGATGGCGTTGAAGATGATTAAATAAAAAACAAAACAACTGCGCCACACAACTGCGCCACACAACTGCGCCACACAACTGCGCCACAACTAGCCCCTCCCCATCCCCTCCCCCAAAGGGAGGGGCGTGATTACCGCCTACAACTACACTTTGCTGTATGTTTGGGTTTATCATCGGTTCAAACTATCCACTGATACCTATACAAGTCAACCCCAAAAGGGATTGAAAAGGTGCCAAACCCACTTATCTTCTTGAAAAGAAAGTATTACATATCTATCCTTATCATCACACTTCTTGGCAGTATCGGACTGTTGAGTTGGGGACGCTCAGCACTTAGTTTTGCACCGATTGCAAAACTCGTTTATAGGGTGGCACCACCTGATACGGTGAAGAAAGCGAAGCCTATAGAAGTGGAGATTGACGAGGAAACTATTCCTGACTCTTTGCTACACCCACGTTGGAAGGTGCAGCGCACAACACCTGTCACCTACGATGACCTCAGGGAGAACTCTACCGACCTTATCCGACCTGAGAATATGCGACAGACTGTGGAGTATAACGACTCGCTCGATCGCTATATCATTGGTTATAAGATTGGTAAGACCTATGTAATGACGCCAATCATGATGACGCCAGAGGAGTATAGGAAATGGACCGAGAAACGTAGCTTTGCTGATTACTATCGCTCAAAGAATCAAGAGATACTCAGGGAGAAAGGTAAAGATAAGTTCGACTTCACTGATATGCACTTCTCATTGGGGCCTGCTGAAAAGATATTCGGTCCCGGTGGTGTACGTATCAAGACACAGGGTTCGGCTGAACTGAAGTTCGGTGCAAACATCAAGAACATTGACAACCCATCACTTCCTATCCGTAATCGTAAGACGACGGCAATGGACTTTGATGAGAAAATCAATGTCAACGTGAATGGTAAGGTGGGCGACAAGGTGAACATGAACCTTAACTACAATACCGATGCAACCTTCGATTTCGATGCACAGAACTTCAAACTAAGATATGAAGGTAAGGAAGATGAGATTATCAAACTCGTTGAAGGTGGTAATGTAACCTTCCCTTCAAACAACTCTCTCGTACAAGGAGCATCAGCCCTCTTCGGTATCCGTACCGATATGCAGTTTGGTAGGCTGAAGTTACAGACCGTATTGTCACAGAAGAAGAGTTCTAACAAGAGTGTCAGTTCACGTGGTGGAAAACAACTTACGCCGTTTGAAATTGATGCGGCTGACTATGAAGAAAACCACCACTTCTTCCTCTCACAATATTTCCGTGACAACTATGATGCGGCGATGAAGTCATTACCTAACCTCAAAACTGGTGTTACGATTAATCGTGTGGAGGTATGGGTGACAAATAAGACTGGAACAACGAGTAACACACGTAACATTGTTGCACTGACCGACCTCGGTGAAAACAAGAAGATTAGCCGTACTGATCTGTGGGGAACTGGTAACGGACCCGTACCAACAAACAATGCCAATACAGAATACACCACTATTACACAGACCTACCCTGCTGCTCGTAACATCGACCAAGTGACGAGTATTCTTGATGGTGCAGGTCTTGTGGGTGGTAACGACTATGAAAAGTTGGCAAATGCCCGACTGCTCAATAGTTCTGAATACACTATCAACAATGCCTTGGGTTATATCTCACTGAAAAGCGGTCTACAGACTGACCAAGTATTGGCGATTGCCTACGAATATACCTACGGTGGCGTTACCTATCAGGTGGGTGAGTTTGCCAGCGACCGTACCAATATCAATGAGGCTCTCTTCGTCAAGTCATTGAAGAACACCAGCAATAATCCTAAGCAAGGAAACTGGGACTTGATGATGAAAAACGTGTATTATCTCGCTTCTAACATTGAGCGCGATAAGTTCCGCCTTGACGTGAAGTATCAGAGTGATACGACAGGTGTCTATCTGTCATACATTCCAGAACCGCAAGTAAAGAACCAAACGCTCATCAAACTTCTCAATGCTGACCGATTGGATAACAATAACAATCCACATTCCAATGGTTATTTTGATTACATTGAGGGATATACTATCAGCAACGGACGTGTGTTCTTCCCTATGGCTGAACCTTTCGGTAATGGACTTCGCAAAGCATTGACAGATAAGGGTGTTACTACAGCTATTGCGAATAAATACGTTTTCGAGCAACTCTATGACTCTACGAAGACTATCGCTAAGCAGATTGCCGAGAAGGATAAGTTCATACTCGTTGGACAATATCGTGGTTCGGCTGCAAATGTTATCTCCCTTGGAGCCTATAACGTTCCACAGGGTTCGGTAATAGTAACTGCGGGCGGTGTGACCTTGAATGAGGGTTCTGACTATAGCGTTGATTACAGTGCTGGTGAGGTGACTATCCTTAATCAGAGTATTATCGATGCAGGTACAGCAGTCAATGTATCATTAGAAAGCCAGAGTGCTTATCAACAGGAGCGTAAGACGATGATTGGTGTAAACTGGGAGTACGACTTCTCAAAGGACTTCCAGATTGGTGGTACCTTCATGCACCTCTCTGAACAACCGTTGACAACAAAGGTCAATATGGGTTCTGAACCACTCAACAACACCATTTGGGGGCTGAATATCAACTGGAAGAAAGAGAGTCAGTGGCTTACGAATATGCTCAATAAGATTCCATTCCTACACGTAACACAGCCTTCTTACATTACTTTCTCTGCTGAGTTCGCACAGTTATTGGCAGGCCAAAGCAAGGGAACACAGGACAATGCTTCTTATCTTGATGACTTTGAGGGAGCAAAGACAACTATCGACGTAAGTCAGCCAACCTCCTGGATTATCTCCAGTGTACCATCAGACTTCCCTGAATATTCAGATAAGACAAGCCTTCGCAGCGGTTTTAACCGAAGCTTATTAGCATGGTACACTATCGACCCACTTTTCACTCGTCGTAGTAGTTCGCTGACTCCAGGACACATCAAGAGCGACCTCGAACAGCTCTCTAATCACTATGTACGTGAGATTCCAGTTACCGAATTGTTCCCAATTCGGGACCGAAACTACAGTGGTTCTACCTCTACATTGAATATTCTGAACCTCGCTTACTATCCTTCTGAGCGTGGACCGTATAACTTCAATCCGAATATTGACGTTAACGGACACCTCACGAATCCTACTGGAACATGGGGAGGTATGATGCGTAAGTTGGATACTAACGACTTCCAAACTGCTAACATCGAATATATAGAGTTCTGGATGCTCGACCCATTCATCTACTCCAACCGACTACCAAATGCAAACCAGTATGGTGGTGACTTCTATATCAACCTTGGAGAGGTGTCTGAAGACGTACTGAAAGATGGTAAGAAGTTCTACGAGAGTGGTATGCCTGTAGATGGTAGTCACTCATGGACAACTACGCAATGGGGTAAAATACCAACACAAAGTACGATTACTTACGCCTTCGCAACCTCAAAGGGTAGTCGTGCGAAACAAGATGTCGGCTTTAATGGATTGAATGATGAGGAAGAACAGCAGTTTGCTTCTTATCAGAACTTCCTTACAGCTGCTCGTGCTAATACCAATCAGGCAGTCTTCGACTCGATATGGGCAGACCCTGCCAATGATGACTACCACTATTTCCGTGGCTCTGATTGGGATGCAAAGCAGGCTTCTATCCTTGAACGATATAAGCGCATCAACAACCCACAGGGTAACTCACCAGACAATGATAACAATAACGAGCGTTATGACACCTCATACAAGACAACTCCAGATGTTGAGGATATCAATCAGGACTATACACTGAACGAATACGAGAAATACTACCAGTACCATATTAGTATTCGTCCACAAGACCTTGTCGTAGGTCAGAACTTCATTGTTGATAAGCGTGTAGCCTCAGCCCCACTGCGCAAGGGTGGCTCTGAACCTGTCACATGGTATCAGTTCCGTATTCCATTAGAGGAGTTCCAGAAGCGTGTGGGTAATATCAGCGACTTTACCAGCATCCGCTTTATGCGTATGTTCCTCACTGGTTTTGCAAAGCCTATCGTACTCCGCTTTGGTACCTTCGACCTTGTAAGTGGTAAATGGCGCCAGTATCAACAGAACCTTACCAACTCTGCCAGCAACTCGGGTACGATGTCAGTGAGTGCTGTGAGCCTTGAAGAAAACAATGATAAGACTCCTGTAAACTATGTAATACCTCCAGGCATTGAACGTGGAAAGGACCCTAACCAGCCACAGTTGGTTGAGGAGAACGAACAGGCACTCTCTATGGTTGTTAATAATCTTGGAACAGGCGAATCAAAGGCTGTCTATAAGAATACAACCCTCGACCTTCGTCAGTACAAGCGTCTGCAGATGTTCGTACATGCGAATGCCTTTGAACAGAATACAACTAATCTTACAGATAACCAGTTGGCTGTGTTCATCCGTTTGGGTTCTGATTACAAGAACAACTACTACGAGTATGAAATTCCTTTGAAGCTGTCAGCTCCAGGTCATTACGATACAAACACAGGGAAAGAGCGACGTATTGTATGGCCAGAGGAGAACATGCTCGACATACCTTTGAAGCTCCTCACCTCCGTGAAGAAGCAACGTAATCAGGCACGTGGTTCAGGAACAGCAAGCTATAACCGTGCTTTCTCTGTATACGACACCGATCATCCTGCTAACAAAGTAACGGTGATGGGTAACCCAACCCTTGGTGAAGTAAAGACGATGATTATTGGTGTTCGCAACCTTTCCAGCAGTCAGAAGAGTGGAGAGGTATGGGTGAATGAGCTACGTCTACGAGAGTTTAACAACGAAGGTGGATGGGCAGCAAGAGGTCAGCTCAACCTACAGCTGTCTGACTTCGGTACTGTGGATGTTAATGCCAGCCATAGCACTGATGGCTTTGGTGGTTTGGAGCAGGGCGTTAACGAGCGACAGCAGGAGTCTAAGACGGATGTTTCTGTCACCACAAGTCTTGAGTTAGGAAAGTTCTTCCCTGACAAAGCAAAGGTCTCAGCACCATTATATTACAGCGTAACCAAAAGCGAGAGTCGTCCTAAGTATAATCCACTCGACACGGATATGGAATTGAAGGATGCTCTTGATGGTACTGCTAACCGTCAAGAGCGTGACTCCATCGAGTCTATTGCCGTTACGAAACGACTGACAACAAACTTCTCTTTGTCTAATGTACGTGTTGGTATTCAGACGAAGAACCACCCTATGCCATACGACCCTGCCAACTTCTCATTCTCTTATAGCCATTCTCATTCTCATACATCAGGTGAGACAACGGTCTATGAGAACGAAGACAACTGGCGTGGAGCATTGAACTATAACTGGACACCAGTATATAAGTCTTGGGAACCTTTCAAGCGTCTTATCAAGAGTAGGTCGAAATGGTTTGAAATCCTCAAACGCTTCGGACTGAACTGGCTTCCACAGAACGTTACCTTCAACACTGAAATGGTGCGCAACTACTACGAGTTGCAGGAACGTGATATGGAATCAACTGAGAACAGTCTGTTGCCTCTTACCTTCAGTGAGCAGTTCCTTTGGAATCGTGACTTCGCTCTACGTTGGGACTTGACACGCAATCTCCACATGAACTTCCAAAGTGCGACACATGCTGAGATTGAAGAACCTTACACTCCTATCAATAAAGACCTCTATGCCGACCGTTATCAGGCATGGAAAGACTCGGTATGGACAAGCATTAAACACTTCGGTACACCACTCGATTACCAACAGAATTTTACGCTTTCTTATCAGCTTCCACTCAATCTGCTACCTATCTTTGACTGGGTAAATGCTGATGCGAATTATACTGCATCTTATACTTGGGTGCGTGGAACGAGTCTTGATAATGGTACTTCGCTCGGTAATACCATCACAAGTAACCGTGCATTGAACATCAATAGTAGCTTCAACTTTGAACGCCTCTATAACCATATTCCTTTCTTAAAGAAAACGAACGAACGCTTCAACCGCACCCGCCCTACTCGTCCTAAGCTGACTGCAGAACAGAAGAAAGCTGAGAGGGAAAAGAAAGAAAAAGAAAGGAAGGAGAAAGGTAAAGACGATGATAAGAAGAAAGCACTGCCAAAGAACCAGAAGAGCTTTGAAAAGGAAATCGTTATCAATGCGGATTCTGCTATCCTTGTTTCACATGGCAAGAATACAAAACGCCTTATCATCTCGGCTAAAGACGAAAGAGGAAAGGCTATCAAGATTAAATATCGTAAGGTAGGTGATACGCAGTTGAAAGTCTTTAATCGTACAGACTCTGCTATCCGCATGAAGCTTACCGTAACGCCTAAAGAGCCACTCGATAATAAGGGATGGTATAAGACAGCACAATGTGTGGCACGTGCGCTGATGATGGTACGTTCAGCAAGTGTTTCTTATCGTGACCAATATGCAATGGCACTGCCAGGCTTTATGCCAACGGTGGGTGATGCCTTTGGACAGACACGTGGAACAGGTGCCTTATCACCAGGTCTTGACTTCGCTTTCGGTCTTATTGATGACGACTATATCGGTAAGGCACGTGACAACCATTGGTTGCTTATGAACGACAGTGTGGCTACACCTGCAGTAACGAATCGCACAGAAGACTTGCAGATTCGTATGACACTTGAACCATTTAAGGACTTTAAGATTGACCTTACTGCCAGTCGTATGCAGACTACCTCACGGAGCATTCAATATATGTACACGGGTACGCCAACGACACAGAGCGGGTCACTCACGATGACAACCCTTTCATTAGGTACGGCGTTCGAAAGTCAGGGCAATGCCAACAATGGTTATCATAGTAGTACGTTCGATCGTTTCGTACAATCACTCGATGGCTATCGCAATCGTGTGGAAGCACAATATAATAATGCCACCTATCCAGCTTCATTTGGTGGTGGTCATTTCACCCCTGCAGCAGGAACTGTTAATAAGTATAGTGCAGATGTTATGGTTCCTGCGTTCCTCAATGCCTACACCAGCATGAGTGGAAACGGACTCAAGATCTTCCCTTCGCTGCGCAGTTTGTTGCCTAACTGGTCTATCCGTTACAGTGGTCTTTCACGCTTGCCATTCTTTGAACAGTTCTTCAAGAGTGTCAACATCAATCATGCCTATCGTAGTATCTTTGCTATCAGTTCTTATCAGAGTTATAGTACATGGCAGGAATACATGAACGGACTCGGCTTCATTGCTGATGCTATTACTGGTACACCTATCCCAAGTTCAATGTATAACATCTCACAGGTGAGTATCAACGAAGCATTCTCTCCTCTGTTAGGTGTTGATGTAACTCTTCAGAACAACCTCACAGCACGTTTAGAGTATCGTCAGACACGTGTTCTGTCGCTTTCTATGACAAGCGTACAGCTGAATGAGGCTTCATCAAAAGACTGGGTCATCGGTATTGGTTACAGAATCAACGACTTCAATCTTTTCAACAATGGGACACGCCGAGTTGCGAAAAGTAAGAAGAAAAAAACAACAGGAACCTCGCAGCAAGACAACAGTTCATCACGTCAGAACAACGGGTTGAACCGTGACCTCAACCTACGTCTTGATATCAGTTATCGCCAGCAGGCATCGCTCACACGTGACATTGCTTCGCTGACATCAGCAGCTTCAAGTGGTAATACTGCTTTCAAGTTCTCTTTCTTGAGCGATTATACCTTGAGCCGTTTGGTTACAGCCAGTCTCTATTACGATTTACA
The DNA here is from genome assembly GCF_018127785.1 of Prevotella scopos JCM 17725. Classification (NCBI taxonomy): domain Bacteria; kingdom Pseudomonadati; phylum Bacteroidota; class Bacteroidia; order Bacteroidales; family Prevotellaceae; genus Prevotella; species Prevotella scopos. The sequence goes on from NZ_CP072390.1 coordinate 1,333,296, forward strand.
GATTAATACTCCACTTCTCTCATCTGGTAGTTATCCTACTACCACCCACGACTTTGGGGTGAGCCTCAGACTTAGTTTGACACGGTAAAACACACAGTGAAAAGTAAAAAGGTAAAAAAGCCTTGGGAAAAGTAAAACGTTAATGTCCAAAATTCCAAGTTCAAAGTTCCAAGAAAAAAACAGACTGCCTTGTCTTGACGACAGAAGCAGTCTGCAGGAAAAGTATATTGAAATTGGGAAATATTAAAGAGGGTACTCCTCGAAAGCATAAAGTACGGTTGAGAGATAACGCTCACCTGTATCAGGCAACAGCGTGACGATGGTCTTATCAGCGTTCTCTGGACGCTTAGCAATCTCTGCAGCTGCAAAGGCAGCAGCACCAGAAGAGATACCCACTAATAAACCTTCCTGCTGTGCCAACTGGCGACCTGCAAGAATAGCTTGGTCATTCTCCACTTGGAAAATCTCATCAACATACTTACTATTATAGGTTGCTGGAACAAAGCCTGCACCGATACCCTGAATCTTATGCGGACCACTCTGTCCACCACTCAGTACAGGAGATGCAGTTGGTTCTACGGCAATAATCTTCACGTTAGGGTTCTGCTCCTTTAAGTAGCTGCCAACACCACTAATCGTGCCACCAGTACCAACACCGGCAACGAAGATATCAACCTTACCATCGGTATCACGCCAGATCTCATGACCTGTTGTAACATAATGGCGTTCTGGGTTAGCCTGATTCTCAAACTGCTGCAGGATAATACTTCCTGGAATAGAATCTCTCAATTCCTCTGCAGCCTTGATAGCCCCCTTCATCCCATCCTTGCCACTTGTCAATTTTACCGTAGCACCATATGCTTTAACAAGATTACGACGTTCCACACTCATGGTCTCTGGCATCGTGAGAATGAGCTTATAGCCCTTCACAGCTGATACCAATGCTAAACCAACACCGGTGTTTCCACTGGTTGGTTCAATAATAGTAGCTCCAGGCTTTAAGAGTCCTTTAGCCTCAGCATCTTCTATCATTGCCAATGCGATACGATCTTTCACACTACCACCAGGATTAAAGTACTCTACCTTTGCAAGAACAGGAGTAGTAAGTCCTTTCTCTGCAGAGAATTTATTAAGTGCTAACAGTGGCGTATTACCTATAAGTTCTGTAAGTTTGTTTGCAATCTTTGCCATATTCTTTGGAGTTTAATTTCTTAATAATTCATTCTTTACGGATGCAAAGGTACGGATATTTACCAATATATGAAATACTCTCTTTATGTTATTTAGCATACCACAAACGTGGTATTTACATTAAAATAAGACTTTCTTATTGCCATTCACACAAAAAACCTTATATTTGCATCACGATTGTCACTATATCTACGAGTATGCAGAAATACGCAGATTACATAGAAGAGATTGAGATTGACTCGCTTTGGAGCGGGAAGAAACACATCCGTTGGACACTGGACCGACAGGTGAATATCCTCAGTGGTATCAATGGTGTCGGGAAGAGCACCATACTTAATAAGGTGATACGTAGTCTGTCGCAAGGTGGTGAATTCCCCAGCCATTCACTGAAGGGTGTCCGACTGAAGGTAAGTCCTAATGATGCGCGGTGGATACGTTATGATATTATCCGTTCGTTTGACCGTCCACTGATGAACTCGGATAGTATCAGCAAGATTAACGTTGACCTTGTAACGGAACTTGACTGGCAACTCTTCCAGCTTCAGCGCAAATACCTTGATTATCAGGTGAACATCGGCAACAGAATCATTGAGACCTTACAAAGTGGAGAGGCAGATGCTGCAGAGAAAGCGCAGCAGATTTCTCAACCTAAGAAACGCTTTCAAGACATCTTAGACGACCTCTTCACCGAAACTGGTAAGAAGATTATCCGTTCTGAGAATGAGATAAAATTCTCTTCATTAGGTGAAGTCCTCGCTCCCTATCAGTTGTCAAGTGGTGAGAAGCAGATTCTTGTTATCCTGCTGACTGTATTGGTAGAAGACAATGAGCACTATGTCCTCTTTATGGACGAACCGGAAGTGAGTCTGCATATAGAGTGGCAGAAACGCTTAATCGACCTCATCTTAGAACTGAATCCGAATGTTCAGATTATCCTCACAACACACAGTCCAGCTGTCATTATGAACGGATGGATTGACCGTGTGACAGAGGTTACGGACATAACCGATAAATGATTGTCTGAAGGAGGGAGCGATGGGAAAAAGACTGAGCGACAACCTATCATCGGCTTATATTGATGCAGCGAACCGTTTGAACGGTAAGCGGGCACGGAGAAAGATTATCGCATACGTAGAAGCGTATGACGATATCTTCTTTTGGCGCACTGTCTTAAGCAGTTTTGAAAACGAGGAACGCTACTTTGAAGTGATGTTGCCATCGCGATTAAACCTTACCAAGGGCAAACGGTCGGTATTGATGAACCTCGTTTCGCAGAATATTGGTGAGAACATGATTGCTTGTGTTGATGCTGATTATGACTATCTACTGCAAGGAACTACCCCACTTTCCAACGAAGTGAACAACAACCCATACGTTTTCCATACCTATGCTTACGCCATTGAAAACCTACAATGTTATGCACCGAGCCTACATGATGTGACAGTAGCAGTAACGCTCAACGACCATTCTATCTTTAACTTCGAAGAGTTCCTTAAGCTGTACAGTGAGAGTATACATCCCCTCTTTGTCTGGAGTATCTGGCATTATCGCCAAGGTATTCATCGACGTTTTACGATTTCTGACTTTAATCGGGTTGTGGAGATTGGTAACTTCTCTCTACAAGGGGCAACTGAAAGTATTCAACGGCTACGCCATAAGGTCCAGATGCGTGTACGACAACTACAAAAGGAGAATCCGAACGCAAAGGATAGCTATCTAAAACTAAAAGACGAACTGCGTTCCTTAGGTGTTACACCTTCAACAACCTACTTATATATTCAAGGTCATCATCTCTTTGATAATATCATCGTACCGGTCTTGAAGCGGGTATGCGACCTTCTTGTGCGTGAACGTGAAGACGAGATTAACCGCAATGCTGTACACGATACGCAACGTCGCAACGAACTATCAAGTTATGGTCATAGTACGGAGGCGATTATCCCTATGCTCCGTCGCAATGTAGGTTATACGAACGCTGAACCATTCCTAAGATTGAAAGAAGATATTTATACATTCTTGAATCCACCGACACAACAACCAACTGACTAAGTTTTCTTCATAACATCACCCTACCCCATGCTTGTGTCTAGACTTTCTTTACTAAGTGGGGCATTATCTGCTGTAGTTTTATTATCTTTGCACTTAGAAATCTAAACAACAAAATTCTTACATGAAGAAGACTCTACTTTTAATCGCAACACTGCTAACAAGTTTTGTTGGCATGGCACAAGAGACTTACCACCCAACGGCAGAGAATCTCAAAGCACGCGAACAGTTCCAAGACGATAAGTTCGGTATCTTCCTACATTGGGGACTCTACTCGATGATGGGTACAACCGAATGGATTATGACCAATAGGGATATCAACTACAAGGAATATCCGAAGTTGGCTAAGACTTTCTATCCTTCGGAGTTTGATGCTGACGCATGGGTTAAGGCTATTAAGGCTGCTGGTGCAAAGTATATCACGATTACCACTCGTCACCACGATGGTTTTTCGCTTTATAAGACTACTACCAGTACTTATAACTCAGTTGATGGTACACCTTTCAAGCGGGATATTATCAAAGAATTGGCTGATGCTTGCAAACGGCACGACATAAAGCTTCACCTTTATTATTCGCACCTCGACTGGGGACGTGAGGACTATCCTGTGGGTAGAACGGGAACAGGAACGGGACGACCAAAAGAGAAGGCTGACTGGGCAAGCTACTATAAGTTTATGAACACGCAGTTGACGGAATTGCTCACTAACTATGGAAAGGTGGGGGCAATCTGGTTTGATGGCTGGTGGGACCATGACAGCGATGCAAAACCTTTCGACTGGCAGTTGGAGGAACAGTATGCTTTGATTCATAAGCTACAACCACAGTGCCTCGTTGCTAACAACCACCATCATACTCCTTTCCCTGGCGAGGATATTCAAATCTTCGAACGTGACTTACCGGGTGAAAACAAGGCTGGACTGTCTGGACAGAGCATCGGTCGCCTACCCTTAGAATCATGCCAAACTATCAACGAGCATTGGGGGTACAACATCACTGACACCCTCTACAAATCACCAAAAGAGTTGATTCAGATGCTTGTTCGTGCTGCAGGAAAGAATGCTAACCTCCTACTCAACATCGGTCCAGAGCCAGGTGGTGCCCTTCCCGAGCTTGCCCTAAACCGCCTTCAGGCCATCGGTGAATGGCTGAACAAATATGGTGAAACCATCTACGGCACACGTGGTGGCATCGTTGGGCCACACGATTGGGGCGTAAGTACACAGCGTGGTAACAAACTCTACATCCACATCCTAAACTGTATGGACTCCAGCCTCTTCATCCCTACTGGTAACCACAAAATCAAGTCTGCCACTGTCTTTGGCACCAACAAGCATGTCAACTTCACAAAGACTGGTAATGGTATCACCCTCAACTTCGACACCATCCCGACTGAAATCGATTATATCGTTGAGTTGACGTTGTAATATAGGCTTTCTCGCCTTATCATTTTTCAAATACAACCCGCAGCAACCATCCAGTTAATGCGGGTTTGTTTATATGTAAGTATCGTTTTCTTCCTCAAAAGTATTCAATGTTGATTATCAACAACTTATAATTTCATGGTACAAATAAGTTTCCTCAATTTGAATACTATTGATTAGAAAACATCGGGGATGTTATCGCCAACTCTCACCATTTAACTTCCTTTGAACTTTTGATATAAATATTATATAGCTTCATATACAGTTCATCCATAAGAACTAATATCGATAACATCGTAAAGAAATTTTCTCTCTCATAAATTCCATCCTTTAGTCCTAACAGAGATGGAAGATTTTCTTGGTAAGACTTTAAGTTGTGAGCATAACGATTTCGCCATCGATAAACGACTCTCTCATAAAAAAATTGCAAGTCATTTTCAAGGAAAGAAAATTTCCCCTTTTTATCATAATTTGCAAAAAGTCCTTTCTTTATTATGTTAGGAGCTATCTTATAATGCTGAAAATCTTTTTCTTTAACTACACCTAAAAATGATCTATCAGTTACGGCTATAATTTGTTGTTTTATGTTGTTTACTAAGTGTTCCTTATATGATTTCTCAAAGATAGTCCCATTGATATAATCAGGACCAATACGGCTTATTACATCTTGCATATCCTTGAATATTTTCTGCTTATCCTTATAATTCGAACATTCTCCTATAGGACTTTTTAGCAATTCATACCTATACTCATAGTCATTTGTTGCCATTTCCCAACAAATACACTTTAACTTTTGTTCGGATGCACCTGTCATATTGAGAAATGTTGTTTGCATTATACATTCACATAAAGGATGGACTTCAATACCATCTCCAATAGCTCGACAAGAGGTTACTGTATCTCTGAGTATATCGAGTATGGGAGTTTGTATAAATTGTTGATGTTGATTAGTTCGCATACTTTTCATAAATTTGAATAGAAACTTTTAATCTTTCTCTCAAATGCTTCAAAAGATTCGGGCTCTTTGAATAATATTCACTGCTCTTTTTGTTAGATATCTCCGCTCTTATCTTCTCTATTAGGCTCTTATCAGAAGTTATGCTTTTATTTTTAAATACTATCCAATAGATCAATCCAAATAGCCAGTAATCTGCATCTACCCATGAAGTAAACGCATCTTTCTTTTCATCAAGATTAAAGTTCTTCTTATTTTCTTGTATCCAATTTCTTAATCTTACAAAACGATCTATAAATTCACAATTAGGAAAAACATTATCAAATCTAAAAGCATCAAATTTATCTGTTCTACTTTCTTGTTCTAATTGTAGAATATATGAGACATAATCAGCAATATAGTTCTCACGTGAATTATAAGCTGAGTACCCTACAAGAATTCTATTTGAATTTTGTAATCCATAAAATTGTGAGAGGATAGCCAAATATCGTGCAAAGTCAATTGGGCAAGGAACCATCTTCTCTATTATTTTAGTATTACATAGAGCATCTTCTTTAATATCGTCGCTATTTAATATTTTTCCTTCAAAGTAATTTTCTTTCTCTGTATCCATATAATACAAAGATCGCCTACTTTCTAAAGGAGATAACTTTCTTCCTAAATAATTTATATTTCGGAACAAGGTTGAAAAAAACTTTTGAATGTCATTAGTATTAGTAGTATTAGGTATTATGTACGAAAAGCCTAAAAACGTTTTTTCAAAAAAATCATCATTCACAGGAATAGATATTATCTCATATCTATCGTCATTGTTCAATTGCTTCTTTATCTCTTCTTTCGTATTACTATCTTTTTGCAATAATTCTTGAAAAGTCCATCTTATAGACTTCTTCTCTGGCATGTCTTCTGAGCTATCATCGCCATCAGCAAAAGAATAAGATTCATCAAATTTTTCCTTATTTGGCATATAGCCAAGATAAGACAGCAATATAGATGTCAAACGCTGCTGACCATCTAAGATTATATTTCCTTCATTGGCATAAGCAATTGTAATAGGCTGAACAAATTGTCCATTTTCCAACGATTGTATAAGGCGCTGAACATCCTTCTTTTCCCAAACAAAACTCCTTTGGTATTTGGGAAGAATAATGTTCTTTTTAAGCATCAACTCTATCCAATGCTTCAGTGTGTATTCACCATAATAAACTCTTGTGTCCATTTTTTATAATCTGAAATTAGTATTTTTTAAACTATACTTTTATTATTTACTATTATCTTTATTAACTCTTCTAATTTAGAGATTAGATTTAATGTAGGATTACCTTCTTTTAATGATACTTCATCTTTGACCTTACTTCTCTTACGTAAAGGGTCTTGATGAATTTCTTTCAATACTATTGAAATGTATTCGGAGTATTCTTTATCGTCCTTCTTTTGTAATTCTTCTTTCGCAAAGATATAGGATTAAGAAATTACAAACTCTCATCCTTTACGCGTATCTTTTCCTCGATTATTTATTAGAGCATTCTTTTCTTCACTCGCCAACCTCCTTTCTACTTTCTTAATATCCTCTGCAGGAGGCAGATTCTCTGGTATAATCCCTCGTTGAATCATCATTTGCCGAACAGCTTTATTATTTTCAATATGTTCATTACTGATTTGACCTTCTCCATATAAGTCCTTTTGTTGCACATTGACATTAGTCATTTCAGCTGCAAAATCCTTCGCTTTAATACTGATAGTCGGTAGGAAATCAGCAACTGGTCTACTTACAGGCACTCCCATCTTCTTTTTCATTTGTGCTGTATTCAAGCGAAATAATGCTTGGTCACCTTTAGAACGGATTACAGCAAAGCCTTTACTATCCACACCTCTTTCATAAAGAATACCAGATAGATGCTTTTCAGTCTCTTGCAGTTTTGTACGAGCTTTTACACGCTCTATCTCCAATAGTCTTTGCTCTATTAACTCAGCCTTACGTGTCTGCATCGCAAAATAGGTTTGTGCAAAAGCTATCTGCTCTTTACGTGGGTCACCATTTTGTGCAATTAGGTAACAGCCATAGCGAGTTAAGAGAATATCATCAATTTCACGTTCTGACCCAGACCCGAGATGAACCATTTTCCTGACGTCAGGAAAATGGTCAGAAACGAGATACCCAGCATTGACACAAGCCGTCTTAGCTTTATCAATTACTTTCGAGAAATTCTCCCATTTGGAATAACCCAAAAGCAGCTGAAGTTTGCGTGCACTCCAACATTCAATCCCCTCGACCTCTACAGCTGCAGCCTCAAAGCCATTGTATAGCTCTTGAATGATTTCTTTTTTCATTTATCAGTTTTGTAGCTTTTATCTTCTTCATAGTTATAGGAAACAGAACACTTTAGCACTTAAATATAGAATCACCAACATTCTTCACCTCATGGTCATTGCAAAAGGTAAGGCATCCTGTGTTCTTCCCTGCACTCTTTCATAGATGAGTTTTTAGTTATACTTCCCATTAACATGGGTAACACCTTGCAAATATAATATAAAATATTTATATAAAGAATAAAGAGAAAAGGTTTTTTACAAAAAACTTTGCTTATAGAATAGCATTTATATCTAATATAATTTTATTTTAAGTGAATAGCGATTCATAAATTAGATTTTAGTTGTTTAGTTCTTTGTTTTTAATCTCCCAATAGCCATTGCGCTTACCATTTTTGCGTTCAATAATGCCACGTTCTGACAAACGCGTTGTCATACGTTTTACGGTTCGCTCAGACTTACCTATATGCACAGCAATTTCCTTTTGCGTTGCTTGTGGTTTCTCCTTGATAAACTTTATAAGTGCTACTTCTTCCAAAGTGCAATTCAAAGTGCCATTATGGCTCTTTGGAGCTTCCAGACTGGCACTTTGAATCAAATGCTTTGATGCTTCTATATGTAGAAGTCTGCTCTTTAGTTCATTCTGCTCACCTAATATCAAATTGCGAAAGAATGCTTCAAGGTATTGCGTTGTAGCAAAGACGTCTTTAGGCATATTGTTATAGTTGGCTCGAACCAGTGCGTTACGGAAATACCATGAATAGTTAGCAAAGGTTTCGTTGCTGACGTCGAAACCAAATGTACGCAGATACTTAGGGATATTATGAATTTTTCTAACTAATTGTTTGCCAGTGTAATATATTATCTATACCTTTACATAAAATCCCCCGAACGACCCTTCACGGGCAGAATCAGGGGAAACTTTTAAAAAAACATCGTGAAGATCCAAAAAAATGGTCTTTTAATCAAAATTTTGTCATTTAATTGTGGTTTATTGAAGATTTCCGCATTCATAACGATTATTTTAGTATCTTTGTCAACAAAAGAAGAAAACAAATCCAAAATGGCAAAGTTAAATCGCATAAAAGTTGTTCTCGCAGAACGTGACCTAAACAATAAGTGGCTGTCCGATAAACTCGGCAGAGACCCTGCCACCATTTCTAAGTGGATCACCAATACTACTCAGCCAAGCCTTAAAGCCCTCATCGCCATAGCTAATGCGCTTGAAGTGCCTGTGCAGGAGTTGGTGAGACAAGAAGAAATCAATCAGGAAAAGTGAGGTGATATGATGACATATGTTCATTCTAAAGGCAACGTTGACGGCAGAGTAGATAACCGAGAAAGAATTTGACCGCCCAAGCATCGCCCAAGATTATGGTATGGTAAATGACACAGCAAATTTGCCACAACTTACTGATAGATAGCGAAAAGATTTAGAAGCAATAAATAATGACATGGTAAATGGTATGGTAGATATCCAAGCAAATGACCATGTAACTGTCCCTGATCTTGCAACTTTACTTAATGTTTCTGAAAAGACTACAAGACGAGGCCTTTATGTTTTGCATGATATAAATCTTATCCAATACGTAGGAAGTAATAGGAGTGAACATTAGGAAGTAAAACAAAAAATAATTACTTATAAGATGGCAGACTCAAGCTTTAATTGTAATCATCACGATAGAGAACAAATGAGCAAACTTTATACTATAGGCGAAACTGTCACTTTTCAATGTGGCAATATGCAAAAAGAAGGGACCATCCTTATAGTTGATTCATTTGATGTCTTTGGGTGTCATGGAAGCCCTTCGTATGACATATTGGTTGAGAACGAGAACATGCTTTATAAACATGTGGAACACAACCTCATTGTTTCAAGCAATAAATAAAAACAGTGGAAGGAAATACTCTAACCATTGAAAAAGCTGTATCAAACAAAAAAACAATGTTCAAACAATACAATTATGCCCTATAAAGATATCATCAACGACATTTGTAGCAATATTCATACAGGTCTTATCGATTTTGAAAAGCCACGTAGTGAAGCTTCTATGCCCACACAGGCATCTTCGGAATTCATTACCAACAAGCAGCAAGGCGATTGGGCGGAGGATATTCTATTTAGGGCAATTAATGACAACTCCGAGAATGTCGTTGCTGTAAGATATGGTAAATCGGATGATCTTGTTGCAGGAGATGAAGGATTTGAAAAGTTCTTCAATGAATATCAGTCAGAACTCGATACCATTGGCAAACGCCCAGACATTCTGCTATACAAGAAGGAGGATTTTGATGAATCCCTTGGTTATGACATCAGCTCAAAATCAAGTCAAGAGATTGGTGATTACGTTTCCAAAGCTATTGCAGGTATTGAGGTTCGCTCGAGCGCTTTTCTCTTCAATAAATATACAGCAGAAAACAACAGAGTTGTTCGTAAGAATACGGAAAGAGCTATCGATTTAAAGAATATTATATTAGACGAATACGTTGACTTATTGGAACAGAAACGTCCAGAGTTAAAAACGATTCTTCAGCAGCTTAACGAAACTTCTGTGCAATCCATCGACTACCGAAAGCCAACATGGAAGACCTCGCAAAGGCTTCAAGAATTAACGGATAATCTGTCAGAACTAAAAGATTGTCTGAAGGTAATTCAAAAACGTAATTCATTATCCATCACCCCAAAGATGGAAGATTTGAAGGTCGTTCACAAATGGATAATGACCTACAATGTGCCACATTTTTACGTACAGGTATTTTTCGATAAAGTATATGGCGTATCATTCCAGCACATTCTGGAACTTGTATCTAATCCAGATTTGGAGGATAAAAAATACTTTATTGAACAAGACGCAAAGAATCAAAACAAGACAACAATTAAGATACCTTCTCAAGATGGCACATGCCTTGCAGAAACAGTTACCGAACCTAATCATCAGAGTGTAAGAAAGGAGTTAAACAAAGGTCGATTGTTGTTCTATGTAAAATTTGATGGTGGTGAGGCATGTTTGGATGCTAATAAATTTGAATCTTTGTTTGGAATAAAAATTTAATAGGATGACCCCCGAACAGAAATACATTTCAACTACATCACTTGAACATCGCAAAAAATATGCTCAGTTCTTTACTCCTGAAAAGATTGCAGAGTTCATGTGTCAATGGGTGTTACAGGGCAAGCAGAAAACCCGTGCTCTCGAACCTGCATACGGTTTGGGAATCTTTTCCCGAGTCCTTGCTCAGAAATCTAATCTACCCATCGATGCGTACGAAATTGACGAACAAATTTTTGCAAGTGCCTTTGCTGCTCGTCCCAATGGCGTAAATCTTAGGAATGAAGATTATTTTGCGTGTGATTGGAATGCGAAATACGATGCCATTATTTGTAATCCTCCTTATCTAAAATTTCACGATTACGACAATGCCACCTACATACCAGATGTAAATAGTCATTTAGGAACAAAGCTTAATGGTTTCACTAACCTCTATACTTTATTTCTCCTAAAATCAATTGCCCAATTGCAAGAAGGCGGGCGTCTGGCATACATTATTCCTTCAGAGTTCCTCAATTCCGATTATGGTGTAGAGGTAAAACGCGCTTTGGTGGAGAGTAACACCTTACAACATATAATCGTCGTAGATTTTACAGAATGTGCTTTTGACGATGCCCTAACAACTGCCTGTATTCTCCTTTGCGAAAGAATGACTAGTTCTGTAAAAGTGCGTTTCTCGCTTGTCAACAACATAGAAGGATTAAGTAATTGTTTTAGTGAATATGTGGAATTCAACACATCGGAACTTGATGCAAAAATAAAGTGGAAAGCATACTATGAGGAAGGTAATAGTTGTAAATACAATCATCTTGTTTCATTCTCCAAGTTTGCTAAGGTTTGTCGTGGTATTGCCACCGGTGCAAACGATTATTTTACGTTCAAGCCTTCAAAGGTAGATGAGTATGATGTTCCTGAAGAATGCTTGATGCCATGTATTTGCAAAGCTGTAGATGCTCCACAGACCTTTTTTACTCAAAATGAATTTACAAAATTATTAAATGAAGATAAGACCATCTATCTATTCAATGGCAGTACTGCACCCGATAACACAAGTGTGCTTAGGTACATACATCTTGGTGAAGAATTAGGAATCAACAAGCGCTATCTTACTGCAAGTCGTTCTCCATGGTATGCTATTGAGAATCGACCTCCTGCACCAATATGGGTTTCTGTTTTCAACAGGAACGGCTTGCGCTTCATTCGCAACGAAGCAAATATTTATAACCTCACTACATTCCATTGCGTTTATCCCAAAAGCACTGGAGTAGATATTGATGTTTTGTTTGCATACCTCATTACTGATGTTGCAAAGGAGATTTTTCTCGATAATTCGCGTCAATATGGAAATGGTCTTGTTAAATTTGAACCAAACGATCTAAACAAAGGCATGGTTGTGGATTTGACCTTGCTAAATTCTAGGGAGAGTTCGTTTGTTAAGGATGTGTATGCATTTATTAAAAATAATCAGAAAGAGAAAGATGGAATAAAGTTGCTAAATGAATTCTTCTCATTAAAATATACGGATGAGATAAACACGATAGACAAATTCACAGAAAGGCTTCAGCTCCTAAAAAATACTTCTTTATCTGTTACAGAAGAAGTTATCAAAAGGACAAGTAAACCACGTATCAAACAACTTAGTTTCTTGGACCTCTTCGACCAATACGAACTTGAGCCTATCAAACAGAATTTTATGGTTCGCGAGGACATTGAGGTCGAATATAATACAAAGCACATTCATCGTAATTTACTTATCGACATAACAAAGAACCTCCTCATCTGCAACGTTAAGAAGGACAATTGGGAGAAGTATCTCGATAGTTCGGCGAAGATTTACTATACAGGCAAGAAGTTCCCATCTACTATTGCGCTCAATGAGCTCTACTATTTCATGCCGTACCTCTCAGGAAAAGGCATCCGAGATCTCTACTATATAAAGATTGCTAGACTTGGTTACCGCAAGGAAGGTCAGGAGAATGAAGATAAGAACGACCTCAGACTGGTTTTTGAAATTGAGCGTGTCGGTCAGTTATTCAATAACTACAAGAAAGTGAAACTCGAAATCTGGCGTACGTTTACAGATACGATTTTAAAAGATATATTGTAGCAATTGATACTTACATACATCATTAGATTAGGGATATTCAGAATTTTTCTAACTAACTGTTTGTCAGTGTAATATATCATTTGTACCTTTACATAAAATCCCCCAAACGACCCTTCACGGGCAGAATCGGGGGAAAACTTCTTAAAAAACATCATGAAGATACAAAAAAATCTGATATAACACCAACTTTGCCCTTTACAGAGTTTGATTTTTTACAGATCTATCGTGACAGCTTTGCAAAAAGCGAACTTGAACGTATCCATTCCCAGCTCCCACTTAAGGAGTTGGCAGCAGCATGTACGAGTCATAGCCATAAGAGCAAGCGGGGCAAAGGTCAACAACATACAGATTGACGGCATATCATTCATAGAGCACCACAGCTTTGAGGCTTTCAACGAGGGTGTCCGTCTTAAGCAATGTGTTGAGTATCAGGAATCTCTGACGGGAGTCAAAGTCAAGCGCATCGGCGCCCATTCCATATACGCCAACAATGCCAACCGGACAATGTGTACGGAAAAAGGCATAACCACCTGTTTCGTCAGAAAAGGCTCCAAACACAAAGAACAATCTGAATGTCTCAGAACGGCAAGAAAGATTATCAGAAACCTCAGGGCCACGGTAATGGAGGGCAGCTTCGGGAATCAGAAACAGCACTATGCCGTTGGGCGAATCAAGGCACGTAACATGTTCAGCGAAACATTACTGCTCTTCTTTGGAATCCATACGGCTAATGCCGCCATTCTTGCCGCAAGGCAGATGGCCAGGGACATGAAGAAGGTGGCTTGATAAAAAGATAAGGTGATTTTATATCCATCCATAGGCAGGTGTGGAAGGGACAGGTGTGCCCATACGGATCGACATTTGAGATTTTTGAGCAGAAAACACTGCAAATTCTTTTTCTAGGAACTTTTCCAAGAAAAAGAATTCAGTTTTTGAATGCTCTTGGCAGGTTCAGGAGTGAATTAACTGAAATTCCCTAAATTATATGTGTATCCACACAAAATATCTACGATCCCCGTCAGAGGCTTTTAGCTTCGAGAGTGGTTTGTTGCCTTGGTATTGTTAATATGCTTTGCCAAAAGGGTTACACCCTCTGCATCAAACGTATCTGTCTTATAAGACTTCTCGTCAGAGGCTTTTAGTTTCAGTTGGTTAGTAACACTAACCAACTGGCTATTTTCTTTTCTTAGTTTGATTTTGAGATACTTCCAATAGTTTCTCGTCTTTTGATAATCATCCTGCTCGTTAATCGCAGCGATGATGTCCAGCACGGAGAACCACCACTTACTGTGTTCCTCGTCCCATACCGCCCTCACTTCACGGTCGTTGAAAAAACGAATAGATTTTTTATGTTGTTCTTTATGCGCTTCCATAGATGGGAATTTAGTTGTTCGTTTTATTATTTTTAATCTCCCAATAGCCATTGCGCTTACCATTTTTGCGTTCAAGAATGCCTTGTACAGATAATTTTACGGTCATCGTCTTTACCGTTCGTTCTGATTTTCCGATATGCACAGCTATTTCTTTTTGCGTTGCATTCGGTTTCTCTTTAATAAAGTTGAGTAATGCTAATTCTTCTAAAGTGCAATTCAAAGTGCAAATATTGCACTTTGGGTCATTACCTGTTGCACTTTGACTTTCTGCCGACACGTGCAGGTATCTATTCTTCAATTCATTCTGCTCACCTAATATCAAATTGCGAAAGAAAGCTTCAAGGTATTGCATTGTAGCAAAAACGCCTTTAGGCATATTGTTATAGTTGGCTCGAACCAGTGCGTTACGAAAATACCACGAATAGTTAGCAAAGGTTTCGTTGCTGATGTCGAAACCAAATATACGCAGATACTTAATAGTAAAAACTGCCGTTGTACGGGTATTGCCCTCCCCGAACGGATGAATTTGCCAAAGGTCAGAAACAAATTGTGAGATATGGCTCACAGCTTCTGCTATATTATGATGCTTATAATCGTATTCTTTTTCACGGGCAAAGTCGTAATCCAGCGTTTCACGGATACTATCAGCACCAGCATATAGTACCGTTTCTCCATTCAACATCCATTCCTTTTTCGTAATGTTATAATCTCTTATCTTTCCTGCATGCTCATAGATGCCTTCAAACAAACGACGATGAATTGAAATATATTCCAATGGCGAGAATGTAAAGCTCTGTTCAGATAGTAATTCGGTAATACGCGCCGAAACTTTATCTGCCTCTTCCGTCCTATCCCCGACCTCCTTACGAGCAGTCTTTGACTCATAATAGCTATTGACGAGCTGCTTCACCTCCTCAATCGTGATGTCCCCCTCAATATGCTGGCGAGCAGTTTCACGCAAATAATCAGAAGTCTTCAAGCCATCAACAGCCTGCAAGCCAATAGCCGTCTGCCACGCATAACCTTTCTCTCGTTTATGCGGTTCGCTCTGTCGGATATACTCTTCAAAGTCGGTTATCATACTATTTATGAATTAAAATCGAATCGATTTCTTACTGTACCCTTTATGTTCTTCCATAAGCAGGTTCTTAGTCACTATGCCTACAAAATAGTGTCTTACAAAGGTAGCAAAAAAATCTATATGCAGAAAAAGACAAGGTCATTTTTATTAAGAATATATTTCACACCTGAATATCAATAAAGCAAACATAGTTTTGTTTTAAGTTGCTGTCACTTTTAACATTTCACGCAACGAACAGATTATAAACCACTTATAGCACGTTGAAACGTGACAGCAGTGACAGCAACTTTGAAAGTATATTCAGATAGCAACTAACGTCTTTAGTTAGGGTTGACGGACTGATCTATACAGCTTCGTATCGCCACCAAATACTCTGTTCCGTGCGAAGAATGTTTACTGTGGAGGTTCGGGATGTTGGCAAGGAGACGGCCGAAATGGGAAAGGCTTGTCAGGTGTAGTTGACTGCCATATCGCTGACGGAGAAGACTAAAGATGGAGGCGGCTGTCATATAGGCACCCTTCGTCAGGTCCTTAGGGATGGAAAAACACTCGAAGAAGAGAGACTCTGCAGGAGTACGTTGCTGATACTGCATGTTGTTTGCCATAATCTCTTGGGTGTCAGCCTCATCAAACCAGTAACGCCGGCCAGCCTCAAGTTCGGCAACCGCCTGCGCATAAAGCTGCTCATAGTCTATGCGGTCGGGCAGACGGATGGGACCAGTCAGCGTAACCGCTATGAAACGGCGACAGCCACTGGGGTCGCTAAAGACGTCCGAGACATTTGCTGTGGCAATGAAAGAGGCTACACGTGGCAACGTGACTTGCTGTAGGCAGTAAGGCTGACGGAGTTTTACGTTTGCAAGTTGCATAACGTTCTTCAAAAATCCGTCCTGCGTCTTAGCAGATAGCGTGTTGAACTCGTCGATATTGATAAGCAGCGACTGTGTCATTGCCCGCAGCGTGTTCTGTTTCTCACTGATAACAAGGTTGTCATTATAGCCCCACTGCAACGCTTCAGGCAGCAAGCGTTTACAGAAGGTAGATTTTCGATAGCCCTGTCGTGAGATGAGTAGCGGTGCAACACTGTTTCCATGTGCTGTATCTAAGCCCATCCATTGTGCCACCATTGCAAGAAACCATGTATGGAACCAGTCTGCCCACCGTGCATTGTCATTAGGTACACAGTCAGCCAAAGCCTTGATATGGTCCTTTCCATCCCATCGTCCACGCAGGCTATTGAGGAAGTCATCTACAGGATTAAAAACTTTGACAAAACCTGAGCTAGTATAACGTCGGATATCCTTATCCCATGCATTAATACCATCAAGTCGTGCTTTAATGGCGATAGTGTTGAGTATGCGTTCATCGGCTGGCACAAACGATTCGTTACTTCCAGCCTTTCGAATTTCCGTACAACCCAAGGCTGTGTTATACCGCATTTCATACTTCCGCTCGAGATAGTCGAGCAGCCGATGGGTTATGTCATTTTTAAGTTTAGCCGCTTTGCGGTTACGTTGATTAGCAACTTTGATTTTCTTAAGATTATTTTTGTGCATAAAAACAAGTTTTAAAGGTAAAAGAGTAAAAATTAAAAGGAAAAAGGAAAAGCGTAAAATAGATGCGCATTATATTTCCAAGATGTTAATGCTAATAGCGATTGCATTTTGCAAGTGCGTACATTATGACCAGCACCAACTGTGCGGAGGGCAAGCACGACTTGTGCGGAGCATCAACACATAATGTGCAGGGCATGACTACTAACACTTCCACACCATCTGGTAATGGTCGTAAACACGTGGCGTAGTGTAGCCATAACGTTGGAAAAGTTCATCAACCCAGTGCTGTTCTACTTCTTCTAATTTCTTTGTACCTCGATGATAACGATAATAGATGAAGCGACTACCGAAGTAGTTCTCCAGAGTAGAGCGTAGAGGACGATAATCACAATGCTTCACATCATCAAAGAGATGCGAAAATCCCCACGCCATCCGTTCTGTCTTCATTGTGTGAAACTCCTTACAGCTGTTGCCATTGCGAGCAGAGGGAAGGACTACCAAAGCCGCATGTTGATCGAGGGGGGCAGTCTCACCTGCATAATAGCGCAAGCATTGTTCTTTGAGAATACAATCGTGCATAAAGCACACTGCCCAGTCTTTGGGCATGTCAGAAAAATCTGTAAACATAAATAGAATGATTTAAGAATAAAACAAAAAGGAAGATGCCGTTAGTTTGTAGAAAATCACACCTTGCGTGCCGTTGCTCTTCCTAATATCTGCCTGCAAAGATACAACACAGAGGTACCCCTTGTCAAGTTTTTCACGAATTATTTTTATTTTGCTGTCACTCCTGTCACCCACTTACACCATATAACGCTTTATAAATCAGCAATATACCGCAAATGTTAAAAATGACAGCAAATAGTTTTCAAACTTAGTGTAGTATATAAGAGATTTACAGAAAAGAGTAAATAACATTTTACGTTCACATCAAGCATTATATTGGCTGTATAATACGAACACTGGCTGACTCTCTGTGAGTGCCAACCAGTGTACAATTAATACCTAAATAATTTCTTCTTGGAACTAAGATTTAAATGGTGGGTGCCAACTAGTCCAACGTTCGGCTAAAGAACAGTCGACGTTCTTTAACCACAATGATAACAGACACGATGAGCAATAACACCGTCTGAATACACTTGCTATCGGGGTGAGTTGCAAATATTTCATTGAAATAACCTGCCGTAATGTGAAAGATAATAGCAACGAGGATATTTCGGTTGGTTTTATAATAAAGCCAGTTCATCAAGATAACAAAGGGAAAGATGCTAACGATGAAGTTCAGACTATAAAGCAATCCCTCCTGCACTACATTAGCATGGTAATAACCTTTGATACCCCGCAAGAGGGAAATGCCAGACAGCCCAGTAAGCAGCAAAGAGCATAGATGTTTTGAAGAGACTCATTCGAGAACGGAGGCAGTCTGTACCATAACCATGCCACGCAAGTTCCTCAAGTGTAGGGGCAAGGATAAGGAGGAACCATACAGGGAAAACACCCGAAGTGAAAGTGTAATGACCTGTAATTATAAATTGTGATGAGCTGTAACCGAACAACAGAGATATTGCCATGGCACACAAGATACTTGCAGGCATCAGCAGGCAAGCTGTGAGATAATATTGCCACTTACAGAAAGACAGATTTAGGAATCGCCCAAGGAAATCCTTACGAAGGTCTTGATGTCGAGAGACTAACACAATGGTTAGAACCATTGGGAAGCAAAGTCCAGCCAATCCCAACAATGGGGCTGTCCATACATTTTCCGAATAAACTACATGATGACTTACATAACTGGCAGCAAACCAGAATATCCATGGAATAAGGGTTGCCAAGAGATAGAAAAGTATCGTATGACGATACTTGATGACAATGTTTTCTTTCATATTACTTTGATGCTATTAATAATCACAGATTATGTAAATAACAAGATGTGCATGAATAGTAATAACGAATATATTACAAAATTGTCACAAATATACTTCCTACATCGCAAAGAGCCAAAATGAAACACTTAAAATACTCTATGTCTGGACGATGTCATATCAACTGTGTCAACGGCTAACACAATAAACTCATATAACCGCTGTTATATCAGCATACTTAGATTTAGCAAATGACACAAGACGAGTACGCCGAGATGTTGTCTCAGGCAAAAGAACAGTTCAAACAAGGTACTCCTTTGTTTGGTAAGGATGGTGCATTCCATCGTGTATTGGAAGATTTCCTCAATTCAGCTCTCGAGTGTGAGATGGACTCTCACCTTTATAACACTAAGACATCCACAAAGATTAATCGCCGTAACGGCAAGATGTCCAAGGAGGTTCAGACAGAGTATGGTCCTGTAGAAATAGATACTCCACGTGACAGAGAAGGGAGTTTTACCCCTGAGATTATCAAAAAACGACAGACGATATTAGCAGAAGGTTTGTCCGATAAGATTATCAGTCTTTATGCTACAGGTCAGAGCATGTCTGACATAAGTAAGTTCCTTGAAGAGAACTATGGTACCAAGATATCCAAAGAGACAATAAGTAACATTACGGACAAGGTCTGGCCTGAGATAAAAGCCTGGCGCACACGCTCTTTGGAAGAAGTCTATCCGATAGTTTGGATGGATGCTATCCATTACAAGGCACATGACGACACGGGTGCTACAACATCTCGTGCAATATATAATGTCATTGGTGTTGACAAGGAAGGACATAAAGATCTTCTGGGTATGTATGTATCTCATAGCGAGGGCGCTAACTTCTGGCTCAGCGTACTTACAGACCTTCAAAACAGAGGTGTCAAAGACATTCTTATAGCTTGTGTAGATGGCCTTACGGGCTTCCCAGATGCCATCCAGAGCGTATTTCCTAAGACGGATGTACAGCTATGTATTGTACATCAAATCCGTAACTCAGTGAAGTATGTCGCCAGCAAGAATCAGAAGGAGTTCCTAAAGGATTTGAAGATGGTTTATGCTGCACAAACTAAGGAGAAAGCAGAGATAGAACTCGATAATTTGGAGAAAAAGTGGGGTAAGCAATATCCTATCGTCATCAAGTCGTGGCGTGACAAGTGGGATAACCTCTCACACTATTTTGACTATACGGAACCTATCAGACGTATCATGTATACTACCAACATTGTAGAAGGTTATCATCGTCAGATACGTAAGGTAACAAAGACAAAGGGAGTTTTCCCAACTGACGAAGCTCTCTTCAAACTCGTATATCTTGCCTATCGTAACATCAAAAAGAAATGGACTCAGCCATTGCGAAACTGGGGCCAGACAGCCCAACAGTTCGCTATAAAGTTTGGCGACCGCTTCCAATTATTATAGGTTCATGAAGTTAGGCATCCGGAAATTAGGCAGTTCAAAAATACTGTCGTATCTTTGCAACACCAAGAGAAGATGCGATGGTTTATACCACCAGCAAATTAAAAATCAGGCTGGGCATCGAGCCCAGCCTGATTTTACCAAGAGAAAGACTGCTCCGGTTTGCCCATCAGCATTACTCATGCTCCTAAAGAAATGAAGCCAATGACACAGTTCAGATGACGTACCCTATGTCCGATATATTTTTGATTTAGATTGTCCCATATTGAGTAAAGATATGATACAGACAATAGACTCTTCACCAAAACATTTCATTACAGGAATAGCTATTACGAACAGTGAAACTATGCATCACAGATTCTAAACTATATAATGCTCTTTCGTACTTATTCCGAGTATCGTGTAGGTTGTATGATGCAAGCACAGGCTGGCTATTCTCACAATGAGTGCCAGTCTAGTGTGCGTAGTCGTAGGTGAATTGGTTGTATTGTTCAAGGGTCATAAGATATTATTTTTTCTTCTCATTTTATCAATAAAATAACTATTTCTTATACTACTGTTTGTAAACTCCCTTAGAAGAGATTCTACGATAATTTTATCAGCGAGAGTTGTCTCTGGTCCTAACATAACCTCTATGCTATTAAGAGCATTTTCGTTAATAGGAATATCAATATATTCTAAACATGGTTTATAATTTTGAAATATAGACTGTATTTGAGAACAAGATATCTCCACGGGGTTGGGATTCTTAATCTTCTTTATTAAATTAGAGTCTCGTGGTAGTGCAATTAACTTAAATCGGCACTCATTTTGAAATCTCCACAATTTATTCTTAATGAGTCCCAGATCTTGAGTATTTATGTTAATCCACTCCCCATTGCTGTTTATTAAATTGGATATCTCACTCTTATTATCTTCTACATATTTTATCTTGTGCAATTTAACTTGATTGTTAGGAAATATAAAGTTGCAATCACATTCAATATGTTCGTAATCCTTAAAGTAGCTATAATACTTTTCACTAAGCTTATATTTTATAAACATATCTTCGTCCATGGCAATACGTATACCCCGATTATTAGTATACATGTTCCAAAGAGCGATATTTTCTTTATTATCTTTTGTCCAACATGAAACAAAACAATATTGTCCCAAAAGTACTCTATGATTTCCTGATCCATACATAGCCTCCTCCATATCATCAACCTTGTCCAAACGGTTAAAGCGTATAGTCTTGTGTTTCAAAATTAAAGCTAATGTTTCGATTGTTGTGTAGTGGTATATCTTCCCCATAACTCTAAGATCTTCTATAATTTGAAAGTATAATTTATACACCTTCAATATGTAAGATTGGCAAAATAAATTAGAAAGAACATATCGTGCTTTTTATAGCTTTTCACTAATTAAAAATCGCAGTAACCCACTACTGGATTACTGCGATTATATTAGTTGTTATTTTACTTCACTTCCTCAAAGTCTGCATCCTGGATGGTGTCATCCTGCTTTGGCTGCTCCTGCTGACCAGCATCTGCGCCTGGCTGAGGACCTGCTTGGCTGTACATCTGCTGTGATGCAGCCTGCATAACGGTGTTGAGGTTGTTGATAGCTGTGTCGATTGCTGCAACGTCAGCTGACTTGTGAGCATCACGGAGCTGCTGGAGAGCAGACTCGATACCTGACTTCTGGTCGGCTGGAATCTTGTCACCATTGTCCTTCAAGAAGTTCTCGGTGGTGAAGATCATTGAGTCAGCCTGGTTCAGCTTGTCAATCTTCTCACGCTCTGCCTTATCGGCTGCAGCGTTCTGCTCAGCCTCAGCCTTCATACGGTTGATTTCGTCCTCGCTCAAGCCACTTGAAGCCTCGATACGGATGCTCTGCTCCTTACCAGTTGCCTTATCCTTAGCAGATACGTTGAGGATACCATTAGCATCGATGTCGAATGTTACCTCAATCTGTGGCACACCACGGCGAGCTGGAGCAATACCTGTCAAATTGAACTGACCGATAGACTTGTTCTGTGCTGCCATTGGACGCTCACCCTGCAGAACGTGGATAGTAACCTCTGTCTGGTTGTCAGCTGCGGTAGAGAATACCTCGCTCTTCTTGCAAGGGATAGTAGAGTTAGCATCGATGAGCTTTGTCATCACACCACCCATTGTCTCAATACCGAGTGTCAATGGAGTTACGTCGAGCAATACGATGTCGCCTACACCGCTCTCCTTGTTAAGGATAGCACCCTGAATAGCTGCACCAACAGCAACCACCTCATCAGGGTTAACACCCTTTGAAGGCTCCTTACCAAAGTAGTTCTTAACCAATGTCTGCACAGCAGGAATACGGCTTGAACCACCTACGAGGATAACCTCATCGATATCTGATGTCTGCAACTTAGCGTCGCGGATAGCATTCTGGCATGGAACGAGACAAGCCTGAATAAGGCTGTGTGCCAACTGCTCAAACTGTGAACGAGTCAAGGTCTTTACCAAGTGCTTTGGAACACCGCCCTCAGCTGTGATGTATGGCAAGTTAATCTCTGTAGAAGAAGAACTTGAAAGTTCAATCTTAGCCTTCTCAGCAGCCTCCTTTAAGCGCTGCATAGCCATTGGGTCCTTTCTCAAGTCGATACCCTCCTCAGCCTTGAAACCATCAGCGAGCCAGTCGATGATTACCTGATCGAAGTCGTCACCACCAAGGTGAGTATCACCATTCGTAGAAAGTACCTCGAACACACCACCACCGAACTCAAGGATAGAGATATCGAATGTACCACCACCAAGGTCGAACACAGCAATCTTCATATCCTTATTAGCCTTGTCAACACCATAAGCAAGTGCTGCAGCAGTAGGCTCATTCACGATACGCTGTACGTTAAGACCTGCTATCTGACCAGCCTCCTTAGTTGCCTGACGCTGTGAGTCAGAGAAGTATGCTGGTACGGTGATAACAGCATCTGTTACCTCTTGACCGAGATAGTCCTCAGCAGTCTTTTTCATCTTCTGCAAAATCATTGCAGAAATCTCCTGTGGAGTATATTTACGATCGTCAATCTGTACACGTGGATAACCACCCTCATTAACAACCTTGAATGGAACACGCTCAGCCTCTTTCTGACACTGCTCGTAAGTCTCACCCATGAAACGCTTAATAGAGTAAATCGTCTTCTCTGGGTTTGTGATAGCCTGACGCTTAGCAGGGTCACCTACCTTACGTTCGCCACCCTCAACGAAACCTACAACAGAAGGTGTTGTACGCTTACCTTCGCTATTAGCGATTACCACTGGCTCATTACCTTCAAATACAGCAACACAAGAGTTTGTTGTTCCTAAGTCAATTCCAATAATCTTTCCCATAATTGTATATCTTTTTTTTATTATTATTCGTATTCAGTTATTGACAATTGCCCGTCATAGTATTATCAAACTTATATCGTCTGTAACTATTACTGACAGCGTCATTCG
The DNA here is from genome assembly GCF_018127785.1 of Prevotella scopos JCM 17725. NCBI lineage: Bacteria > Pseudomonadati > Bacteroidota > Bacteroidia > Bacteroidales > Prevotellaceae > Prevotella > Prevotella scopos. The sequence goes on from NZ_CP072390.1 coordinate 1,357,171, forward strand.
CCAATTATTAGACAAATGATGTGCCAACAGGGAAAGACTGACAGAATGGCAGAATCAACAACAACAGATAGAACTATTCCCGCATAATTATATCCTTTAAGGATGAAAATTCCTACTTAATCAAGAAATAAAAAAGCTGTGCCAACACTCATTATAAGAATGTTGACACAGCCACATTATATCCAAAAACAACAGCCTTATTTTACACTGAAGGTTGTTATTTTCATATCATTCTTTTCATTTCGTTTGTCAGGATCACCCAAAGAGATACCATACTCACCTGGTTTTAGATTCTCAATAACAATATAGTAAGAACTCTGTCCATACTTCTTGGCCTGAAAAGATATTTGTCCAAGAGAGTTTGTTTTAGTTGCAGACAACGTACCAGCTTCAGCCAACTGCGCTCTACGCTCCTTTCCCTTTACCTCAAATGGGAAGATATTGATAAAAGACTCTGGATCGGTTGAATTATTCGCAGCCTTAATAATAAGGCGAACATCCTTACCAGCAGGTACTGTTACAGATGATGTAGGACCACTCAAAGTAATACGTGTCTTCACCTTTCCAATACCAACAAGATACAACGAAGCACCCGCTTTGGTCTTAACAACGCCAGATTCACGTGGCAACTTCACATACTCTGTGTTAGAAGTAAGCAAAAAAGTTTGGTCTGCAAACTCTGGTTCTGGAACAGATACTTTTTGTGCAAAAGATGTTGTCATACCTAAGAGCATGAACATAAGGGTAAATAGAGTCTTTTTCATATAAACATTGTTTATTCGTTAATAATCAGAAATTATGTTTCAAATATATAAAATTTAATCAAGAAACGAAAGAAAATCACTTATTATTATAATAATTTAACAGTAGGTTAATGTTTAGAATTAGATTACTAAGATAAGAATACATTGGTTATCAATCTTTTCAGGAGCTATCCATAGCCACTCTTCATTAATGTATATGCATATAAGAAGTCCAGTAATCTTTGTAAAAAGACAACCGGACTCCTATTTATTTTGTTTTATTAGAGATTACGCTCTTGGATCAGATATAAGATAGAAACTATCTGGTTCCTTATAGGAAGATTTATCAAGAACGCCATCAACAACCACACCTGCTTCTATAAGGCGTAATATTGTGATCTTGCGCTCACTAACATAATTACCATAAGAATAATATTCTGAGAAATAGAAACTTATAGATACATCATGAGTTTTACCATCATACGTCAACTGACCTAAATCCACTCTAAATGGAATAATAAAATATTGGATAGGCTTCACATAGAAGATGCTGACACTACATTTAACTTGCTGATTTGGTAAAGCCTCAATAGCCTGCTTCAAAGCAGAATTAGTCACATTGGCAGCTAACAATTTACTTGGGACGTCTTTGATAACAAGCACCGAGTCATCTTTGAATTCCCATGAGGTATTTGCAGAATCTGTCTTTTCTGTCCTTCCTGTTCGCTCGTTGTTAATAAGTCTATAAAGTTTACCTTGATAAAGGCCTTGAATAGTATTGGTAGCTTCCTTTAGTTCGGCTGCTGTTGGACGATTGCGTCTTGTCTCATAATCATCATTTAAGCAGGACGTAAATGACACTGTTGCTATAAGTGCAACAACCAGAATAAGTAATTTGTTCTTTTTCATTTATAGTACGTTTTGGTTATTATATTTAAGTTTATTGGTCACAAATTTACACATTATCAACTTATTTCCAACACAATTACTGTTAAAAGAGTAATAAGAAAGTTGTATGATAGTTTATGTTATTTATTTTAAAGAATTTACTCCCTATTTGTAGACAAAATAAAGTGCTTTTGATAACATATAATACGCTATATAAATGAAAGAGAAGTTAGGGGAGATTGAAAGCATTTTCAGCTATCAACACTTTACTTTCACGATAATAAACATTTTTCTTCATGAAAAGAAATATTTTCTTTCGTGAAAATAAATATTTCTTTTCATGAAAATAATTCACCATCGTTGGAAATAAAGGAATGCTAAAAGCCTTTAGAAGGTATCAATATAGATAGAACTATAACCCAAACTCAGGCTTTTACCTACCTTAGTTCTCCTTCCAAAAAGCAGGCGAAAAGAGTACCAAGACTGTAAACAACTCCAAACGACCTACGAGCATAAGGAAGGAACAAATCCACTTTGCAAAGTCAGGCAACTGTGCCCATGACATTGTAGGACCAATCTCCATACCCAAAGTCGGACCGACATTACCCAAACAACTCAATGTAATCGTAATAGCATTTGTATTATCAATACCAAAGGCAATCATCGTAAAAGCACAGAAGAGCGTCAGAATAAGATAAAGTCCGATGAAACCTAAAAGTGTTACACGCTTTGACTGTGGTATATTCACTCCATCAACCTTCATTGGTAAGACAGCATTAGGGTGTAGTATCTGACGGAACTCATTGCGCACCACCTTTAATAACATCACACCACGAATACTCTTGATACCACCACTGGTAGAACCAGAACAGCCGCCAAAGAACATACATGCAGCTAAGACAACCCATGTTACATGAGGCCACTTGGCAGCATCATCGCTGAAAAGTCCTGTCGTTGTTATAAAGGAAACAACTTGGAAGAGCGCACTACGGAAGGCATGCTCTATATCATAATGATTACGATAAACAAGTTCAAAAGCAATAAAGATAGCAAACGAGAGTACCATGGTGGTATAGAAACGGAACTCGCTATTCTTTATGAGCTTCTTAATATCTAATCCTGCTGCCGAGGCATATAGCAATGTGAAGTTGACACCAGATAGGAAACAGAATAATGCACAGACATACTCCTCTGCTGAAGAATGAAAGGTTGTGATAGAACCGCTCTCCGGAGAGAATCCACCCGTCGCAGTACTGGTCATTGAATAGTTGAAAGCATCAAACCATCCCATACCACATACCTTATATGATAGAATGCAGGCAGTAGTCAGAACCAAATAAACTACCCATATCCACTTAGCACTTGTGCTTAGACGTGGGTGTAGCTTACTCTTGATAGGACCAGTCGCTTCAGCCGCAAAGACCTTTACCGAACCACCCACCATAGAAGGGAGAATGGCTATAGTAAAGAATACTATTCCCAATCCACCAATCCATTGTGTCAATGAACGCCAGAAAAGGAGTCCTTTTGGTAGATGTTCAGGATAGTCTATAATCGTTGCACCAGTTGTTGTGAAGCCTGACATAGCCTCAAAGAAAGCATCAGTGAAACTCCCAATACCTCCACTAATCATAAAGGGGAGTGTACCGAATATCGTAAAAAGAATCCAAGATATCGTTACAACAAAATAAGCATCACGACGTCCAAGAAGATTGTCAGCATGACGACCTAACAGTCGGAAGATAAAACCAGCACCTACTGTTATGAGAATACTCCACACGAATGGTATAACGTCACTGCCATTATAAAACAAGGACACGAACAGACAACTGAGCATCAGTACGCCTTCTATCCATAACAAGGAACCAAGAATCTTAGAAATGAGTTTCAGATTGAGCATAGTTAAATAAACAATTTCTCCACCTTTTTCATATCAACATTATAACAGAAGACAACAACGGAGTCGCCAGCTTCAATCAGTGTATTACCAGAAACGAGCATACCTTCTCCATTCCTTACAAGTCCTCCAATAGTCATTCCTTTCGGAAGGTTTAGTTCTCTTACAACCTTTCTCGTAATCTTCGAATCAAGACTTGGCACAAACTCTGCCACATCAGAATTAATAGACATAAGAAACTTCACATTTGCTACATTTGCATCCAGCATCATCTGATAGATATGACTGGCAGCAAGAGCCTTCTTATTGATAATCGTACCAATGTCAAGTCCATCAGCTGTATTCACGTAATCAAAGTTCTCTACCGATGCAACAGTTTTGCGAACACCAAGTCGCTTAGCAGTCAGACAAGCCAAAATATTTGTTTCAGCATTAGAGGTCAAAGCCACAAAGGCTTGTGTATGACGAATACCTTCTTCTTGCAACAATCCAATATCACGACCATCGCCATTGATAACCAATCTGTCTTCACTGAAGATATCATTAAGAATCTCGCAACGAGTAGGCTTCTGTTCAATAATCTTCGCATTCATATATTCTGGCAGCATCTTTACAGCACGTGCTGCAGTCTTACCACCACCCATAAAGATTACATTCTGTACATCGACATAATGTTCCTTACCAACAATCTTACGAATATACGGAATATACTGCTTTGTGGTCATAAAATAAGCCAAGTCATATAACTGCAAGGTATCATTACCACCAGGGATAATTGTCTCATCATTACGCTTGATAGCAACGACATGGTAAGGATCATCCGGCCCACTGATGTCCTTCAGAGGACGATCAAGAATCTCACAAGTCTCACGCAGTTTAATACCCAACATCACCAATGCACCATCATGCACATCCCAACGTTGGCGTACCCATGACATCTTCAAACCATTGATGATATCTTTTGCAGCAAGTATCTCTGGATAAATAATATCACTAATACCCATCTGACGGAACAATTCCTTATTATGTTCTTCAACATACTCAGGATTGTCCACACGTGCAACTGTCTTCTTCGCACCCAACTGATGTGCCATAACACAAGATGCGATATTAGCTGATTCACTTGGAGTAACAGCAATAAAGAGGTCGGTATGTTCCACACCAGCTTCTTTCAGTCCCTTTATATTTGTGGGTGAACATTCCATAGTTAGCAAGTCATACTCACTACTGATTTTCTCCAGATTCTCTGGATCCTCATCCATGAGTACAATATCTTGCATATTACGAGAAAGTAGCTTTGCCAAATAGGTTCCTATGGCGTATGCTCCTGCTATGATAATTTTCATTTCTTTTTCTTTTTCGTTTGAATGATGATAAGTGATAATATATCAGTTAGCCTTAGTTAACTCTTTCTTGATACTCTCAATATCTATTCCACAGATTTCACGCAACTGCTGTACCGTTCCCTGCTCTACAAAATGGTCAGGCATACCCATACGAGTAATCTGTGGTGTATAACCATGATCACTCATCCACTCTGTTACAGCAGAACCTAATCCACCATTACGTACACCATCCTCTATCGTTATGATACGTGAGAAACGACTTGCAACCTCTTCAAGAAGTTTATCATCTAATGGTTTCAAGAAACGCATATCATAGTGTGCGATTGATGGACAATGACCTTCTGTTTTTGGAGATTCAGCACTCTCTATCAGTTTAATAGCCTTCTCAACATCATTACCAATAGGTCCGATACTCAATACAGCAACATCCCAACCATCATGAAGACGACGTCCTGTTCCCACTTCTACCTCTTTCAATGGACACTCCCAATCAGTTAAAACACCATTCCCACGTGGATAACGAATCACAAAAGTTCCCTTATCAGGCAACTGTGCCGTGTACATCAATCTACGAAGTTCACGTTCATCCATCGGAGAAGCTATCGTAAGATTAGGGATTGGGCGCAAGAAAGCCATATCGAAAGCACCATGATGTGTCGCACCGTCTTCACCCACCAAGCCTGCACGGTCTAAACAAAGAACTACTGGAAGGTTGAGTATAGCTGCATCGTGAATAATACTATCATATGCACGCTGTGAGAAGGCACTATAAATATTACAGAAAGGCTGCAAACCATCCTTTGCCATACCAGCTGAGAAGGTGACTGCATGTGCCTCCGCAATACCAACATCGAAGGTACGGTCAGGCATAGCATCCATCATTATATTCATAGAACAACCCGTCGGCATAGCTGGTGTGACACCTACAATACGAGGATTCTTCTTTGCAAGTTCTAACAATGTATTTCCAAATACATCTTGAAACTTTGGAGGTTCATTGCTGCAATCTTGCACTATACGCTTACCCGTCTCTGGATCAAACTTACCAGGAGCATGCCATACCGTAGCACTCTTCTCAGCTGGTTCGTATCCCTTACCCTTCTTGGTGTGTAAATGGAGTAGTTTTGGTCCCTTCATATCCTTCAACTGACGAAGGATACGAACCAACTCTTCAACATTATTCCCATCAAAACGTCCGAAGTAACGAATATTCATACCTTCGAACATATTCTGCTGATGTGCTAAGGCTGACTTAAGAGCATTGTTAAAACGCAGTAAACCCTTTCGACGTTCATCATTCAATAAGCCTTTATCATGCAACCATTGTGACGCCTTGAAGCGTAAACGATTGTATGTCTCGTTGGTGTCAAGCTTCAACAAGTACTGTTCCATACCACCCACTGCCCTATCAATAGACATATCATTGTCATTAAGAATGATAAGTAAGTCATTAGGTTGGCTGGAAACATTGTTCAGACCCTCGAAAGCCAAACCACCACTCATGGCTCCATCGCCAATAATAGCAACGACATGACGATGCTGCTTCGTAAGGTTAGAAGCAACAGCCATGCCCAAGGCAGCCGAGATAGAGTTAGAGGCATGTCCACAAGTAAAGGTATCATACTCGCTCTCAAAAGGAGAAGGGAATGGCATCAAACCATTTAACTTACGGTTATTACAGAAGTTCTCACGACGACCCGTCAAAATCTTATGGCCGTATGCTTGATGACCGACATCCCATACGATACGATCTTCTGGAGTATTAAAAACATAGTGGCACGCCACCGTTATTTCAGTTGCACCTAAGCTGGAGCCAAGATGACCTGGATTAACGGCAACCTCTTCTATGATATCCTTCCGCAACTGCTGGCATAACTTTGGCAATTCATCCAAAGACAACTTGCGCAAGTCTGCAGGCGATTGTATTTTATTTAAAAGGTCGAATCTATTTTCCTTTGACATTATCAAATAACATGAAATCAATGCAAAGGTACGCTAAATAGATTAAAGGGCAAAATAAAACAGAGAGGTATTCTATTATTTATGGTCTAATTTACAAATGAAACTCTGTTTCACAGCTCGATATATTTTTTCTTACACAGATAAATAAAGTATAATTAGGTAAGAAACGAATAAAATAAGACATAAAAAAACAGGGACAAACCTTAAAGATTCATCCCTGTTTATTATTTCAGTCAACCAACCTTATTAAGGTTAGCTAATTGGTAGCTTAATTACTTAACGTAAACAACAGCCAAACGGTTAGAAGTTACGCCCTGTACACCCTGACCCTTAGCTTCATCAACGATGACACCACGGCTCTGGAGATACTTAGCAACAACGTCTGCACGGTTCTGAGAGAGGCGATCGTTGAATGCCTTAGAACCCTCTGGAGAAGCTGTACCGATAATCTGTACGTGACGACCTTCCTTAACATCATCAAGAGCCTTCTTAGCCTCGTTTGTGAGGAAGTACTTGCCCTGAGCGAATGTTACGAATACCAAGTTGTCAATGCAGAGAGTCTGAGCTGTCTGTACAGGAACCTCCTTAACAACTTCCTTAACAACCTCCTTAACAACCTCCTTTGGCTTAGCATTAAGCTGATCACGGAGAGAGTTAATCTCATCATTCAACTCACCAACATTCCAAACCTTGAAGTTGTGTGTACCATTAGAAGTCTTGAACTTGTAGTTAAGACCTACGAAAAGACCGAGCTGAGCTGCGTGCTTACCGAACTGAATAGCATCGCCAGGACCGTGTGTAAGGTTCCAGAGAACAGCTGGCTCTACATAAAGCTGCCAAGCTCTCTTCTCACCGAGGTTGTAAGCGAAAGTAAGACCAGTCTTAGCTGTCAACTCTGTATCATCACCAGTGTTATTAGTCTGGATGATATGCTTGTCACCATAAGTAATCCAGTAGCCGATACCTGCCTCAGCACCTACCTCGAAACGACGATCTGGGTTGTACTCGCAGAAAAGGTTTGTGAAGTTAATAGTACCGTTCAAACCGAGGTTGATGGCGCGAACAATTGTGTGACTGTGAGAGAAACCTAAAGAACCTGTCTGCCAACGGTTATCACCGAAGACTGCAAGACCCTCGAGGTTTGCACCATAAACTGGGCTAAACTGCTTACCGAGCTTAAGACCAGCTGCTGCGTTAAGAGGAGTTACGCGACTAAGATCAAGAGGAGCCATAACACCACCCTCAACGCCGAGGTAAATGTTGTCAAATGCTTTAGCCTTCTCGTAAGCTACCTGAGCCTGTGTACTTGTGATACCCATAGCGAGCATCGAAAGTGCAATCAAAAACTTTTTCATAAATGCTTAATATTAATTCTGTTAATTTTAGCGACTTAATTAAATTCGGTTTGCAAAGATAGCACTTTTTTTGAATAGACTACATTATTTCATAGAAAAAAAACTAATTATTTAGCAAAAAAGTGCTTTTTCAACATCTTTTTCACTCTTTTGGACAATAAAATATGCTAAATAGAGTTGTTCTGTGGTTTTATTTTTGTCTCTGAGAGAATGGTATAAAAAATAATTAAACCTACATTTTCTCACCTCATATTATATAAAACTGCATTAAGACATCTTGCTTTTCACCTTATTTATATAATATAACAACACGTATTAGGTCTTTTTTAAACGCCTAAAAAGATAGAAAATAAACATCATTCCACGCAGAGAAAGCTCCACAGCCATTGCAAACCATACACCACGAAGACCATATTGTGATGCAAGCGCATAGGCTAATGTAAGACGAATGAGCCACATACTACCTAAGTTTATCAAGGATGGTTTCAGCGTATCACCCGCTCCAACACATACGCTATAAGCAACGATTGCTGCTGCAAAGAAAGGTTCTGCAAAGGCTTCTATGCGAAGTACGGATGTTCCTAAAATTTGAATATCAGTAACAGGAGACAACAAACCAATCATCTCAGGTGCAAATATATACATAATAACACCCATGAATGCCATCACGACCATACCGAGTGAGATCGTCATCCATGCAAAACTACGGTACAAATCTCGCCTATCAGCCCCCACGCTCTGCCCCACCAACGTCGTAGCGGCTTCGCTAATACCATATCCTGGCATATAGCAGAGACTCTCGGCCGTAATCGCAAAGGAATGAGAAGCGATTGAGATGTTACCTAAAGGGGCAACTATCATTGTCGAAACAAGCTGTGCCCCATTCATAAGAAGATATTGCAATGCCATCGGCGCTCCTATCTTCATTGCATTCCAAACATATTGCCAACGCCAAACAAAACGCTCAACATCCAGCTTCCACGCCAGAATTGGACTACGGAAGATGGCATAATAAGCTAACGGCAATGCAACACAGATGAAAGACAAAAGACTCCCGAGGGCTGCACCCGTCACTCCAGCACCAAGACCTGGCATTGTCATTTCCATTCCTAAGACTGAAATCGTGCGTGTAGGGAAGATAAAGAAATAGTTGAAAATAACATCCAACACACACATCAATATAGACATGAAGCTCGGACGTCGCATGTCACCTGACACCTTCAGCATGGCAGCCGACATATATTCAATAAGGTGGAAAGGAATTATTAGGGAAAAAATCAGAAAATAACAAGTTGCATCATGCTGGATATCAGCACCACCACCTAACCACACAGGTAGCTGAAAACCGATAAGAAAAGTGATAAGCAACAGGAGAAATGAAAAGCAAAGACCAAACACATAGCCATGACGCATGACTGCACGTGCCTTGGCAAAGTCGTTCGCACCAATAAAATGAGCAACTTGCACAGAGAAACCCATTGTCACAGCAGCCACCAAAGAGAAGAACAACCATGTTGCTGGTTCAACTAGCCCAATCGCTGCTGATGGCTCTGCACCCAATGAACCCACCATTCCCGCATCAATATAAAACATCAAGACCGTTGTCACCTGTGCCAAGATCGATGGAATACTGAGTTGGATAATGAGATTAAACTTTTCATTCCTGCTCATTACCTCACCACTACGAATCTTAGCAAGAAGACTTTCAGTTACGGATTTATTGAAGGATATACGCACAGGGAAATTATAATATCTGAATAATAGAAACCAAATAATACAGCGACTGCTATAGCGAGTCTGCTAACATAAAACTTCTCAGAAGAAAGCCTCGTATGCTGCAAAGCAAAATAGGAACCTCGCTTCCGTTTGTTCGTTGTTATTTCTAAAACGAACAGACGGAAACTTATGTCCCTACACATAATACCAAAGGTTACACAAACCTTTCGAAAGAACTATGACGTTATTCCTTGTTTATGAATCTTTCAACTTCGTATCTGGATGAGAGAAATCTACCAGTCGCAAGTCGAATATCAATGTTGAATAAGCTGGAACTAAACCTGCTGAGGTCGCACCATAACCCAACTGATAAGGAATATAAACAGTCCAATGGTCACCACGATGCATGGACATCAAAGCTGTTGTAAAACCATCTACAAGGCTCGCCGACTTCCCTTGAGCATCATAGCTAAGACCGATGCTACTATGGTTTGGACGAGATGTTGTTGCATTAAAGGTATCACTTGACCATGACTTATCAAAGATAAGCCCTGAGGTGTAAGTTGTTGATGGAATCAATCTACCCATATAATGCATAGACACAGAATCAGAGTACAACGGGCTTGTTGTTCCTGTTCCAGCCTGCTCAACATGTGCAATGATATAATTCTCCGGACTATAAGTCAATGCTGAGCCTGAAGTTTGCTTTTGATTTTGGAAGGTATAATTAAGTATTATCTTCCAAGAAGTATCTCCACTCTTAATTTTCTGTTGCGTAGTGGTATAGAGCTTATTCCAGTAGGTGTCATTCTTCGACTGCCAATCAGCAAATTCCTCGACAGTATTATCTTTCTCAGTACATGACGTGAAGAAACCCATTGAAAGTATTATTCCACCCAAGCAGAAGATACCTGCTGCACGACGAATAAGCGTCTTTAAATTCTTTGTCATAGTCTTTTATTTAATAAGAAAAGGATAGCAGAGTTCTATCACATAGCCGCTACGCCCTATGTTGAATTTCTATAAAGTCAAAAAGCTCAACTCTACTACCCTTCCTTCAATTAGTCAATATCAATCTTCTTTAGCAGAGCAGTGATAGAAACGCGATCTTCAATAATCTCACGCAGCTTCTCAACTGGAACACGCTCCTGCTTCATTGAATCACGATAACGCAATGTTACAGTGTTGTCGGTCAGCGTATCACCATCAACCGTCACACAGAAAGGAGTACCTATAGCATCCTGACGACGGTAACGTTTACCGATAGAATCCTTAGCCTCCATATGTGTATTGAAATGGAACTTCAGACTATTCACAATCTCCTGTGCCTTCTCTGGCAGACCATCCTTGTTAACCAAAGGCAGAACGGCACACTTAACAGGTGCCAATGGCTCTGGCAACTTCAGAACAACACGACTTGAACCATTCTCCAAAGCCTCCTCTGTATAGCTGTGACACATAACAGAAAGGAACATACGGTCAACACCGATTGATGTCTCTACAACGTATGGTGTATAGTTCTCATTGCGCTCTGGATCGAAGTACTTTATCTGACGGCCAGAGTACTTCTCATGCTGAGAAAGGTCAAAGTTAGTACGTGAGTGAATACCCTCAACCTCCTTGAAGCCAAATGGCATATGGAACTCGATATCAGTTGCAGCATTCGCATAGTGAGCCAACTTCTCATGATCGTGGAAGCGATAGTTATCATCGCCCATACCAAGGCCCTCGTGCCATGCCAGACGATGCTTCTTCCAATATTCAAACCACTTCATTTCAGTTCCAGGCTGGCAGAAGAACTGCATCTCCATCTGTTCGAACTCACGCATACGGAAGACAAACTGACGTGCAACAATCTCGTTACGGAATGCCTTACCAATCTGACAGATACCGAAAGGCAACTTCATACGACCAGTCTTCTGTACGTTGAGGAAGTTTACGAAGATACCCTGCGCTGTCTCTGGACGCAGATAAATCTTGTTAGTAGCTTCAGCAGATGCACCCATCTCAGTAGAGAACATAAGATTAAACTGACGAACATCTGTCCAATTAGTTGTACCACTGATTGGATCTACAATACCCTCGTCGAGAATAATCTGCTTCAAAGCCTCCAAGTCTGGTCCTTGCATAGCCTCAGTATAGCGTGCGTGAAGATCGTCACGCTTCTTCTGATTTTCAAGAACACGTGGGTTTGTCTCACGGAACTTAGCCTCGTCGAAAGAATCTCCAAACTTCTTAGCAGCCTTAGCTATTTCCTTCTCTATCTTCTCCTCGTATTTACCAATCTGATCCTCGATAAGGTTATCAGCACGATAACGCTTCTTTGAATCGCGGTTGTCAATCAATGGGTCGTTAAAAGCATCAACATGACCACTGGCCTTCCATACTGTTGGGTGCATGAAAATAGAGGCGTCAATACCAACAATATTACTATGCAACAATACCATTGACTGCCACCAATACTGCTTGATATTGTTTTTCAACTCAACTCCATTCTGACCATAATCATAAACAGCTGCTAAACCATCATAAATATCACTACTTGGGAAGACAAAGCCATACTCTTTACAGTGGCTAACAATCTTCTTGAAAACATCCTCTTGTGCCATAATAATCTAATTATACCTTAATTTTTGACGCAAAGTTACGCTTTTTTAGCCGAATAAGAACAGGTTTACTGCGAAACTTTCGCCTAAATCGATTTTTCTCAAGCCTTACTGAAGAGTTGTTTGAGACCCTATAATTGGCTCAATCGGAAAAAGACGTGAAATAGGAACACAAAAGGTTAACCCAAGTTTAACCGGTAAAATATTTTTCATAAATTTTCGGGATGTTTTATGTGGTATTAATTTCATAAAAGACTGATAATCAGGCATAGGGTATTGTAACGAGGAGTAAAATCTGATTTGTAGGACACCGTCATATCAAAATTATTTTGTTACTTTGCACTCATGCACGCAAATGTACAGACACGATTCAACCCTGCAACAGGCGACATGGCTCCTTATTATCGCATTAAGGAGTCATATCGTGACGTGCAGGGTCATGTACATTCGCTAATTCTGTTGAACATCGGGTTCGAGCCTTCACTTACAGCCGTACAGGTTCGAAAAATTGCATACGCACTTACCGAACGCTTCAAAAACAGAAGTACACCCTCGCTTTTCAAGGAACATCTTGACGGACTTACTCCTATTGAACAGGTAAAGGCTGATGAATGGTGGAGCCGTATGGAGAACGAAGGTGGAATTGATAGGTTTAACAAGGAAGAGCAGAAGTCGCTGAGAAAATATGAGAACTACGTTGACCTTGAGACGGCAAAATATACTGACGCAAGGAATGTCGGTGCTGAGTGGCTCTGCAAGCAGACGATAGACAAACTGCAATTAGAGGGTTTCCTGCGCAAAAACGGCTGGACGGAGAATACAATACACACAGCTTTGTCAGCATTGATTGTTCGCACAGTATATGCTGTTTCTGAACGTTCGTCTTATTATTATTTGCGTGATAACTCGGCTGCTGGTGAACTTTATAGTGGAGTTCCTGGCTGGACACCAGGAATCAATTCTCTGTATAAAGTCACTGACAAATTATATGAACTAAAGGAACAGTTAGAGCGTCATCTGTGCAACGTTACTGACGATCTCTTTAATATAGACAACAAGTTGATGCTCTTCGACTTAACCAACTTCTATTTCGAGGGCAGCAAGCGTAACAGCAACAAGGCCAAGTTCGGCCGATCAAAAGAAAAACGCTCTGACTGTAAGCTACTTGTACTTGCACTATGTATCAATAAAGAAGGTTTTATACGTTATTCTTCTATCTTGGAGGGTAATACAGCAGACCCTAAGTCTCTGCCCAATATGATTGATACGTTAGCAAAGAGGAATCCATCACGGACAAAAGATACGCTCGTTGTCATGGATGCAGGTGTTGCCACGGAAGAGAACTTGGAGCTGATCAAAAGAAAAGGTTACAATTATCTCTGCGTATCCCGTACAAAGATGAAGGACTATACGCTCAGTGATGATAACAAGAGTGTTACGGTAATGGATGCCCGTCGGCAGAAAATAACGCTGAAAGAGGTTAAGACAGAAGATGACAAGGATTATTATCTCGAAATAACATCTCCTTCGAAAGCTATGACAGAGTCGTCTATGAACAGGGTCTGGAGAGAGCGTTTTGAGATGGAACTGAAGAGAATAAACGATGGAATCTCCAAGAAAGGTGGAACAAAAACCTATGAAAAGGTTGTTGAACGTACAGGACGTGCCATACAGAAGTACCCATCTATAGCGAAGTTCTATCAGATAAGCTACATAAAAGATGAGAAGAAACCCAAGCAGATGCTGCGCGTAGACTGGGAGATAAAAGACCTCTCGGCAATGGAGTCCGGTCACGGAGTCTACTTCCTCCGCAGCAATATCAGGACACTTGATGAGCGTGTGACATGGGAATACTACAATCTCATTCGTGAGATAGAATGTACAAACAGGCAACTAAAGAATGACCTCAACCTCCGTCCTATCTATCATCAGAAAGATGAGCGAAGCGACGCACACCTCTTCTTCGGTTTATTAGCCTATTGGGTGGTAAACACCATCCGCTGTCAATTAAAACGAGAAGGAGAATCCTGTTACTGGACCGAGATTGTACGACGTATGAGCACCCAGAAGCTCGTCACAACAAAAGGGAAGAATCCATTAGGTGAGAACATCGAGATGCGCCAATGTAGTAGTCCTTCGAAGCAAGCAAAACAGATATACGATAAGTTGAACTTAAAACACTCACCATACAAAAAGAATAAAATTTGTAGGACACAGAGCCCATAAGAAAAACGAGGAAAGTACGATGACTGCCAGGAATAGGCGAAAGTGGGGGTTAAACTTGGGTTAATGATAAAAAAGCAATTTCAAACATTGGGATAACAAGTATCCCCTAATAAGAAAGATATTAGCGCACAAAATACAAGGATAGTTTTATTTTTATGTTGCTGTCACTTTTAACATTCCATACATCTTACTGAGATATAATAAGTTAAGCACCTATCACAAGTGACAGGAATGACAGGAAATTAAGTTTGTGAGTTGTCTCGTAAAAAGAAAATAGCTAATTGTTATAGACTTTTTCTACCAAGATTTTAAGCGATTAAGGTAAATCTCCCTATATTATTTTGCTCACAGAGAAAGGGAGGTACGAAGTTATACGCTATATAATAGAGGTACCGATGGCACAAAGAGCGATAAACCATAGTGCTTAATTTCCTTCTTTTTACCTACTACGCCTTATTATCACGTAAACGAAGGTAACAAGCTTGTTAACAACAAGAAGCTTCTCATCCCCCTTCTGCTATTGTGCGGACGCCCCGCACAGATAGTGCTGGGCGTAAACACCAACTGTGCGGAGGCTCAACACCAAACGTGTAGAGGACGAAGAGCATTAGAAGAAACCAAATACTGCCTTTATGCTAACGACCAACAAACACAGAGATAATGCGATGGCAGAAACGAAACAACAGCTGTCTGAACTATAGAAACCATATCCTAAGCTTGAATAAAGGTAGAATTTGCCTATTTGCATTTTTTTTCGTACATTTGCAGTCTTATGAAGCTCGCTTCTTTAAGTGATAAAACAAGAACTATATGGATGACGAAATAAAAGACTTGGATGGACAGACTCCTGAGGAAGAGACTCAGGAACAGGATTCCCATTCTGATTATAAACCAGCCGATAGGTTTGACGCCTCTGCCGTACACCATCTCTCTGGCATGTACAAAAACTGGTTCTTGGATTACGCCAGCTACGTAATCTTAGAACGCGCTGTACCTCATATCGAGGACGGCTTGAAACCTGTACAACGCCGTATTCTCCACTCTATGAAACGAATGGATGATGGACGATACAATAAGGTGGCAAACATCGTAGGTCATACGATGCAATTCCACCCACATGGTGATGCCTCTATTGGTGACGCTTTGGTGCAGTTAGGACAGAAAGACCTACTCATCGACATGCAGGGTAACTGGGGAAACATTCTCACTGGTGACCGTGCTGCTGCGCCACGATACATTGAGGCGCGCCTGTCTAAGTTTGCCTTAGAGACTGTATTCAATCCGAAGACAACAGAATGGCAACTTTCTTACGACGGCAGAAACAAAGAGCCAATTACGCTTCCGGTAAAGTTCCCGCTGCTTTTGGCACAGGGTGCTGAGGGTATTGCGGTTGGCTTGTCATCCAAGATTCTTCCACATAACCTCAACGACATCTGTGATGCAGCTATCAACTATCTGCGTGGTGAGGAGTTTAACCTCTATCCAGACTTCCCAACAGGCGGTAGCATTGATGTATCAAAGTATAATGATGGTCAGCGTGGTGGTGTTCTGAAGGTGCGTGCAAAGGTAGAGAAGCTCGATAATAAAACTCTCGTCATCCGTGAGGTTCCTTTTACAAAGACTGCTAACACACTTCAAGAGTCTATTACTAAGGCTGTTGAGAAAGGCAAACTAAAGATTCGCAGAGTAGAGGACATGACTGCTTCTGAGGTGGAGATTCAACTTCATCTTACCCCAGGTACGTCAAGCGACAAGACTATTGATGCCCTCTATGCTTTCACTGATTGCGAGATAAACATTTCGCCAAACTGCTGTGTCATCCGAGACAACAAACCAGAGTTCTTGACTATATCAGATGTATTGCGCAATTCTGCCGAACATACGAAGGCTTTATTAAAGTTAGAATTGGAGATCCGTAAGCATGAATTAGAGGAACAGTTGTTCTATAATTCTTTGGAACGTATCTTCATCGAGGACCGCATTTATAAGGAGCGTAAATTTGAGACGGCTAAGGACATTGACGAAGTAGTCACCTTCGTCGATTCAAAGCTCGAGCCTTACAAGAAGACATTTATCCGTGAGGTAACACGTGACGACATCATCCGTCTTTTGGAAATCAAGATGCAGCGCATTTTGAAGTTCAATAAGGATAAGGCTGACGAACTGATTCAGAAGATTAAGGCAGAGATTGCCGAGATTGACAAGGACCTCAGTGAGATGGTACGTGTCACTATTGAATGGTTTACACACTTGAAAGAAAAATACGGAAGCGATCATCCACGTCGTACAGAGATTAAGAGCTTTGACACGATTGTTGCTGCAAAGGTCGTTGATGCGAATGAGAAGTTATATATTGATCGTCAGGAAGGCTTCATTGGCACAGGCCTTAAGAAGGCTGAGTTCGTGCAGAACTGCTCCGACCTTGATGACGTGATTATCTTCTATCGTGACGGAAAATACAAGGTCATCCGAATTGCCGAAAAGGTGTTTGTGGGTAAGGGAGTTCTTCACGTACAGGTGTTTAAGAAGAATGACAAGCGCACGATTTATAACGTAGTTTATCGTGACGGGAAGACGGGACCTTACTATATCAAACGCTTCAACGTGACTTCTATCACACGTGATAAGGAATATGACGTAACCCTCGGTACACCTGGTTCAAAGATTAACTACTTCACAGCCAACCCTAATGGTGAGGCGGAGTTGATAAAGATCACTCTCGACCCGAACCCAGACAAGAAGAAGCAAAATATCTTTATGGAGCGTGACTTTGCTAGCATCCTCATCAAGGGGCGTGCTGCAAAGGGTAATCTGCTGACCAAAGAGAGTATCCATCGTATCTCTCTCAAGAGCCACGGACATTCTACATTGGGTGGACGTAAGGTGTGGTTCGACCCAGATGTCAACCGTATCAACTACGAAGACCATGGTCGTTACCTTGGAGAGTTCTCTGATCAAGACAGCATCCTTGTGATACTTAAGAACGGAGAGTTCTATATTACCAACTTTGACGCATCCAACCATTACGAAGATAACATTCTCCGCATAGAGAAGTTTGATGCTGATAAGCCTTGGACAGCTATCATCTTCGATGCCGACAATCAAGGTTATCCTTACTTGAAGCGATTCCAGATGGAAGCAAGTAAGCGTCATCAGAACTTCATCGGAGATAATCCTGATTCGCAGATGGTACTGCTGACCGACGTCGCCTTCCCTCGCATACAGATTACTTATGGTGGTGCTGATGCGGCACGTGGCACTGAGGAAATTGATGCAGAACAGTTTGTTGGCGTGAAGGGATTCAAGGCAAAGGGTAAACGATTGACAACTTGGGCAGTTGACAAGATTGAAGAACTGGAGCCAACACGCTTCCCTGAAGAGGAGAAAGCAGATGACGAGAACAATGAAGATGACGCACAGGAGGAGAGCTCTACAGCTGCAGAAAAGGAAGAGAATCTCGACCCAGATGCAGGGAAATCTCAACAACAGGTCATCGATGAGATTACCGGACAGCTAAACCTCTTTGACAATGAATAAGCAACAGAATAAATAACAAATTGAAAAAGGGAACGTACACTGCATACGTTCCCACATTCAAACAACTATTTATCAATAACATAGCTACATATCGAATAAACGATTACACAGATATCTATTTGACCTACGTTTTTTACTAACAATTTTAATCAAGCCTATGAACCTAAAGAAATACATATCTAGCTGTATTTTCTTTTCAGCTATAACACTTTTCGCTACGTCAACGCCTTCTTTTGCACAAGATACGTTACGCAGTAGTAAGGTGATTACGAACACACAGATGCTTGGTATTGGTGCTGCAAACATCCTTGATACCTACCTCTCACCTGAGGAATACACGGGAACAGAACTTCGTTACATCTCTCATTCTGAACGTGAGAATGGCAGCAGACTATCAAGAGAACTCATACACCAAGCGCAGCTACTGTCAGTACATAATAGAAAAGAAAATAACAATGAGTTGGGTGGATTCTATAACTTCCAATACAATTGGCAGTATGCGCTTCAAAAATGGAATATTGGTGAAGGAGAATTACTCCTAAAAGCTGGTGGAGGATTTGATACTCGACTTGGTTTCCTTTACAACACTCGCAACTCAAACAATCCTGCACAGGCTTACGCACAAGTGAATATTGCACCGAATGCCATTGCAGCCTATCGTTTCCACCTACGAAAGATTCCTTTCCTGCTGCGATATGAAGTGCAAGTACCAATTCTCGGACTAACATTCTCTCCCAATTACGGACAGAGTTATTACGAGATATTTACTCGTGACAACTATGATCATAATCTTGTTGTCACAACTCCTACATCTGCCCCATCGCTCCGTCAGCTGCTTACTTTCGATTTTACGATTCGTCATACGACATTCCGCATTGGTTACCTTGGCGACTATCAGCAGGCAAAGATTAACCAACTGCGCCAGCATGTGTGGAGTAATCTCTTTGTTTTCGGTATTGTTCGTAAATTCTCAATCAATAAGTTCATCCCATGAGAAAGCTATATCATTCCGTCCTATACTTACTGATTCCTGCACTGACCCTACTCGGTATTATAACAAGCTGTGTCACCAACGACCAGCAATCAGATAGTCCTCAAGGCAACTTTGAAGCTTTGTGGAAGATTATAGACGAGCATTACTGCTTCTTCGCTCAGAAAGGAATTGACTGGCAGGAGATACATAACCGCTATGCAAAACAGTTTGACAACTCTATGACTGCCAAGCAACAGTTCGAAGTAATGACTAATATGCTCTCTGAACTAAAGGATGGACACGTCAATTTGTACACCTCTTTCAACGTAGGACGCTATTGGTCATGGCATGAGAACTATCCTCAGAACTACTCAGATACGCTTCAACGTCTTTATCTTAAGACTGATTACCTCATTGCAAGTGGCTTAGACTATACTGTCCTTGATGATAACATCGGTTATGTACGCTGTGAAACCTTCCAGAATGCTATTGGAGCAGGCAATCTTGACGATATATTCCTTCATCTTCAACCTTGTAACGGACTGATTATCGACGTGCGCAACAATGGAGGTGGTAATCTCACCAATGCCGAAGCATTTGCTGCACGCTTCACAAACAAGGAACTACTCGTTGGCTACATACAGCATAAAACAGGAAAAGGTCATAACGACTTCTCTGCGTTACAACCAGAATATCTCAAGCCTGGAAAGGGTATCCGTTGGCAAAAGCCAGTCATCGTACTGACCAATCGCAGCGTCTTCTCGGCAGCAAATGAGTTTGTTAAATATATGAAGTGCTGCCCAAATGTTATTGTAGTAGGCGACCGTACAGGTGGTGGAGCTGGTATGCCCTTCTCTTCCGAGCTACCCAATGGATGGGCTGTGCGCTTCTCTGCTTGCCCAATGTACGACCGTGACAAACAAATGACGGAGTTCGGTATTGACCCAGACTATAAAGTTTCCCTCACTCCCGACGACTTCGCACGAGGCAAAGATACTATTATTGAGTTTGCAAGGAAGATGATAAAGACCTTTCCCAAGCCCCAATCCATCTAAAAGGAAGGACTGGGAGGTTCTGAAGAAACTCTAAGTTTTATATTTTACCTTGTTTAATCTCGTCAAATAACAGTTTGTTACCAACCTTGATAACCTTTACTTTATTGGTACATTTTATGCCCATATCCAAGAAAGTATACTGATACCAGTTGTTACCAAGGCTCACAACACGCAGAACCTTATGTGCATTAGACGGTCCATCTTGGGCACCAGAGCGGAACAACCAGCCTGCATAAGCATTTGGAAGTGGATCATATTCATAATCATACGCAGCCTTCAACACCTTCAGTAACTTCTTTGTACAGTGCCTCTTCAGGTATGCAGTATTATCAAAGCCTTTTGTGTTATACATAGACGTAATAAGTGAGATAGCTGCACGCTCATCTTTACTCAAAGCATTCTTGGTAGGAGTAGCCTTAACAGAGACTGTATTCTGCCTCATAATTACGCCAGTTTCACCAGCACCATTGTAAACCACAGAAGCTGACGCATACAAAACTCCCAGGCATAAAACAGTTAATAATGCCTTTTTCATTATCAATCGTTAGTTAGTTAAAGAAATAATATTGTTAAAATCATAGTCGGTTATTCGTAAAAACAGCCCTTTCATTCTCATAAGGTATCGTGATAACATTAGAACTCAAGGAGATATTTTATTTAGCAACCAAACCTTCTTCGCAAAGATATATATTTAATTTCACTCATAAACAAATAGTATAAGATTATTTACTAACAAAAATCATATAGGCAGAAAAGGTGTATAAAAGAAAAGAAATCCCCAAACATTTGGCTATGTCCAAAACATTGCGTATCTTTGCAGTCGTTATGCGCCTGTGGCGGAATTGGTAGACGCGCTAGACTTAGGATCTAGTAACTTACGTTGTGCAGGTTCGAGTCCTGTTAGGCGCACTAAAACAAGAGGGTGTGTCAAAATGGACACATCCTCTTTTTACCCCCCCCCTTTACCTTGTCTACCATATAAATCATTATTTACTATAGCTATGCTGCTAATTTCATATAAAATGATTTATTGGTCTTTAAATAGCCTATATAAACTTGTATAGAGCATCTGAAGGTGACTAAAAGTACCTCCATAATGGCTTTTAGTTCCTTGAGATTAGTTTTTCTGCACATTTTTCCTATGTTAAAGGCAATGGCAAAGAATGCAAAGTCCATGTTGACCTTGTCTTTCCCAAAATGCCTAAACCTCTTGTAGGCTTTATTATATTTTGTTTGTCCAAAAACAGCTTCAGGTTCTATGCACCTTCGTCCTCGATGCTTGATGCCTTCTTCCGAGGTCAGTAGTTCCCGTGCCTTTTGTTTATAGTGCTGTAGTTGGTGGTTTACTTCTATAATTCTGTTCCCTCTTGCCTTAAAACATGAGCCTCTCAACGGACAACCATCACAGTGTTCTGCCTGATAACGTACGCTGTAAGTAACGAATCCATTAGAGGTTAGGGAACGCTTCATACCTATACGCCTCATGTGCTGTCCCATAGGGCAGACGTAGAAATCCTGTTCCTTATTATAATAAAGGCTTGCGGGACTGAATGGGTTAGGTGTGTAGCGTGGACGCTGCTCTTTATGGAAGTAGTTATACTTCACATAGGCTTCCATATTATGTACGTCCATGAACAGATAATTCTCCTCGGAGCCATACCCTGAATCGGCTACGACTGTCTTGGCATAACGATGATAGCGTGATTTGAAAGACTCCAAGAAAGAAGGTAGTGTGAGTGTATCGGTACGATTGGCATAGAGTGCAAAGTCGGTGATAAACTGGTTCTCCGTTGCTATCTGCAGATTATATCCAGGCTTAGTCTGTCCGTTCCGCATAGCGTCCTCCTTCATGTGCATAAACGTGGCATCAGGGTCGGTCTTGCTGTAGGAGTTTCTCTCTCCCATAATCTCAAGGTGTTGGTCATACTCCTGGAGTTTATTACGTTTCTTCTCAAGTTCTTTAAGCTGTTTTTTCTTGGTTCTAACAGCCTGCTTCTCTTCTTTTGTCTTAGGTTTAGGGATTGATTCCAAAGACTTGTTCAATTCCTCGGATATCTCATCAAGCAGAGCTGCAGTGAACTCAATACCTTCTTTCTTAGCGGCATTATCCTGCGCAATGACATCGTCAACCTGAAGCAAGAGTGTGCGTATTTGTTCCTGCAACTTGGTGCGGTTCTTTTCCACGGTTCTCTTCCAAACGAAGGTATACTTGTTAGCTTTCGATTCTATTTTTGTGCCGTCAATATATTCAACGTCAAGACTTATCAAACCTTTGGCTGCAAGTACTAATACGACTTGTGTGAATATATTGTTGATTTCCTTTTTCACACGATTACGAAAACGATTGATGGTAATAAAATCAGGCTGCTCATATCCTGCCAGATAGATGAAATGAATGTCACGCTTGAGAAGTGACTCTATACGACGGCAGGAATAGATATTATTCATATAGGCGTAAAGAATCACCTTAAGCATCATTTGTGGATGATAAGGCTTGCGACCACTGGGCTTATAAAGTTTGTAGACATTATCCAACATAAGATTATCCACCAAGGCGTCTAAAAGACGAACAGGGGCATCTTCTGCGATATCCTTATCGATTCTTTGAGGAAAAAGAATCATTTTCTTGTGTATGTAAGAACGAAAGTGTATCTTTGTCATAATGAGATTTTTTTAATGCCTAAAGGTACAAAAACTTTAGGAAATAGCAAAGCCCTGGCTTGAGAAAGTCGGGGCTTTGTGCATAAAAAAGAGGATGTGTACATTTTGACACACCCTCTTTCTTTTTATAAGTCTTAATTCTATTGAGGAGGAATGGATATAAACAAAAATCGGTTCATTAGAAAATTACCAAGAACTTTTTCTAACGAACCGATTTATTTTATACAGATAAGTCCCTAAAACTATCTATCAAACTCAACCAAACAGCTGATGACTGACATAGACTTTTAGGACCTACCTTATATATTTAGAACTTGTAAGCTACACCTACACCAAGTAGCAACTGGTTGTAGTTGCTAATAATCTGATACTTCAACTCAGCGTTTACGCTCAAGTCCTTAGTAAGTTCATACTCTGCACCACCACCGAGGTTAATAGCAAGACGACCGTCTGAACCCTCAATTACAGCAACATTTGGAATTTCATACTTGTATGACCAGTTTGTATAGCCAAGACCAGCAACTGGATATACCTTAAACTTGTCTGCTACGTCGAAGAGATAGTGAACATTTGCATTGATATCCCACATTGAGATACCCTGATTCTTGAAGAAGTAGTCAAAAGAAGCCTCACCTCTAATCTGATCTGTGAAGTAGTACTGACCCTTAACACCAAGACCGATGTTGTTTGTCTTTGAACCAAATAAGAGCTGTGCACCGAGTGCCTTATCGCCTGCCTGTGCTGAAGCAGAAAGACTCATAACTGCTGCACATACTAAAAGTAAAAGTTTTTTCATTTCTAATTATTGTTATGTTAAAAAATAAGTTTATTTAGATTGAGAACATCTTACAAAAAGAATGGTTATAAAAACCTATCAGCTTATTATGTTTGATTAAAGAATAACGAAAAACCAAAATCTGTCCTTAATATAAAAGGATTTTTAGAGTATTATCCCTAATAGTTTTAAATTTCTTATTATATCTGCGATAAACAATTCCTAACCTCATACACGTTCTATTTCAATCCGTATGAATAGAGGATGCGTTGTATTACTGAGTGCAAATATACATAAAATATTTTTAATACCAAAGAAATTAGCACAAATTTTACGAAAATAAGACCAACAAAGAACTGTCATTAAATATTCTAAAGACTAAATGATAATCACCATCTTTCAGTTTGCTTATTATCTATATAAACGAAAGGTCACCATCAAACAGTACTGCGAGATTATGACTAATTCTTTTATTTCACGAGAAAATAAAAACGATTGACTTTATACGGTTAGATAAGAGAAATATTATAAAATGTAAGTTAACCCCAACACATTTTATGGAAGGGAATTAATCTTCGTCTTCATCATCATACTCAGGCTCTGCCCACTCCACACGTGCACCATAAGCAAGGGTCTGATTTTTCTTTCCTGTACGAGCATTTCGTGTACTGGTAGGAACGAAACGACACTTTACATTCTTTACATGTTTCTTAATATCGAAGTCATCAGGATTGTCAACTGGCTCACTCTCTACCGTCAGATGGAATCGACCTAAACCCTCAAGTGCTACCGTTTCGCCCTGACGAAGCCGGTAAGAGATTTCGTCTATCAAAGCAATGACAAGTCCTCGCACATCACCACGTGAGAACGACGTATTCTCCTGAATGGAATCTGCAAGGTCATCGGTTGTTGCAACTCCAGTACTAACAGTACGAGCATACCATTTACCAGCCCCTTTTTTATCCTTAAACTTGCTTTGTTCCAATCTTATTTCTACTGACATAATCTTCTACTTTATCGTTCCTAATTATATAAAACGATGCAAATATAATCAAAATAAACAATTCATGCAAAACAAAATAAACTATTTTACGAAAACAAACTACTCCATCTACTAACAAAGCAAACAATCATATTATAAGTAGAAATTGATTCTTCCGTTAAATGTATGGATGTTTTTTGTAGTTCCCTTAATAGAAAAAACAGAACTACTCTTTAAAGAAATCATAGCTAAGGCTATCAAACTACCTATTTTATTATCACCTTCTGACATAGAAAATCCTTTTATTTTAACACATTAATTATATAGGCAAGAGTTTGAAAAATTATTACATAATTTCAAACAAGACATCTATAAATAAGGATAAAAACACGTACAAAGAACAGGCCTGCAACCAACAGGAAATCAATTAGTTATAGAGTAACGTAAGAAAAGGTGCCTAATTGGACTTCAAAAGGGCGTTAGTGAGACCTCAAAAGGGCACCACCTATTGCAAGTCAATTAAGCGTCTTTCAGAAGCCAAAAGAGCATGTCTTGGTTTTGAGTCACACGAAAATAGTTGACAATATCAGATTAATATGGAAATAAGTTGTTTATAGAAAACAGTTAGACATCATATCTATTAGCATTTATCTTGTAGCTTGCTCCTTTTGAAAGCCCATCTACTTTGCGATAGCAATACCATACAAGTGTATAAGTCTTTATTCTATTTCCAATCTATACATCTAATGGAAGAAGTTAAAAAGGAGATAAACAGCCTACTCATTCATAAGAAAATCTACCTATTTATAAGGTACATTACCGAGACAACAAGCCATCACCATCAAACTATTTCCATCAAAATAATTCGTAAGAGATAAGTGAACTGAAGAAGAAAGGCTCATAACAGCAAGCTAAAACGAGATTTTCAACTAAATTATTTGCCATTTGTTTGCGAGAATAAAAAACTTTCCTTACCTTTGCACTCGCCTTACAAGAGTAAGGGGCGTTTAGCTCAGCTGGTTTAGAGCATCTGCCTTACAAGCAGAGGGTCGGCGGTTCGAATCCGTCAACGCCCACTAGGGGTGTATCCCTGTAATCTCATCGGGATTGCGGGGATTTTTAAAGGGCGTTTAGCTCAGCTGGTTTAGAGCATCTGCCTTACAAGCAGAGGGTCGGCGGTTCGAATCCGTCAACGCCCACCTTTAAAACTTAAAGATGATGACTTTGCAACATTGTTGTGAAGTCTTTTTTGTTTTATTGAGTCTTATCTGCATCCTTTTTTGATTTTATTATTATTATTATTTGCGCTATTACTGATTTTATTCTTAAATTTGCACCATATTAATAAATAACATTATGACCCTTGACGCATTAACAGCCGTATCACCTATTGACGGGCGATATAGAAGTAAAACGGAATGCCTAGCTGACTATTTTTCAGAGTATGCACTTATCCGTTATCGTGTTCGTGTAGAAATTGAGTATTTCATCACGCTTTGCGAGTTACCTTTACCACAACTGAAAAGCTTTAACAGTGCTCTTTTCGAACAGTTGCGAGACATTTATCGTAATTTTGATGAAGCTTCAGCTGCACGTGTAAAGGAGATTGAGAACGTTACCAATCATGACGTTAAGGCTGTTGAATACTTCATCAAAGAAGAGTTTGACAAGATTGGCGGACTCGATGATTACAAGGAATTCATCCACTTCGGACTCACTTCACAAGACATCAACAACACAAGCGTGCCATTGTCCGTAAAGGAAGCGCTCGAAGAGGTATTCTACCCACAAGTTGAAGAACTGATAGTTCAACTGAAGGAGTATGCAGAAAAGTGGAATGATGTTCCAATGCTGGCAAAGACACATGGTCAGCCTGCCTCTCCTACCCGACTGGGCAAGGAGGTTGAGGTTTATGTCTATCGTCTCAGTGAGCAGCTTGCTACCTTGCGTAACTGTAAGTTGACAGCAAAGTTTGGTGGTGCGACAGGCAACTTCAATGCACATCACGTAGCTTATCCACAGCATGATTGGCGTGCCTTTGGCAATCGCTTTGTCAGTGAGAAATTAGGATTAGAGCGTGAGCAATGGACAACACAGATTAGCAACTACGACCACTTAGGTAGTATTTTTGATGCTATCCGTCGAATCAACACCATCATCATCGACCTTGATCGTGACTTCTGGATGTATATCTCTATGGAGTATTTCAAGCAGAAGATTAAAGCTGGAGAAGTTGGTTCGAGTGCAATGCCACACAAGGTGAACCCAATTGACTTTGAGAATAGTGAGGGCAACCTCGGAATAGCAAATGCTATTCTACAGTTCTTGGCACAAAAGTTACCAGTAAGTCGTTTGCAGCGCGACCTTACAGACTCAACTGTTTTGCGTAACGTCGGAGTCCCTATAGGTCATAGCATTATCTCAATTCAAAGTACATTAAAGGGTCTTCGCAAACTCATTCTCAATGAAGAAAAGTTAAAAGAGGATCTTGATGATACATGGGCAGTTGTAGCAGAAGCTATTCAAACCATCTTGCGCCGTGAAGCTTATCCACATCCTTACGAGGCATTAAAGGCTCTCACACGCACAAACAATAAGATGACAGAGGAAACGATACACGCCTTTATACAGACACTCAATGTCAGCGACAGCGTGAAAGCCGAGCTAATGGCTATAACCCCATACAACTATACAGGAATTTAATAACTCCTATAAAACAAAAGGATTTCAACTGAGTATCTCCGTAAAAGGAGTTCTATATTTTAATAACCAATAAAAATAATAATAATAAATTGGCCGTGAGGCCAGTAGTATCAAATTCAAAGTTAAACAATTATGGCAGAAGAATTCGAGAACAAAGAAGTTCAGTCTGAGCAGAATGAGAACAGCCGCGAAGGCTATTCAGCAGCCGAACAAGGCGGCTATCAAAGAGAGTACCGTGGCACAGGACGCACACAGCGCCCACGTATTCACAGCCAGCGTGCTTACAGCAGCGACAAGGCTAATAGTAGCAATGACGAAGGCGGATTCCGTCCTGAGGGCTTCGGCTCTGGCTTGCAGAGTGCAGGTCGTCCTCAGCAGGGAGGCTATCGTCCACGTCAGAACAGCTATGGTGGCGGATATAACAATAGCCGAGGCGGCTATCAGAGCCGTCCACAGCAAGGTGGCTATCGCCCACGTTACAATAGTAATGGTGAGGAAGGTGGTTACCAGCCACGTCAGCAGGGTGGATACCAGAACCGTAGCGGATACCAAAGTCGTCCACAGCAGGGTGGCTATCGCCCACGTTACAACAACGATGAAAATGGCTACCAGCCTCAGGCTTATCGTCCACGTTACAACGCAAACAATGGTGCCGAGGGCGAAGAGAATAACAACTACCAAGCAAATCAAAACGGTTATCAGCCACGCCAGGGTGGATACCAACCACGCCAGCAGGGTGGTTACCAGAATCGTAGCGGATACAACTATAACCGTGGTGGATATAATAACAATCGTGGTGGATACCAAAGCCGTGGTGGATACAATAATAATCGCGGAGGCTATAACAACCGTGGCGGATACAACCAGGGTGGTTACCGTCAGCACAGTGCCGATTATGATCCACATGCAAAGTATTCACTCAAGAAGCGCATTGAATACAAGGAGGAAAACTTCGATCCTAATGAGCCAATCCGCTTGAACAAATATCTTGCTAACGCAGGTGTATGTTCACGTCGCGAGGCTGATGAGTTCATCCTTTCAGGTGCAGTTACCGTAAATGGCGAGGTTGTAAAAGAACTAGGTAGCAAGGTTCTGCGCACTGACG
Organism: Prevotella scopos JCM 17725; assembly: GCF_018127785.1. NCBI lineage: Bacteria > Pseudomonadati > Bacteroidota > Bacteroidia > Bacteroidales > Prevotellaceae > Prevotella > Prevotella scopos. The sequence goes on from NZ_CP072390.1 coordinate 1,385,701, forward strand.
AGGTACTCTTCCAAGAGAAGCCTGTTTCATTGGAGAAGAAGGTTTATGTACTTCTGAACAAACCAAAGGATTATGTAACCACAAGCGATGACCCACAGCAGCGCAAGACTGTTATGGACCTCGTAAAGGGTGCTTGTCCAGAGCGTATCTACCCAGTTGGTCGTCTTGATCGTAACACAACTGGCGTACTACTCCTCACTAACGATGGCGACCTCGCTTCAAAACTTACTCATCCTAAGTTCTTGAAGAAGAAGGTATATCACGTATTCCTTGATAAGGCTATTACAGCTAATGACTTGCAGAAGATTTCTGACGGTATTGAGTTGGAAGATGGTGAGATCAAGGCTGACGCAATCGAGTATGCTGACCCACAGGATCAGACTCAGGTTGGCATTGAGATTCACAGCGGCAAGAACCGCATCGTACGTCGTATCTTCGAGAGCCTCGGCTATCGCGTCGTAAAACTCGACCGCGTACAGTTTGCTGGTCTGACAAAGAAGAATGTACGTCGTGGTGATTGGCGCTTCCTCACTGAGAAGGAAGTTGATATGCTACGTATGGGTGCGTTTGAATAAAATAGTAACCTCCCCAAAGCTCTCAAAAGAAGAAGATATGAGCAACCAGACAATGCTACTATCAAAGCATTAAAAAGTTGTCAAACAATATTCCTCTCCTTTTGAAAGATTTGGGGAGTACCTAATTACAATATAGCAAATGAAAAGAACAAAAGTCGTCGATGCACTTGCTTGCACCGATTTTGGTAAAGATATCAACGTAAAGGGTTGGGTTCGTTCTCATAGAAGTAGCAAGGCTGTTGACTTCATCGCACTGAATGATGGTTCTACAATTAAGAACATTCAGGTTGTAGTTGACCCATCATCTATCGATGCAGAAGAACTGAAGAGTATCACTACGGGTGCTTGTATCAGCGTTGTTGGTACGCTCGTAGAGAGTCAAGGTGCTGGTCAGACTTCAGAGATTCAGTGTAAGGAGATTGAAATCTACGGTCTCTGCCCAAGCGACTACCCTATGCAGAAGAAGGGACAGAGTTTTGAGTACATGCGCAAGTATGGACACCTGCGTCTTCGTACCAATACCTTCGGTGCTGTGTTCCGCATTCGTCACAATATGGCAATCGCTATCCATAAGTATTTCCACGATCATGGATTCTATTACTTCCATACTCCGCTGATTACGGGTAGTGATGCTGAGGGTGCTGGTAACATGTTCCAGGTAACAACACTCGACCTTGATCGTGTTGCAAAAGGCGGTGAGGTTGATTATAGTGCTGACTTCTTTGGAAAGCGTACAAACCTCACGGTGTCTGGACAGTTGGAGGGTGAGTTAGGTGCTACTGCACTTGGTGCTATCTACACCTTCGGTCCTACTTTCCGTGCAGAGAATTCAAATACTCCGCGCCACTTGGCAGAGTTCTGGATGGTTGAGCCTGAGGTTGCTTTCATCGACAAGGATGAACTGATGGACCTTGAGGAAGATTTCATCAAGTACTGCGTTCGTTGGGCATTGGAGAACTGTAAGGACGACCTTGAGTTCCTCAACAAGATGATTGATAAGGAGCTTATCGCTCGTTTGGAGGGTGTATTGAAGGAAGACTTTGCTCGTCTTACTTACACAGAAGGTTTCGAGATTCTTCAGAAAGCTGCTGCTGACGGTGTGAAGTTTGAGTTCCCTATCACTCACTGGGGTATGGACCTCAGCAGTGAACACGAGCGTTACCTCGTTGAGGAACACTTCAAGCGTCCTGTTATTATGACCGATTACCCAAGTGAAATCAAGTCATTCTATATGAAGAAGAATGAGGACGGCAAGACAATGCAGGGTACTGATGTTCTCTTCCCACGTATCGGTGAGATTATCGGCGGTTCTGTCCGTGAGGAGAACTATGACAAACTGGTTCAGGAGATTGAAAGCCGTGGTATGAAGCGTGAGATTTACGACTGGTACCTTGATACTCGTAAGTACGGAACCTGCCCACATGGTGGTTTCGGTCTCGGTTTCGAGCGTCTCATCCTCTTCGTTACTGGTATGCAGAACATCCGTGATGTAATCCCATTCGCACGTACTCCAAAGAACGCAGAGTTCTAAACATAAGAACAAAAGGCGACTATCCTCCAAAAGATAGTCGCTTTTTATTTACCTATAAGAACACTCCCGACGAAACTTAAACATAACACGTACATAAAAATAAATTATCATGAAACTAAAAAGAATCCAATCAAACCTTCTCTTACTGTGCCTTATTCTCTTAGTAAGCTGCTCTACTGAATCTTTCCAAGACGAGGACATATCGTTACGTAACTTGCATGAGGGCGACCTCATGTTCGTTGTGAAGGAAACAAGCAACCCTATTACAGATGCAACACAGGGCATTAACGGACTAAAGATTGACCACGTGGCAATCTTCCATCATACGGATAGTGCCAATTATGCTTTAGAAGCTTATGGCAAAGTGGTGTCACTTACTCCTCTTACCAACTTCCTTGATCGTTCAAAATGGAAAGATGAAAAACCGCACATTGCTGTAGGTAGAGTAATTGTCGATTGTGACATGAATACTTCTATGAAGCGAGCATTAAGCTATCTTGGTCGACCATACGACCGATTCTACATGCCCGATGACAAAGAAATCTATTGTAGCGAATTGATTCAGAAATCATTTGTCGATCACCACGGCTTACCTATTTTCTCAACAATCCCGATGTCCTTCCACGATAACAACGGAAAAATCTTGGATGCTTGGACTCAATTCTATGCCTTCTATCATCGTGAAGTACCCGAAGGAGAACCCGGCACTAACCCTGGGCAGCTATCACGTGATAAGGCTGTAAAGGTTACCTATGCATTTTGAAGATTAATCTCTGGGGAAACTATCCATCTGAGAGGTTTTCAAAACACCTCAACACTCCCCAAAAGATAAGCTGTAATAACAATATAAGTTTTAAAATCATTTGCTGTCATTTTAACATTTCGCCCTAGAACACAGTGTGACAAGTACTTAAAATGTTATTTAGAATGACAGAAATGACAGCAAATTTATTTTCAACAAAATAAACTTCCACAGTACCGTATCAGATTTTATGGGAAAGATAAGTCGGAAATAACTTCCCGAATCAGATTGGTTTAACTAATTGTAAGAAACAGGTCTCACCCATTTATCGCAAAACAACATAGGCTTTTCGCGTAGTTTGACACGCTACTTTACAAAACATTGGTAAGAGCTAAGCCCCAGCACAATTAGTGCTAACACCCAGCACCATATGTGCTGGGCGTTAGCACTGAGGTAAAAGCATAGAAAAACCCAATATTATTAGTGGATATTCTGGCATCTACTACTTCATTACCATAAAATAATCAGAGAAGAGGCACAAAAAGAAATTCTGCTATTCTATTTCATTTTAAACTTTCCTGTCATTCCTGTCACTCTAATATTGACTACAAATCACTGATAATAAGCCTTATACTGGAAATATTAAAAGTGACAGCAAACTAAATAAAAAATAACTAGGGTACTTAGATTAGAAATACTATCTTTGTTTTATCTATTTTCTTTTATTATCTTTGTAGAGAACATATAAGCATTATTAGCTAACTAAAGTATTATTACTAATTCTAAAAATCATAATTATGACAATTACAAAAGCTATTTATCAAGGTAAAGGACGAGTTGAAGCAACGCACGTTAGGTCGGCTGTAACCATAAACACTGATGCGGGTAAAGCTGTAGGAGGCTTAGGAGAAAATCAGAATCCCGTGGAGCTATTAGGTAATGCACTGGCTGCATGTGCCTTGACTATGATGGGCCTGCGGGCAGAACGCAGCGATGTAGATTTTTCTGGTTGCTATGCAGAGGTCGGCGAGATAGAGGAAGACATACAGACCTTTACGATTACACGTATTCCTATCACGTTCCATCTAAAGGCTTCATTCGACGAGAAGCAGCGTAAGAAGTTTGAGCATATCGCTCTTAAGACCTGTTTTGTTGGCAATACACTAACCGCAAAGAAAGACTTCACCTTCGTTTATGAGTAATCTCATAGTATAATGTGACGTTAAAGATAACAAGCAATAAAAAGGACATTTGGAGATAGCAACATCACCAAATGTCCTTTTATTTTCTTACGTAGTCTTAGGATTATGTCTTTCCAATGATGACAGAAATGACTTATATGTCCTTAATAATAAAATATAAATACATTACTTATCCGCTGCAGCCTTCTCCGCTTTGATTCGTTTATGCTCTTCCAACATCTTTGCAGCACGTTCACGAGCGATGCGAGCAGGCTCACTTGTAGCCTCATCCTCAGGACGGATGCGCATAGTGTGGGCAAGACTGACAAGATCTTTCACAGCCTCTCCACCTGCAATAAGTCCCGCCGCAGCTGGTACCCACGCATTAGAACTGGGGATAGTATGACGGTCAGTACACTTACGCATATCCTTGTCAGGGCAAATACAGTGGAAACGGCAAGAGATCTCAGGCTGTTCTATACTCTCAAGTGGCTCCTCAGGACTATATACAACCTTTAGGTGCTTAATCTTTGTCTTACGAAGTTTCTTACGAATCACCTTCGCTAATGGGTCGTTGATGGTCTTGAAGATGTCAGTCACACGAAACTGTGTGGCATCCAGTTTATATGCAGCACCCATACAAGAAAGCAATGGGATGTTCATTTCATGACAACGATAGATAAGATCAAGCTTAGCAGTTACAGTATCAATACAATCAATGACATAATCATAATGAGAGAAGTCGAACTGATCGGCATTATCAGGCAAATAGAATGTCTGATATTTACGCACGATACATCGTGGATTGATTGAATGGATGCGCTCTTCAGCAACATCTACTTTATGCTTTCCCACTGTTCGCGTGGTGGCAAGAAGCTGTCTGTTGACATTCGTAAGACAGACACGGTCGTCATCAATAACGTCTATAGCACCCACGCCACTGCGTGCCAATACTTCTACTGCATATCCGCCAACACCTCCAACACCAAAGACAGCAACACGACTACCATTAAGCGTATCGATAGCGGGCTTACCAAGAAGAAGTTGGATTCTTGAGAATTGATTCTGCATTATATTCTTTATTATCCTTTATTTGACTACAAAGATACAACAAAAAAGCGAGTTAGAAGCATCATCCCTCACTGACAATACGAATAGACAGTGGTTCGATGGTGATTAGATGACGCTTATAGAGGTCACCAACAGCACGTTTATAAACCTTCTTAGAGACTTGGAAACGGCGTTTGATATCCTCTGCCTCGCTCTTATCGCCAAGATCACATACACCACCATGATCCTTCAAATACTGAAGCAGAACTTCCGCAAAGTCTTCCGCATGCTGTTGACCTGTAGGCTGAAGTGTACAATCAATCTTACCATCACGACGAACAGTAGAGATATAACCCTTTAGGCGGTCGCCAGTATGAACATATTGGAACACCTGATCTTCATAGATAAGGCCTGCATAGCGGTTATCTACAATGACTTTGAAGCCAAGATCGGTCTTCTGCCATATCAACAAGTCAACTTCCTGTCCATGCTTATAGCCACGTGGCTGCTCGTCAAGATAGCGCTCTACCTTTGCTGAGGCAACAAGGCGATAGCTCTCTTCGTCAAGATGAATATAAACAATATAGCTATTGCCGATAGTCATACGTTTCTTCTGTTCACGGAAAGGACAGAAGAGGTCTTTCATCACACCCCAAGAGAGGAATGCCCCATACTCATTCACCCACGAACACTCCAAGTAAGCGAAGTCGCCTACCTGCGCCAAAGGTTCCTCCGTAGTAGCAATTGGGCGTTCATCCTGATCGAGATAAACGAACACTTCCAGCTCATCCCCAATCTCCGTACCCTCTGGGACATATTTCTGAGGCATGAGAATCTCGCCAGCCGGACCACCATCAAGATAGATTCCAAATGGATCACCATTGCCTTCACGCAAGGCAATCTTCTGTACTGTGAGCGTATTGTATGCTCCAAGCTTTATTTTAGACATAATGTTCAATATTTAATTAGCTTAAGCCAGAATGACATAAAGACATATTTTTTCAATGACATATTTATTTTGCCGAGCTTAAATGCGATTTTCTTTTAGGAATGAGGACTATAAACTCTGTACTTGCGTTTTATTTCTAATCTTTCTGCAGCACCAAAGTTTATAAGCAGACCATTATCTACTCCAGCTACTGAAAGGTAGTTTACCAATTGAATTGCGTGTGCTGGAAGTAACTGAGCAACTGCTTTTAGTTCGATGATAACACATCCTTCTACAACAATATCTGCTCTGAAATCACCTATAATATGTCCTTTATATCGAACAGGCATTTCTACTTCATCCTCCACTTTAAGTCCAGCGTCTCTGAGTTCTATCAGCAATGCTTTTTTGTAAACACTCTCTAAATACCCAGCTACAAAATGGCTCCGAACCTCATAGGCTTTATTGATTATCAGCTTTATAACCTCTTCAGTATTCATCAGGCTATTAGTAATTATTAAGTTTATCGTCTACCAACATACTCTATAAAGAATATGTCATTAAAAAATATGTCTTTATGTCATTCTGTCTTTCAACAAACATCATTCTGTCTCTTGACAAACGTCATTCTGTATCAAGCCGTCTTTAAGATATATCGTTCTATCTGTTATCTGTGCAAGCCCCTCATCGTGTGTAACGATGACAAAGGTCTGACCGAACTTATCACGAAGATCAAAGAAGAGTTGGTGCAGTTCCTGCTTGTTCTTACTATCCAAACTACCCGAAGGCTCATCGGCAAGGATGACAGCAGGGTTGTTTACCAACGCACGAGCTACTGCAACACGCTGTTTCTCACCACCGGAAAGTTCGTTAGGCTTATGATTAGCACGGTCGCTCAAGCCCATAAATTCCAATAAATCTTCGGCACGCTGACGTGCATCCTTATTCTTCTTTCCAGCAATATAAGCAGGAATCATAATGTTCTCAAGAGCTGTAAACTCAGGAAGAAGCTGATGGAACTGGAAGACAAAACCCAAGTGCTGGTTGCGGAAATCACTCAACTTACCAGCTGATAGGCTACCCACGTCAATACCATCCACAACAATAGAGCCACTATCTGGCTTATCCAGCGTTCCAAGTATCTGTAACAAGGTTGTTTTACCAGCTCCAGATGGGCCAACGATACTGACAACCTCGCCTTTCTCAATACGAAGATTAATCCCCTTCAACACCTGAAGCGAGCCAAAGCTTTTTGTTATGTTCTTAATATCTATCATATTCTATTCTTTTATTGGGGCTATTGGGCTAATTAGCCGTATTAGCCTTATTAGCCTAATAACCACTTACACCTTATTATGAATCCACTCTCTTACAGCCTCATAAGCACTGCGTTCCTCCGTATGCTGTGGCTGAGCAAAGGTCATATCATCCATCTCACTACCATACTGATCAGGGAAGATAATCATGATTGTCTTGCCTTTAATAAACTTATTCAGTTCTTCAGGAAGTCTTTCCATTGCCGTCTTATAAGATATCGTACCCTTACGTGCTGTCACTATGACAAAGAGGTGATCCTCTCGAATCTTCGAACCAAGCGTTGGTAATTCCTTCCAATGCTCCATCTCTTCATATTCAGCCCTAACACTTGGGAAGCGATTACGAATAAATTCATTAACAAGTTGCAGCGTTTCATTACGCCCATGGAAAGCGATACGACACTCCAAGTTGCCCGCCATACGCGCCAATCGTTCTAACCAACGATAGAAACCTGGTTCAAACTCAGCCCGAGAAGGGATTGCCACTTGTATTCTACGAATTGTATTCAGCGGTTGCAAAATACGTGTCACGATAATCTGACGACTCAGGCCATTGTACAGACTTCGTGTAAATTCTCCCCAGAAACTACGATTAATCTCCTTATGGAAGTGTAACCCCATCAGAATCTCTGACGCTTGAAACTCCTTAAAAGCATGTTTGATGCCATTCGCTATATTAGCAGCAACACGTACCTGCGTCACCATCGGTACATCAGAAGCACTTGCCAAATGGCAGAGATGGTCTAACAAACGCTGTCCCTCCGCCTGGTTATGGCGCATATTTACATCATCATACACCACATTCAACGCCACCAACTCTCGTTTTAACCGTGGGTTGCGCATCAGTGTAGCCATGGTTACAAGATTATCAGAATACTCTGGGTACTTAACAGGTATCAGAATCTTCTCATCATCGAGATTCTTCATCATATCATGTCCCTCTTTCTCCTGCAGACGAAGCCGTTGTGCTGCCCGCTCTGTGATGACAGTTGAGATGATACAGGTGAAGAGAATCATTATCACAATTCCATTCAAAACCTCATCACCAAAGAGGTATTCACCCGGTGCTACCTGCAACCTACGTCCTACCATCACCATCGCAATAGCACCAGCCGCATGGGCACTGGTCAAACCAAACATCATGTGACCTGCCAACCATGACATACGGAAGAAACGAGCTGCCAAGTAAGCTGCTACCGCCTTACCCAAGGTGCCGAAGAAGACAATACAGAATACAACCCAAAGTATCTTACTTCCTGCAAAAAGCAAGCGTACATTAATCAGCATACCCACACCGATAAGGAAGTAAGGAATGAAGAGTGCGTTACCTGTAAACTCTATACGGTTCATCAATGGAGATACCTTTGGCACAAATCGGTTCAATATCAAACCTGACATGAACGCTCCAAAGATTCCTTCCAAACCCACAGCATCCGACAAAGCTGCTGAGAGGAAAACGATGGCAAGGATGAAGATAAACTGCATCACAGCATCTGAATACCGACGAAGGAACCAACGGGTCACACGTGGTATCACCATAATCAAGCCCACACAATAAACCACAAACTTCAGAATGAATAGTAGCCAAAAGACGATACCACCATTCCCATGAAACGAGTTTACAATGGAAGCCATGACTATCAACGCCATAAAGAGAGCCATCATAGATGAACCCACACTCAACGTCGAACTCGTATGTCGTGTTAATCCGTATCGTCCCACTATCGGATAGGCTATCAACGTGTTAGAAGCCATAATTGCCGCAAGCAGAAGCGATGCCAAAGGAAGATAGCCCAATAGACTGACACCCATAAAATAGGTCATTGCAAAGGGGATAAGAAAGGTCAACATACCAAAGACCATCACCCTATTACGATTTTTCTTCAGTCCTTCCATATCCATCTCCAGACCTGCAAGGAACATGATATAAAACAGTCCTACACGTCCAAAGAGTTCAAACGAGGCATCACGACCAAGGATATTCAGTCCATATTTTCCAACAAGGATACCCGCCAACACCATACCAATGATATGTGGAATGCGCAGTCGTCCCATGATGATAGGCGAAAGCAATATCATCAGCAAAACAACAAAGAAAATCAATGTCGGGTCGGTTATCGGGAAATATTGTGATAAATTCAGCATGCGTATCTATAAAATTACTGTCTGCAAAGTTACGAAAAAACTTTGGCCTTACCTAACATTAACAATGTATTAAGCTCTATAATTCTTGATACTCTACAAGGCAATAATAAAAACCTACCTCCAACAAGAAATCACTTCTCGCATAGAGGTAGGAAAATGATATTAAAGAAACGGATAAAAATCGGTAACAAGACTTGAAACATCAAGTTACATACAAGAAACGACATACCCCACTCCTACAGAGAGCAAAGAGAAAGAAGCCCAATATTCCAGCCTGCTTACCCACTCTCTATTTTTTCTACAAAACACATACTGTTTACCTTACTTACATCTTGCCTTCCACACATAGGAAGGCAAGATGTCTAAGATTTCAGCTAACCCACTTGCGGCAATACCCAAAAGGGACTACCTCCAACAAGTCAAATCATTCTGCGACTGGGCGGACTGAGTGTCCGTAATGGCGATCGAGTTTATGCAGCGGCTTAATCTCACTTCCAGAGAATTCCATAAAGCAAGCGTTTTCCGCATCGGAAGGAATTGCCAACCAGTAGCAACCGATATCCATTATGGTCAAAAAAGCGCTGTACTTCTCGCGTAATCCCGTAACAGGAAAGTAGATAGTAGCATTCTTTTGGTTGTTTGTCCAAAAATTATGACCATAATTATTTTGGAAAGTCTCTCCGTCATCCGTTCCGTCAACGTTCATATTACCTCCGTTCTTACCATTTTCCGTAAAGCCTGTAAAGGCATTAGAAGCAGGCATCTTGAAGCCTGCTGGACACGGATCGTATACCGTCTTAACAACAACATTATCATTAAAGCCAGTAGCGGTATTATCCATTGACCAGAGGTTATAGTACGAATAACTATTTGTAGGCCCTGTAGACAACTTATGACTACCAGGATAGAACACTCCTGGATTCTGAATGCCATTTTTGATGGACATTTCATCATTCTGACTTGCGGTAATACCACCTTCCTTGATGCCATCATTTGGGACACCAGGAAAGGCATCTTTACGCCCGAACTGATAAAAGGTAGCAGAACCTAGCCTTGCACAACCAGCCTTCTGGGTGAGGTTGATGACAGCAAATTGCTTTATTCCACTGTTAGCAACAGTCTGCTCTATCCCCACCTTCACCATGCGGTCCTTGTCATAGGAAGAACCTTCCCACACTGTTGGTTTCCATCCCAAGGTCTCCTTGGTGAAGTTGTAAACCTTACCTTGCTTGTTGGTAACAGGTATCGTACTGAGAACATCCTCAGGTGCGAACCAGAGATGCCAAGACCAAATAACGGTGTTACCTTTCTTAACTGCAACGACAGCATTACCACCCTGAATATTGTCCGCTGGAACCGTGAAGTCAAGATAGGCATTACCCACAGCATCACGAACAATAGGAGTAGAAGAAAGCTGAACAAGCCCAGCAGCATCAGCCCAGACAACTTCAGCACCATCAACACCACTATTTGACCCACCGTTGGTCTTTTCTATCCACGGGTCAGTGATATCCTGTCCTGCGTGGTCCTGGAAGTTTCTCAGGACATTAGCCCCTCTTTTATTTGTCTTGTAAGAACTAGGGTTATTCTCACCATTCTTAATAGCATTACCATAGACCAAAGGAATACGATAATGACCGGGAGCAGAGATAAGATAAGCGTTGGCGGTACTACGGGCTACGCTTCCTCCCTTGGTTGAAAGGTCATAAGGGGTAACAGTGCCTAAAGCCTGTGCCTCCTTGAGCTCCTTGTTACGATTATCAAGAAAATCAGTAACAGCTGGCTCAAAAGAAGCAGTTCCCAGATCTGCAGCAGTACCACCTTCCCCTTCTGTCAGACTGAGCGTAGTCAGCCAGTCTGGCTTTTCGTCCATTGAGAAATTGCCATCGTCATTGGCATCATAACCAACAACCTTCCAAGGTACAGCCTGCCTCTGAGAAGGAGAACCTGGAGAATAACGGTAACTTGTAATACCAAAAGCCTGTGACTCATTCTCGTCATAGTTAGCAGCACGCTCTGGGTCAGTTGGAGTAAGCACATAGGTCCAAGTTGAGTTTATCTGACTTAACTTGTATGTACGTGTTGTACCAGCCTTCCACTCGCCCTTCAATGGTACGTTAATCGTTGTGCCATCGGTGCAATGAACATAGACTTCAACGTTACTTCCTGTAAGTTTCTGAGGAATCATATAGAAGGTGTAGTTATCACCTGCATCACCCATGATAGTAACGTTAGGGTTATGGCTAGTGCTAACCCTAACACCAGAGAGGAATGCAGTACCACGACTATCTTTTGAATGATCCCAGTCTGCACCAGTACCATCAAATTGTTTTGAAAGCACATACCTGCTCTTCATTACAACATTACGCAACTCCACCCTGTCGATGGTTTTGTTCCAAGAAAGATTCTGCCCCACAGCAAAGCGAATAGCTGTAAGAGCGTGACGAAAGTCAAGACTTGTTGTAGGCTGAACACCCTGCTCAGCATACTCTATATCACCAGAACAGGCAGTCATCAGATCGACCTGCTTCGTTACATCACCTTCTACAGTAAAGTCAACACTTGGGCTACCACTGGCATCAGTTTCGTTGATAACCATCTTTGAGTAACTCTCAATGTTAGGATGAACTGCAAAGAAACGGGCCTTAGGCTGTGAGAACGACCAGTAAATAGGCGTATAAAGCTCACCGTTACTCTTGGTTCTCTTAGCATGGAACCACTCAGGACTGGTAATAATGCCAGAGGCTACAGTTCCGCGAATACCAGAGGAAGAGAAATCGCCAAGAGTAGAAGTCGTAACTATCCTAGCACGTGTAGAAACACCAGACTTTACCGGATTGACACCCTCAACGGTAGTCTCTATCAGGCACACATCTATATTGGCATTGCTATATGCCTCAAGCTTCTGACCAGCCAGGTCACTGTCACACAAACCAGGTGTAATGGCACCACGTGTCATCACACCACGGCTCAAGGTTTCTTCCTGCACATCATTAACTCTGAAACGGACAAGCTCACCATTGCCGTACACTCTGTCATTGTTCTCCAAATCGCCGTCAGCACACGATACTACTGTCATTGCTGATCCAACAGCTAAAAATGCTGTGAACGCATAATAAGAAAGTTTGTTCATAAATTCTAAAAGAAAACTTCACCCCAGGCTTCTCTCACCTTCAGAGAGGAGAGTGAACTGTCAGATAACCCTAAAGGTTTGCAGGACGCCACTCTTGCTATAGAAATTGTGGGGTACGTTAATTATTTTTCCACTTATTCCCTTTAATTACGTAAAGAAAGTGTAAGAGGTGAAAGACAACAGCATAAAGACTATCCCCCTACCACTTCTGACACAGTAGAAAAGTTCTTTACTTTAACTCATATAAAAACTCATCGGTCATCCTTCCAAGTTATCATCATCGCCTCCATCTTCTTCTTTGGCTTCAATAACTTGAACCGTACCTTGCTGAGCAGGAGTACCGCCACCACCGGGACGGACATCGGGGCTTCCTGCAAAGAGTTCACTCTCCAGTTTCACCTCGATCACTTCAACAGTAGGATACACATAAAGTTCGCGTACACCCTTTCTGATTTTTCTCATAAATAATTAGGTTTTATAAATATATTAGTATGTTTATTTGATTTTCAATGTAATTAATCAAAGGTAAGTAAAAGACGAAACTGGCGAGACTATAAATAATCGCAGTTACAAAACAATGTGGACCATCTTTCAGAAATCTACAGGGAGTAAAAACTTAGCTGTCAGGAAAACTTTCAAGACCATAACGATTAAACATATACCATCTGTCCAGCCTGAATGCTCTCTTCCACCATCCTTTACTTCTTGCCCGAGCCAGAAACAGTTAGCCTTCTCGAACTCAAGGCACGGAAAAGGAGCAACAAGCTTTATCCGACAGTTATTCCCGTCCTGATCAGGCCAAAAAAGAATAAATCTGGTAACCGAAACCTGTTTCAATAACAGTGTATACTTCATCTCACTTATGATTTAACACTATAAAGAGTTTCCTTACGTCAGACAACCACAGAATATAACATTCTAAATAGCCGTATATAAAATAGTTGTGGATTGCGGGAAAATTCTTTACTTATATGCTTAATAGAAGAAGCAAAATTAATAATAAAAATTAAATAAAAGAAAAAAATAGACAAAAAAAACAAAAAAAGAAAAACAAACCATACCTTATATTACAAGAAAAATAGTAAATTTGCAACTAAGAATAGGTTTGAAATAAATAAAGATAAAAGATATGAAAGTAGCAATTGTTGGTGCCAGTGGTGCCGTAGGTCAGGAATTCCTGCGCATCTTAGCTGAAAGAAATTTCCCAATAGACGACCTCGTTCTCTTTGGTTCAGAGCGTTCAGCGGGTAAGAAATACACATTCAAGGGTAAGGAATACGAAGTAAAACTGCTCCAGCATAACGATGATTTCAAAGATGTAGATATCGCTTTCACTAGTGCTGGCGGTGGCACATCAGCCGAGTTTGCAGATACCATTACCAAGTATGGTGCTGTCATGATAGATAACTCAAGCCAGTTCCGTCAGGATGATGACGTTCCATTGGTTGTTCCAGAGATCAATGCAGAAGACGCATTGAATCGCCCTCGTGGCATCATTGCCAACCCTAACTGTACAACTATCATGATGGTTGTTGTATTGAATCCTATCGATAAACTCAGCCATATCAAGAAGGTACATGTAAGCAGCTATCAGAGTGCTTCTGGTGCAGGTGCTGCCGCAATGGCAGAGTTGCAGCAGCAGTATAAGGAACTTGTTGAGAAAGGCGAGGTGAAGACTGTTGAGAAGTTCCCACATCAGTTGGCATACAATGTCATTCCACAGATTGATAAGATGACAGAGAACGACTATACAAAGGAAGAGGTAAAGATGTTTAACGAGACACGTAAGATTATGCACTCTGATGTTCGCACTTCTGCTACCTGCGTTCGTGTATCTTCACTCCGTAGTCACTCTGAGGCAGTATGGTTCGAGACCGAGCGTCCACTCTCTGTTGAGGAGATTCGTGAGGCTTTGAAGGCTGCTCCTGGTGTTACTGTTGTTGATGATCCACAGAACTATATCTATCCAATGCCACTTGAGAGTGCTGGCCACGATGACATCTATGTGGGCCGTATCCGTAAGGACCTTGCTGATGACAATGGTAATACGCTCTGGCTCACAGGCGATCAGATTCGTAAGGGTGCCGCTTTGAATGCTGTACAAATTGCGGAGTATTTGATTAAGGTGGGTAATGTGAAATAGGAAGGAAGAAAAAGAAAAGCTGGCCCCTCCCCCCAACCCCTCCCCCGTAGGGAGGGGAGTGATTACCGAAAAAGGATAAGGGTTTGCAGAACATAAAAAGAGCGTATCGAGAAGACTGAAAACTTCTTGATACGCTCTTTTCTTTTGCATTAATAAAGCCAATTGATGATAGGCTACATCAAAAGACATAAGCTTCACCATAGTAAACATAGTCTCTTGACCTACTAAAAACGCTATTTAACTATCGTATAACTATCGTTTCTACGTATGAGAAACGTGCTTGGTGGAATTTTCTTCACGTAAATAATTATTTCTTTTCACGTAAATAAATATTTTTCTTCATGAAAATAAATATTTATTATCATGAAAAGAATTCACCGAAGTCGTTATATCATAGTCTAATAAACTATATATCAACAGAATAAACACGTGAGAAAAACGCCACAAAAAGCACGTTTAATAAGGAAGGAAAGTATGTACCCTACTTATTCTTCTTATAGTAAGCTACAGCAGCAGCTATATTCTCCTTCACAGCACGTGATGTATAGGTAGCTCCCGTTACACCATCAATACTCTCTGCCTTTGCAGCTTTTGATAGTTTCAAGCCATTAAACTTTGGGAATAACCCTTGCTTCACCTTCTCATAGAACTTAGGACCCTCATGGTTTGGCAAAGCCTCAACCTTGACAACCTTATTATTCTTGATATAAACCTCTACTGGTGTTGCACCTTTAAATCCCTTTACATTTGAACAGAGGCTGGTCGTATTGACAACGTAGGTGCCATCTGGCTGCTTATACATTACCTTATCCTGCTGCACTGCAGCGAAAGCAACCCCTGTTGTTAGTACTGCTATGGCTGCTACTGATACTAATTGTTTTTTAAACATAACCTATTACCTTTATTTTTTAACTGATAAATTCGACTACAAATGTACGAAAAAGTATAAGAGTGATGATTGCTTTTTGTATTTTTTAAGAGTTGCTTATTAGCCTTATTGGGAGAATAAGGCTAATAAGACTAATAGTACCCTCCTCACTATTTTCCCAAATTTCTTCTCTCTTTAGTAAATTTATTTGTACATTTGTTCCCATAAACAATCAATACCAACGATGAAATATATCCTACTACCTAAACCAGATACCATTCATCAACTACCCTTCTACTTTGCAGTAGAAGAATATGTAGCACGGCATTATACCGATGACGACTACTTTATGGGCTGGCGTGTGAACCCCACGGTGATGTTAGGACGCAATCAGTTAATTGATAATGAGGTCAATACAGACTACTGCAAAGAACACAAGATTGATATTTTCAGACGGAAAAGTGGTGGAGGATGTATCTATGCCGACAAGGGTTGCATACAATTCTCTTATATTTCACGTGCCGTCAATGCCAATGAAGCCTTTGCTGCTTATATGCAACGAATGGCAGACTTACTAAAAGGACTGAAGATTGACGCACAGTTATCGGGTCGAAATGATATTCTCATTAACGGAACAAAGGTATCGGGTTGTGCTTTCTATCAACTGTCTAACCGTAGTGTTCTGCACAACTCCCTACTCTTTGACACCCAACTTGACCACCTTTCTAATGCACTCACACCTGCAAAAGAGAAACTTCAAAGCAAAGGTGTAGCGTCTGTCAGACAACGAGTGACGAATGTTGCGACCTATACACAGTTAGATATCTTGGCTTTTATGGACTATGTACGACAAGAAATGTGTGGTACTGAGGTACTCGAACTAACCGAAGAAGACATGAAAGAAGTTGCAGAGATAGAGAAAGAACTATCTTCTGATAACTTTGTTTATGGTAAAAATCCAAAATACTTCCTCGTTCGAAAGCATCGTTTTGAAGGTGTCGGAACACTTGAAGCCCATATTGAACTAAAGAATAACATCATTGGAAGCATCAATATGGTGGGTGATTACTTCCTTCTTGGCGATATCGACCATGATTTCCTCAGCCTACTTAAAGGCTGTGAGTTCACGAGAGAGGCGGTAGAAGAGAGGTTGGAAAACATAGATCTATCCACGATTATTCGTGGTCTAAAGCTACGACAGTTCCTCCGCCTACTCTTCGGACGTGAGCCACACGTGATGAAACCAGAGTGGCTGAAGATTGACCTCACATCGAAGAAGTCGACTAGTGAGACGGCTGGCATCCTTGCCAAGCATCATCTAAACACTATCTGTACGAGTGGACTCTGCCCAAATCGCTCGGAATGTTGGATGGCTCGTACGGCAACTTTGATGATTGGCGGTGATATCTGTACTCGAAAGTGCCGTTTCTGTAACACGTTAAGTGGCAGACCCAGACTGCTCAACCCTGACGAGCCACGTCGTGTAGCTGAGTCAGTGAAAGCTCTTAAGCTACGTTATGCCGTTATTACTTCCGTTGACCGAGATGATCTACCCGACTATGGTGCAGCCCACTGGATAAAGACCATCGAAGAGATACGCCGATTAAACCCTGACACAAAGATTGAACTGCTCATTCCTGATTTCATGGGGAAGGCAGACCTCATACGCCAAGTCATGGCAACACACCCCCACGTAGCAGGACATAATATGGAAACAGTGCGTCGCCTCACACCATCAGTACGCTCTGTGGCACGCTATGAACGTAGTTTAGAAGTGCTGAGAGAGATTGCTAACTGTGGCATCACAGCCAAGACTGGTTTTATGCTTGGTTTAGGTGAGACTCATGAAGAAATCTTAGAGACAATGGACGACATCCTTTCAACAGGTTGCCAACGCCTCACACTCGGTCAATATCTCCAACCTACTGCCGAACACCTACCCGTTAAAGCCTATATCACACCCGAAATGTTTGCTGAATATAAGCAGATAGCATTAGAGAAAGGTTTTAAGCATGTTGTTAGTGGACCGCTTGTCCGTTCATCTTATCATGCTGCTGAAGGAGTTTAAGCCATAGCTTACACTATGAAGGGTACAAAGGATCAATGATAAATGAAGTGGTATTGGGGGGATTAGCCCCATAAGCCAAATAAGCCCAATTAGTCCCATCATCATAACAAAAAGTAGGGATACACGCTCGTGTATCCCTACTTGCATTTAAGAAATATCTTGATTGAGCTTATCTTATTCCGTAATCTGAACCGTTGCACGACGGTTGAAAGAGATAGGAGACAAGGTCTCTACTCCACCCTTACCAACTGTCGTAATCTTATTGTTCTCAATACCCATCTTAACAAGTTCGTTGGCAACTACTGTTGCACGACGCTCAGACAGTTTTTGGTTGTAATCAGCAGAACCCGTTGCGCTGTCAGCATAACCAGTCACAAGGAGATTGTTATTATTGTCCTTAGCATACTTCGCAAGTGCCTGTACGTTTACGAGGTCTTTCTGAGAAGCAATCGTAGACTGGTTGATTTCAAAGAAGACTGAAACAGGAGTTGTCACCAACTGCTTCACAGACTCCGACACGGTCTCAACAGGCTTCTGGTTTGTCAGCTCATTGCGAAGACGTGCATTCTCTTCCTCTGCATCCTGAAGGCGTGCATTCAGTGCATCGAGTGCTGCCTGATGCTGTGTATTGATAGCTTCCATATCTGGACTCTTCTTCCAAGTACCCTTACCAATATTGAAGTTCAAACCAATTTCTGCATAAAGGTTATTGTCGTGTGATTCCCATCCACGACGCTCATTGTTTGCGTATGCAGCTCCATCGAGGTCACCCTCATAGCGATTCCATCCTGCTTCAAGATAGACACGCATTCCCTTGCTCACCTTCCAAGAAGATTGAACACCTGCGCTCAAACCCATAGCATAACGGTTAGCTGACATAGAACGGCCAACACCAGCACCAGCAAACGGAACAAGGTTCCAAACACGGTTCTCATTGTAACCGCAAAGAAGATTGCTCAAATTGAACATCACCTGCTCCTGCGCAATCCAATACTTATTACTGTTATCGAGCTGAGAAGCAGGATTGCTGTCAGCACCGACACGCTTACCCCAAACACCTTGTATCTTTGTACGAAGACCGATACCCGGTGTGAACCACTTACCAATAGCGAAAGCTGCGCCCGGTTTTGAACGGAAGTCTTTCAATGGACTAATAGCTGCATCACGCCCATGCTCTTGGTTAGAATACCATGCGTTCCAGTCTGCACCAAGTTGTACGAACCAATTGCTCCAGAACGAGTTGGTAGCAACGCTATACTTCGCTGTAGGCACCTCATCTTGGGCAAAACTGGTCATAGAGACACCAGCCAACGCCAAAACTATCAATAACTTTTTCATAATCTTATTATTTAACGATCTTAACCTATTCTACTTCTTTATTGCTGACAGTGATTCCCAGCAATACTAAGTCTGTTCGCAAAGATAATAATTAAAATCTATCATAGTCGTTTTTTTCTAAAAAATACAATTTATTTAACGTTGAGAACAAATTAAATAAAGGATTATAGCGAACTATGAGCCCTATTCGGCTAATAAGGCTAATAACAAGAAAGAAAAATCAATCAACTATCGAAGAGATGCTCAATATCCTGCTGCTTCATAATCGCAATTACAGGTTCGCCAGAAGGCGTATAATTGACATTACTGCAAGCAAAGAGTTCGTTGACAATATTATCCATTTCCATACTACTCAGCACCTGACCTTGTGGTATGGCTGCATTGCGTGCAAGACTCAATGCCAAGGCTTGATCGATTTCTTCCTTAGCACTCGTTCCGCTCTCCATTGCCGAAGCTACCATGTCATTGATAAGCGCAACTACATTCAGTCCTTCTATACCTGCAGGAACGCCATTAACAGCATAACTACCACCACCAAGGCTATCGAGTTGGAAGCCCATCTCAGCCATTTCGGGTAGAATCTGATCGAGAACCACTTGGTCAGAGACGGAGAACTGAACCATCTCAGGAAAGAGTACCTTCTGAGAATGTACCTTATGTTCAGACAACTGGCGCAAATACTCCTCATAGAGGATACGGATATGCGCACGGTGCTGGTCGATAATCATAAGTCCAGACTTCACAGCTGTCATGATATAACAGCCCTTATACTGATAATGAGAAGGTGCCTTGTCTTCTATCAACGACTCTGCAACAGGCTGTGTAGCTGCTGAAGGGATGATTGCCCCATCCTCCAAACTACTGCTCACAGCACCCATACTACTACTTACCAGCTCTCCCTCGCTTTGTTCAAAGAGTTTTGACTGACGGATTTCGCCACCAGAACCTAAGTCTGCATAGAGTTCTTCCCATCCATCTGGAACAGAAGGTTTAGCAGGTTGAGATGTCTGTTTGAAAGGATTATAAGCAGGATTGAAGTCTACCTTTGGTGCAGACATTCCGACATTGGGATTGAACACAGGAATATCAGGTTTTCCCTCCGTATCAAAGTCTATGGAAGGGATATCATTAAAGCGACCTACAGCCTCCTTTACAGCTGCAAGTAGAATCTGCCAAATAGCCTGTTCGTTCTCAAACTTTATCTCAGTCTTTGTCGGATGAATATTCACATCAATATTCTCTGCTGGTACATCGAAGTAAAGGAAGTAAGGAACTTGCTCTCCTTGTGGGATAAGTCGGTCGAAAGCCGTGATGACTGCCTTATGAAAATAAGGATGTTTCATATAGCGATCGTTGACGAAGAAATACTGATGAGCACTTTTCTTACGTGCCGCTTCTGGTTTACCTACAAAGCCGTGGATATGACAAAGACTTGTATCCACATCTATCGAAAGGAGATCCTGATTGAGTCGCTTACCAAACACCTCAACGATGCGCTGACGATAGCTACAAGCACGCAAATTGAAAAGTTCTGTACCATTGCTGTGCAGTGTGAAGGATATCTGTGGATAGACCAATACGATGCGCTCAAAGGCAGTAATAATATTATTGAGTTCGGTAGTATTCGACTTTAAAAACTTGCGTCGAGCAGGTACGTTGAAGAAGAGATTTTCTACCAAGAAATTACTTCCCACAGGACAAGAACAAGGCTCCTGACCCGTAAAGCGACTGCCAGCAATAGACAGGTGTGTACCCAAATCCTCGCTCTCCATACGGGTCTTTAATTCAATCTGAGCCACTGCGGCAATAGAAGCCAGTGCCTCTCCACGGAAACCCATCGTACGAAGAGAGAAAAGGTCGTCAGCCTTACGAATCTTGGAAGTGGCATGACGCTCAAAAGAAAGGCGTGCGTCCGTCTCTGACATACCCTTTCCATCATCGATTACCTGAATAGAAGTACGGCCAGCATCTACCACCAACACATCAATATGCGTTGCTCCAGCATCAATGGCGTTCTCCACCAACTCCTTAATAACAGAAGCTGGACGCTGGATAACCTCACCGGCTGCAATCTGATTGGCTACACTGTCTGGTAAAAGTTGTATAATATCACTCATGAATGATTCTATAAAGCAATAAATAAAAATAAGGTAAGAAGAGCAATGACACCTGCCGAAAGAATCAATGACACCCACATTGCCGTAAAACGATTACCTCTATGGCGCAACACTTCTGGCTTCAGAGAACCACTAATTTTGCGCTGTAACTCCTCCCGATACTCACCCTCAGGCACCTCTTCACCATTCAATTCACGCCGAGCACGCTGCTCTATATCATTGAGCAGTTCCTTACGTTCGTCCACATACATATATTCATGATGGAAACGACGGGGGCGTGATGATTGAAAGAATAGCATTATTTATTGTGGAATATTACTTAATAAAACACCAAATGGGTCTGTATATAAGACCCAAAGACGTCATTCTATTTGCTGACGAGGCGGTAAAGATACTCGCGAATTACGTACGGTTGCACTCGTCTTACGTGGTGCAAGGCGGAATATATCATTCTTATCCTTAGGTCGTGCATCATCGAAAAGTTCAAAGCGAGGCAGTGTCAACTTGTCTGGTGGTATCTGTGTCATTGGACTAATAACGCCATTCGACTTCGACATCCATATCTTCTGTAGCTTTCGAACAGGTGAGATAAACATCCTGAGGGTATCGGTTTCGGTATAATTATGCCCGATAAGCGTACTATCTTTATCGGTATGATAGAAGACAACTTCCACATTTCCCCAAGCATCAACACGACGAATAGCACCATTGACAAAGTCGGCACGCATATCCTTAGAGGATATCTGATTATAGTATTTGGCTTCAGGAAGCTTTTCAATAGAGAAAGCATTGCCATACACAAACGCCTGACGGATGGTTGAGTCGTTCATATATGCCTTAATAGAATCGCCCACCAACTGACGTGTACCACTCCACACGATAGGGTAATCATACATCGTTAGGCATGAATCCTTTGTATTGGCCACCATAAAGCCACATACAGCCTGCACGTCTGTACGATAAGCACGAACATTGTTCACGCCATATATCTCACGATACATCTGTGGAGTATTCATATGAAAAGCTTTCATACTAATGGTATCAGCATGAACATAGAGCGTGTCACCTTGTGAGAAGTCCTTAGCTACAGGACCAGGATTACCACCAAAGGCTATCGCTGCAGAGTCAGTATAATGTAAGTAGTCACCATAGAAAGCATGCTTCCCCTTATAATCGATATAGTAAACATTGCCTTCACCTGTTCCCTCGTGCGTATTACTATTATAGGTAAGGTCACGCCCTGTCACTGTGCGCTGCTTTAACTTATCCACAATCTTCACATTTCCACGTCCTGAGCTATAACCCGTCTTCGCATTATAAGTCACCTCATTACCTGTAATAACACGCTGTGCCTTACGATCATCAATCTTAACATTGCCACGTGCATTGCTATGTCCCGTCTTCTCATTATAGAAAACATCCTGACCAATGATCGTACGATTGTTTGCTTTATCTACAATCTTTACATTACCATGACCTTCAGCATCACCATTAGAACTATTGTAGATAATATTATCGCCTTCAACATCCTGCTTTGGGGAAGTGATAGTAGAGCGTCCATTAAGTTCCATCTGGTCGGTCTTGCTATTATAAGTACCATCATTGGTATGTACAACTTCGCCCTTAGTAGTCTTGATAACCGACTTACCAATAACATGAACAAGACCCGTTTCAGTGTTACCATGCGCTTCAGGTGTTGTAATACGATACTTAGGCGTAAACATGACGACATTACCAAAGAAGTTAGCATCGTGAGTCTCCGTATTGTAATCACCTTGATCAGCAACAACCGTGTTGCCATTGTAAACCAATGTACCACGTCCACCAAAATAGTTTGCAACCTTTGAAGCTGTATTATAATCCAAACTATCACAACGAAGAGACCTACCAGGCTCTCTTACGACTACCTTCCCACGTGCATGAACCATCTGAGCAAAGCCATCATAATGTAGGCGTTGACAATCAAGATTCACACCACCTGGGCGAGTAATGTGTACACGGCTAAAAGCCTTGAACCAGTTTGACTTCTCATTAAAGTAAGCACTGTCGCACTTAAGCGTCATTCCCTTATAACGGAAACGAACATCGCCTTTTGCAATCATCACATCAGGCATTTCCAACTGGTTATGACGCAGATTATCAGCATGGTCAATATAGAACTTATCTCCCTTCTTCTCCGTTACATTCTGTGCCCGAAGTGACTGGGATTGCCATAGCCCAAACAGGCATAGAATCATAGTTATTAAGATTCTATGCCCGCAAAATATATCTTTATACTTGTTGCTTATTATCATTTAAACCAACCTTCGTATTGGAACTTACAATTTCTATAACGAGGATTAATCCTCACATAGGTTTCCTTTACCTTCTTTACAACCCAATCATGGAGAACCTCTTTTCTGCGTTTAGCTGTCACGATGTCACGCATAGCTTGGAAATCTTCTGTTATCGTTGCCCTATGTTCTGGTACACGAGCCTTCAACTTCACAACAGCACATACAACTTTTCCACGAGCATTCACCATCTGGAAAGGTTGTGAGATCTCATCAACCTTCATTGTATCAACGACGCGAGCCACCTCTGTTGGCAGATCCTTCATCTTAAAACGTGAGGTGCGAGCGTTCTCTGTTGAGTTAACCATCAATCCGTGGTTATTCTTCGTGTCTTTATCATCAGAAAGATAAGCCGTAGCATCCTCAAAGGTAAACTTACCATTCCTGATGTCTTTCCCAATAGAATCCAAACGCTCCTTAGCAGCATCAATAGAAGCCAATGAAACATTTGGCTTCAGAAGAATATGCCGAACGTTTACCTTATCGCCACGACGGTCAATAAGCTGTATGATATGATAACCAAATTCGCTCTCAACAACCTTTGAGACCTTCTTTGGGTCAGTAAGATTAAAAGCCGCTGCTGCAAAAGCTGGGTCGAGCATACCACGTCCCATGTAACCTAACTCACCACCCTGACGAGCAGAACCTGGATCCTCAGAGTAAAGACGAGCCAAGGTTGCAAAAGAAGTCTCGCCCTTCGTAATACGATCAGTATAGTCACGCAATTGATTCTTAATACGATTTACCTCCTCCGGCTCAACCTTTGGAGTCTGTGTAAGAATCTCCACTTCAACCGTTGTAGGAATCATTGGAATACTATCCACTGGCAACTTCTTAAAGTATTCACGAACCTCAGCTGGCGAAACCTTCACGTCGCTCACCAATTTCTCTTGCATCTTCTGTACAAGTTGACGATTCTTATAATCATCATGCAGGTCTTGACGAATCTGCGTCATACTCTTGTTCTGGAATTCCTCAAGCTTTTCCTTTGAACCAATTTGTGGTAAAGAAATCCAATAGTTTATCTGCTGATCTACACCTTGTGCGATCTCCGATTCAGTTACCTCAATACTATCGATGGCAGCCTGATGTAGGAAAAGTTTCTGAACGGCAATCTGTTCTGGCAGAATACATTCGGGATCGCCATCCCACTTCATTCCTTCAGCTTCACCTTGTAGCTTCATAATCTCCACCTCAGACTTCAAGATAGGCTCATCACCTACAACCCAGATAACCTCATCAACAACACTATTTGGCTTATCTACTGCTGCAAACTCTGTCTTCACTGTATCAGTCAGAGCAACGGGACCACTTGTGCGGAACGCACCAGCACGCAACCCCATTGCTGTAAGAACTGTACCTGCGAACAGGACTATTGACTTTCCTTTATTTATCTTCATTGAAATGCTTTATTATCTTAATGCTTATTGACTGTTGAAAGAACCTTCTTGTCAACAACTACTTTATACTTCTTGCGCAATGCTTCAATCCATGCTTTTTCAAGTTCCTCCTGATAATTAGAGACGACGATTTCGCGCACATCTTCCATTCCCTCTGGAGCCTTGATTTTCTTACCGAACACGGCATCAATTGGGTAACCTGCTACAGGTTTTACAGTCGTCTTCTCACCGAAGACATCACGATCTACCAATGCGTTATCACCTTTTTTAAAGAGTCCCTTCTCTACGCGAATACGAATGGTATTGTCAGCATTGAACTTATCACGCAATTTCTCTGCCCACTGATTGAAAGGAACATTCTTCACACATGCCTTCACTGCATCCACATCTTCTTTCGTTTTCACATGATAGGCAATACCTTTAAAACGTGGTTCAGTCCACTTATATTGTTTCTTATGCTTGCGGAAATAAGCCTCGAGTGCTTTTTCGTCCTTAGCAGCCTTATCCCACACCTCGCGATTGCTCATCTCAATCATTAGCAAACCATCATGATACTCTCGGATAAGATTCTTCATGCTTGCATCTTCCTCCTCTAGCGAAGCGAGTTTTTTATCTAACAACTGATTCGGTGTAATCGTCTTTCCTTCACTTTTTGCAAGAGAGTCAAGCTTCTGGTCGATAATCTGCTCACGCAATCCTCGCATCTCGATATACTGCATGATATCTGGACGTAGCGTATCATACGTTGGAAAACTCTCACGGCCACCCATCTTAATGATATGATAACCGAAAGGAGATAGTACAGGAGCACTTACCTCACCTGGCTTCAAAGCAAATAAAGCCTTCTCAAACTCCGGTACAGTCTGCCCTCTCTGTAGATGTTGCAACTCACCGCCATTCATAGCAGAATTAATATCTGTGGAATATTTCCTTGCGAGTTGAGCAAAATCAGCCCCACCTTTAAGGACGCTATAAATAGAATCAGCTAACTGCTTTGCTGCCTCTTGAGCCTCTTTCCCTGCATTCTGGTTTATTCCGATAAGGATATGTGCACAATTCCACATACCACCATTAGCCTCTACCTGCTGTTGTGCTTCACGATAAAGTCTATGACCTTCAGCCTCAACGTCAGCATCAGTGATAAAGGTTGGACGTACCTGCTGGTTACGATAACTTAGGAACTCCTTTTTAAAAGAGCTAAGTGTATCAAGGTGCGCATCAAGAGCAGCTTGAACTTTTAGTTTGTAATTGATAAAGAGGTCAACATATTCATCTACACTCTTTTTATCAATCACGCCTTCGGTATTGTTCTTATTATACGAATACTCAAATTCAGAACGGCTCACTGGCAGCCCATTGATGGTCATTATTATAGGGTCAGACTGCCCATATGCCATTGTTGTAGATAGCAGTAGAACTGACAAAAACGCTTTGAATTTCATTGTTATTATTTTAACGCAGGGACCCTCTCCCCTGAAAACAAGGAAGAGGGCGGATTACTTGTCGTCTATTTATTATTCTGGACGTGAATAGTTTGGTGCCTCACTGGTAATTGAGATGTCATGTGGATGACTCTCTAACACGCCAGCATTGGTAATGCGAGTGAACTTAGCATCATGCAAGCCTTCGATTGAGGCTGCACCGCAATAGCCCATACCTGAACGAAGTCCACCAACGAGTTGGTAAATGACTTCCTGAACTGTTCCCTTGTAAGGGACACGGCCAGCAATACCTTCTGGAACGAGTTTCTTAACATCACCGACATCGTTCTGGAAGTAACGATCACGTGAGCCATTCTTCTGTTCCATTGCTTCCAATGACCCCATACCACGATAGCTCTTGAACTTACGTCCATTGAAGATAATAGTATCACCTGGTGACTCTTCTGTACCAGCAACCAATGAACCTACCATCACACTGCTGCCACCTGCTGCCAAAGCCTTAACAACATCGCCTGAGTAACGCAAACCACCATCGGCAATCAATGGTACGCCCGTCCCATCCAACGCCTTGAAAACGTCATAGATAGCAGTCAGCTGTGGCACACCTACACCTGCAACGACACGTGTAGTACAAATAGAACCAGGTCCGATACCAACCTTAACAGCATCTGCACCATTATCAACTAAGAACTTTGCAGCCTCTCCTGTTGCAATGTTACCTACAACAACATCAAGATTAGGGAAAGCAGCCTTCACATCATGAAGCTTACCAATCACACCAGCAGAGTGTCCGTGTGCAGTATCGATAACGATAGCATCAACGCCAGCAGCGACAAGCGCTTGAGCACGTTCCATCGTATCTACGGTCACACCAACACCAGCTGCAACGCGAAGACGCCCCTTTTCATCTTTACATGCCATTGGTTTATCCTTAGCTTTGGTAATATCCTTGTAAGTAATCAGACCGACGAGACGATTCTCACGATCGACTACTGGCAATTTCTCAATCTTATTTTCCTGAAGAATCTGCGCAGCTGCTATAAGGTCAGTCTGCTGATGAGTTGTAACAAGGTTCTCCTTGGTCATCACATCGTCAATAAGTTTATCCAAGTGACGCTCAAAACGGAGATCACGATTGGTAACGATACCCACGAGATGATTCTCCTCATCGACTACAGGAATACCACCGATATGGTAGTCTGCCATCATACCAAGCGCATCCTTCACAGTACGCCCCTTGCGGATAGTAACAGGATCATAAATCATACCATTCTCAGCTCGTTTCACAATAGCAACTTGACGCGCCTGGTCTTCGATACTCATGTTCTTATGTATCACACCGATACCACCTTCACGTGCGATCGCTATAGCCATAGAGCTCTCCGTAACGGTATCCATAGCTGCTGTAACGAAAGGTACATTAAGATCAATGTTACGTGAAAACTTGGTTTTCAACACCACCTCTTTAGGCAGGACTTCTGAAAAAGCCGGAATTAAAAGGACGTCATCGTAGGTTAAGCCGTCCATCGCGATTTTGTCTGCAACAAATGATGACATAATTGTATTTTAGAAATTTATTGCATGCAAATTTAGCAATTAAATATCAAACAGACTGGCTTTTTCCGGTTTTTCTCACACCTTATTAAAAGTATTTAATATTTATTCTTTGACATGTTCCCTACTTTTCGTCCATGACGGTAAAATAACCAGCAAGAATTCATTTTTTACAAAAGCTAACATATCGGCAATAACAACCTTATTATCAGCCAATAACAAGCACATACAGTTTATATCAATGAGTGAATAGAATTTATCTGTTGTAGCAGATTGAGAAACTCACTAACTTTGCACTCGTAAACAAGAAACAACAACTTAAAAACATATTAAAGACGAGAACATTAGATTTATTAGGATTAGACGAGAAGAAGGTACAGAACGTAGTAAACGAGCTTTCAGTTTTACTGGCAGACTTTCAAGTATTCTACAGCAATCTCCGCAATTTCCACTGGAACGTAAAGGGACATGGTTTCTTTGTATTGCATAGCAAGTATGAGGAACTCTACAACGATGCTGCAGAGAAGGTTGATGAGGTAGCAGAGCGAATCCTTCAGTTAGGCAGCACTCCAGAGAGCCGCTTCAGTGAATATCTAAAGGTCACAGAAATCAAAGAGGCTGACGTTGTTAGTTGCAGCAAAGAGGCAGTTAATTTACTCTTAGACTACTATAAGACACTGATTGCACGTGAGCGTAGAATCATCGAACTAGCTTCTGATGCACACGATGATACAACCGTTTCATTGGTAAGCGACTTCCTCAAAGAGCAGGAAAAGACAGTTTGGATGCTCGTTGCTACAAAGTCACAGAGCTGCGCAGAATAATACAAAAACATTATAAATAGCCAAGAGGCTGAATCAGAAGTAGAAATGCACGCCATAGGCATTTGTCAAAAGGTTTAATCGAAGAATTGACTAAACTCGTACCACTCTTCATTAATCACTGACCACTTTCTGATTCAGCCTCTTTATTGATTTAGCTACATGGAAAACAAAAAAATATCTTAAGAACTTTCTGGTAAACACTTCCCATGTTAGCTTGCCATCATCGTCTTAAAATATTCGTTATACTGACCATTAGCGTTCTATATTCCCATCTTCAGATAACATATTATTGCTCCGCACATATCGTGCTAACGCTCCGCACACGTCGTGTTGTTGGTAAACACCATTAGTGCTGAGTGCTAAACACCTTGCAATATATTGCCGAAACGAACTCTACTTGCTACTTTTCACCAGCGAAACTATCCTACCACTAAAGCAAAACGAAGTCCTAAAGCATTCGCAATCTGCATAAAAGTAGAAAGTTGCATATCACTGTTTCCACGCTCAATATTCGAGATATACTCTCGCTTCTTACCTATCTTATCCGCCAACTGTTGCTGCGTCATCTTCTGCTGCTTGCGCTGTTCCTTTAGCAGTTCTGCATAATAGTAAGCCTTGGCACGTGCCTCAAACTCTTCCCGTTCAGGCGATCCAGGCTCCCCATATTTCTCTGTTAAGCGTTCAGAAGAGGTGCGTAACTTTGCTAACTTATTTTCATCTAACTTTATCATATCTTATTCCTCCATATAATTTTCCAACAATCTATAAGCCTTGCTTATCTCACGTTTATATTGTTTCGTATCTTTCTTCAAAAAAGAATTAAGATACAAGATCTTTGTTGCTTGCATAAAACTGGTAGCATTCACCGCAAACAGAATTGTGCGATACTCATTACTACCCAAGGAAATACGTGCCTCATAAAGGTCTGTATTCTCTAAATGCTTCACATAATTCTTCTTTACGACATCTTGTGTCTTGATAATATGCTCCACATAATCGTATTTCTCTTTAGTTTTTGAATCCAAGCCTGCATAATAGGCTTCATACTCTGGTGAGTAGATGACTTCTCTTACAACTTTATCCATAAGCAAAGGTAATAAATAGATTACATATATACAAATAAATGGAATAAATTAATTACATTATTAAGATTTATAAAGGAGTTGCGACTAACAATAAATAGATTAAGACTCAGAGGTTTGCTTTCAGTTTGTAGATTAAAAGGATTTCGGTTATAGACTGTAGGGATACACAAATCGTGTATCCCTACAGATAAAGAGCTATACACCCATTAATAATGATGTGTTGTATTAGTTAGCCATCTCTGACAAGAACTTAATGCGTACAAGACGAATTTCTTCTTCGCTATAGTCACTATCAAGCTCTTCCATAGCAGCATCGAGGCTATCAGTCTCGCTTTCCATAAAGTAATCATAAATATCATCTACCTGATCCTCATCATACACATCTTCTAGGAAGTAGTCGATATTGAGTTTTGTTCCACTATATACGATTTCTTCTATCTTTGTCAGCAAATCATCAAAGTCAAGGCCTTCAGCTAATGCAATATCATCAAGTGGTAACTTACGATCAATACTTTGGATAATCTTAACCTTCTGTATAGACTTCTTAGCCACCGTCCTAACTCGTAACTCTTCTGGACGTTCAATATTATTCTCCTCACAATGCTGCTTTATCAACTCAAGGAATTCCTTTCCGTAACGTTTTGCCTTACCAGCACCGACACCTTGGATATTCTGTAATTCTTGTTCGTTGATAGGATACATCATAGCCATCTGTTCCAATGAGACATCCTGGAAGATGACGTAAGGAGGAATCTCCAACTTATGTGCAATCTTCTTGCGGAGGTTCTTCAACATAGAGAAGAGTTCTGGATCAAGAACTGCCGTACCCATCATTGGGTCTTCATCCTCATCTTCCTCTCTGAACTCGGTATCCATAACTATCATAAACGATTCTGGAGATTTCAAGAATCGTTTACCAGCAGCAGTAAGTTTTAGTAAACCATAGTTTTCAACATCCTTTTTCAGATAACCTGCCAAGAGTGCTTGACGTATCACAGGATTCCAAATCTTAGGATTCTCATCCTCGCCCTCTCCAAAGTCGTCCAACTCATCATGCTTATGATCTTTCTGATCATCAGTAGCCCTACCGCGCACAAAATCGATAACATACTCTTGCCGGAAGTTCTCTTTCAATGTCTTCACAGCTTGAAGAACGACGAGAAGTTGCTTCTGAGCTTCTATCTTTGTCTTTGGATGCAAACAATTGTCACACATTGAGCAGTTACATTTTGGATAGCCTTCACCAAAGTAATGTAACAGCATCTTACGGCGGCAGACAGATGATTCTGCATAGGCTTCGGTCTCTTGTAACAATTGACGACCGATATCTTGCTCAGCAACAGGCTTTCCCTCCATAAACTTCTCCAGTTTATTAAGGTCTTTTTTAGAATAGAACACAACACAGATGCCTTCTTCTCCATCACGTCCTGCTCGTCCTGTTTCCTGATAATAGCCTTCAAGGCTCTTCGGAATATCATAGTGGATGACAAATCGTACGTCTGGTTTGTCAATACCCATACCAAAGGCTATCGTTGCCACAATAATATCCAACTCTTCCATGAGAAAGTCGTCCTGTGTCTTAGAGCGTGTCTCAGAATCGAGTCCTGCGTGATAAGGAGCAGCCTTAATATCATTAGCTTGCAAGATAGCAGCTAACTCTTCCACCTTCTTACGTGAAAGACAATAGATGATACCACTCTTGCCTGTATGCTGTTTGATAAACTTGATAATCTGCTTATTCGTATCGTCATCACCCTTCTTCGGACGTACCTCATAATAAAGGTTTGGACGATTAAAAGAGCTTTTGAACTCGGCACAATCCTCAATACCTAAGCTACGTACAATATCCGTACGCACCTTATCAGTAGCCGTTGCTGTCAAAGCAATGACAGGAGCAGTGCCAATCGTTTCGATAGCACAACGAATCTTACGATACTCTGGTCGGAAATCATGTCCCCACTCCGAGATACAATGTGCCTCATCGATGGCGTAGAAACTAATCTTGACTGACTTCAGGAACTCCATATTCTCCTCCTTATTCAAAGACTCTGGAGCAACATAGAGCAGTTTTGTACGACCTGAAACGATATCTGAACGAACCTTATCAATTTCTGCTTTCTTCAACGATGAGTTGAGATAATGTGCCACACCATTTTCCTCGCTGATTCCATTGATGACATCCACTTGGTTCTTCATCAATGCAATGAGCGGAGAAACGACAATTGCCGTTCCTTCCATAATTAATGAGGGAAGCTGATAGCAAAGACTCTTGCCACCACCAGTTGGCATCAATACGAAAGTATCATGTCCGGCAAGAAGATTACGAATAATTGCTTCCTGGTCGCCTTTGAACTTATCAAAGCCAAAGTAGTGTTTTAGTTTTTCGGTAAGATTGACTTCTTGTGTCATGTTAATAGCTGGATATATTCCGATCCTTTACGGTTCTGTAGAAATAACACAGCCCACTGATGCGACTTGATCTTCACATCAGTAGGCTGTATTTATAGGTTTTATGAGACTGTATTCGATTTCTGAATATGTGCTTTGTTTAATTGTTGACGAACGTAATCTTCAGTCACTTCAAATGACTTAATACGCCGTGATGGCACATCAAACATAGCATCCATCATTACCGCCTCAACAATTGAACGCAATCCACGGGCACCGAGCTTATACTCTACACCCTTATCTACGATATAATCAAGTGCTGGTTCAGTGAAAGTTAGTTCAATACCATCCATCTTAAACAACTTAATATACTGCTTCACAATAGAGTTCTTGGGTTCAACCAAAATTCTACGTAACGCCTCACGATCAAGCGGATTAAGATAAGTTAGCACTGGCAAACGTCCAATAATTTCAGGAATAAGACCGAATGACTTTAAGTCCTGAGGAAGAACATACTTCATCAGGTCGTTCTTATCAATCTTTGCAACATTTTGAACAGAGTTGTAACCGACTGTATGTGTATTCAGTCGTTGCGCTATCTTACGCTCAATTCCATCAAAAGCACCACCACAGATGAAGAGGATATTGCGCGTATCAACGTGTATGTAATCCTGATCAGGATGCTTACGACCACCCTTTGGTGGTACGTTCACCATGGTTCCTTCCAGAAGTTTCAACAAACCCTGCTGTACACCCTCACCACTCACGTCACGTGTTATGCTTGGATTATCACTCTTACGTGCAATCTTATCAATCTCATCGATAAAAACAATACCACGTTCTGCTGCTGCCACATCATAGTTTGCAACCTGCAAAAGACGTGAAAGGATACTCTCCACATCCTCACCTACATATCCAGCTTCGGTGAAGACGGTAGCATCAACAATCGTGAATGGTACGTCAAGGAGTTTGGCAATGGTGCGTGCAAGCAATGTCTTACCCGTACCCGTCGAACCAACCATAATGATGTTGCTCTTCTCAATCTCTACACCATCATCGTCCTTAGGTTGTTGGAGACGCTTATAATGGTTATAAACGGCTACAGCTAGATAGCGTTTCGCTTCATCCTGGCCTATGATATATTCGTCAAGATACTTCTTGATTTCCTTTGGCTTAGGAACTTTCTTTAGCGTAAACGTGTTCTCCTCGCCATCCTGACCCTGTGACAGCACACCTGTCTGCATGGCGATATTATAAGCCTGCTGTGCACAATCCTCACAGATATAGCCATTCAAGCCAGTGATAAGAAGTTTCACCTCCTTTTCACCTCGACCACAAAAACTACATTTCTTTTGGGGCATTATTATCCTTTACTTTACTCCTTCTTCCGAAGTGTTATTTACTGGTTTTCTCATCAGAACCTCATCAATCATTCCGTACTCCTTAGCTTCCTCAGAGGTCATCCAATAGTTACGGTCACTATCGTTCCATACCTTTTCAAAAGACTGATGAGAGTGTTCACTAATGATTGTATAGAGTTCCTTCTTGAACTTCTGAATCTCACGTGCTTCAATCTCAATATCTGAAGCCTGACCCTGAACACCACCCAATGGCTGATGAATCATCACACGACTATGCTTTAGGGCAGAACGTTTACCCTCCTTACCTGCAACAAGCAATACGGCAGCCATTGACGCAGCCATACCTGTACAGAGCGTCGCAACGTCACTTGAAATAAACTGCATAGTATCATAGATACCCAAGCCTGCTGTTACGCTTCCACCAGGAGAGTTAATATAAATAGAGATATCCTTACCTGGATCAACAGAATCCAAATAAAGTAGCTGTGCCTGAATTGTATTGGCTGAATAGTCATCTACCTGCGTCCCGAGGAAGATGATTCTTTCCATCATCAAACGTGAGAAGACATCCATCTGTGTTACGTTCAGCTGACGCTCCTCTAGGATATATGGGTTTAGATACTGTGCCTGTGCTCTCATCACGTCATCAAGCACCATACCATTCATCCCAAGATGCCCTGTAGCATACCTTCTAAAATCGTTCATTGTTTTCCTTTCTTATAATTTATATATGACAAAAAATAGAGGTTATCGACCTCTCTTATCATTGTCATCTATACAAACACCATGCCACTCAGAGCGACATTCGCCTGCATATCTAAAGCAAAGATAAGCAAAAAAATCGATAACCTCTATATATAAAGGAAGATTTTTCTAAAAATATTACTCGCTTACAAGTTTGTTAAACTCCTCAAGACTTACGGTCTTAACGTTCAATTTTACAACTTCCTTGATAGCTTCTGCGAGCTTGCGATCAAGAGCTGACTCAACGAATGAGTCTATGTTCTCGCGCTTCTTCAGCATCTCATCAGCATAACCATTCAAGTAATCCTCTGGTACGTTAGTCATACCATACTGAGCAAACTGTGCACGTGCCATCTGACGAGCACTCTCGCGAACATCGTTATCATCAACCTTGATACCATGATCCTTAGCTAACTGCTCCTTAATCAGGTGCCATGTCAACTCCTTGATACTCTGTGCGTAGTTCTTCTCTACAAACTCCTCACCCTTATCCTGGTTGTTTGCCAACATGATACGCTTCAAAATAGCGTCTGGGAAAGTCAGTTCACCTACCTTCTTCTCGCAGTAAGCGCGGAGATCCTGAATAAACTTGTAGTTAGAATCACCCTTTAACTGCTCTGCCAAACCATCAGCAATTGCCTTACGGAAAGCTGCCTCATCCTTGATATCAGCATCTTCACCATAAACACTCTTCCAAAGTTCAGCATTATTCTCAGCCTTAACGAAGCGTGAAATCTCTGTAATCTGATAAGAGAAGTTACCTTTATGCTCAGCAACTTCTTCCTTCTTAATCTTCAAAAGTGAAGAAACCTCAATATCGTTATCAGGATAAGCTGCTGTTGGGTTAAAGATAATGATATCACCAAGCTTAGCACCATCGAAGAGTTTCTTCTGATCCTCAACCTTGATGTACTGTGGCATCAATGATGCGCCCTCAACGGTGATACCACCCTCGAGTGTATTTCCATTCTCATCCAACTCACGGAGGTCACCCTTCAACATATCACGCTGCTCTGGATCGAACACCTCAGCCTTGTCATAGTGACCAGAACGGCTCTGGAACATCTCAACCTGCTGATCGATTAACTTGTCATCAACAGCAATCTCGTAATAGTCAATCTTGTTCTTGCCATTCAACTCAATCTTAAATTCTGGAGCAACAGCAATATCAAACTTGAACTCGTAAGGAGCTGGCTTCTCCAAGTCTATTGGCTCCTGTGACTCAGAGCCCATTGGCTGACCTAACATCTGAATCTTGTTATCAGCAATATATTTCTGAAGGTTTTCACCAAGAAGTTTGTTAATAGCATCCATCTTAATCTGTGGACCGTACTGGCGCTTTAACAAGCCCATAGGCACCTGACCCTTACGGAAACCAGGAACGTCGGCACGTTTACGGTAATCTTTGAGAGTCTTCTCAACCTCATCCTTGTAATCAGCTTCCTCAACGAGGATGGTCATCAAACCATTCACTTTGTCGGGATTCTCAAATGAAATTTTCATCTTTGATGTTAAATATTTAGTTTATTATTAATTATCAAAAGAGTAAATTCACAAGAAGACACAATGCCCCTATGAACTTTGAAATGCAAAGATACTTAAAAAATCGCATAACCTTATAATATATAAGTGGAAATTTATTTTTTTAACCAAGATAATTGGCTACAGAAGGCTATAATTGGTTTTATTTTTTAACCAACAAAGCTGCTTACAACCAACTCTCATATTAAGTTTTACTGTATGCAGCTTTTATTTTCAGCTTTCTTTGAAAAAAGAAAAGGCTTTGTTGTCGAATTATTTTCATGAAAAAAAATATTTATGGTCGTGAAGAAAAATATTTCTTTTCATGAAGAAAAATATTTCTTTTCATGAAAAAAAATATTTTTCTTCATGAAAATAATTCGCAACTTACTTACTCTTGCATAAACAAAGGCACAAAGAATGCTTTATCTTTGCGCCTTTCTGACGGCTAATATAGCCTATCTAAAAGTGAGGATATATTCCTCTTATAAACCATTCGCCTCTTCCTGTGCACGTTTACGCTGGTCGAGCAACTGAAAGTCTTTCTTCTGAAGAACGAAGTCTGTACCGAGATATTTCTCCTTCACTATCTTATTGGCTGCCAACTCCTCTGGAGTTCCCTTGAAGAGAATACGACCCTCAAAAAGAAGATAGGCGCGGTCGGTAATATTCAGCGTCTCATGCACATTGTGATCGGTGATAAGGATACCGATATTACGGAACTTCAAACGCCAAACGATGTGCTGGATATCCTCAACGGCGATAGGGTCGACGCCTGCAAAAGGCTCATCAAGCATGATAAACTTTGGATCGATAGCCAAACAGCGAGCAATTTCACAACGACGACGCTCACCACCAGAAAGACGGTCACCAAGATTCTTACGCACCTTTTCCAATCGGAATTCGCGAATCAGACTCTCCATCTTGTCGATACGTTCCTGCTTTGATAGCTTTGTCATCTCCAAGACACTCATGATATTATCTTCCACACTCATCTTACGGAAGACACTCGCCTCCTGTGGGAGATAGCCAATACCAGCACGCGCACGCTTATAAACAGGGAAATTGGTAATCTCCTGATCATCAATATACACATGTCCTTCATTAGGGACCACCAATCCTGTTGTCATATAAAACGACGTGGTCTTTCCCGCACCATTTGGTCCGAGCAATCCCACAATCTCACCCTGCTTCACATTGATGCTCACACCATTGGCAACAGTACGCTTTCCGTATCGCTTCACCAGTTTCTCTGTACGAAGAATACTTCCCTCGCCTTCTGGGCGCACAACAATATTATCTGATTCTGACATAGTTTTCTCTTTTAAGCTATCGCTGCAAAATTACGAAATAAAAAGCAGATAGCAGTCATAAAGACGTGAAAAGAAACAAAAGAACAATACAGATAAATCTATAGCTACGCGTCTACGCTTCTATTAAAAGACGTTCTCACGAAGGTTCTATGCCTTGATTGTTTGGTAGCTATCCCCTATTCTTCACCAGAAGTATATCTTAATAACTCCTGCTCGAATGCCATCGTCCATGCTTCATTGCTAAGTGCTGCTGACATTGAATTAAGGGCTTGACACTGCTCACGCGAAATAGGCCTACGTTCGTGATGATATGCCCATGGGGCTAACATAAGGAGTCGCCCTTCACAACAAGCATCAAAATACTGCCCAGGCGGCTTATAAAGGGGAGGGAAACCGTTTTCTAACAAGACTATAAGCGGGAGTTTCTCCTCCAATGCTGCACGTGCTATTTCTTTTTCTCCAGCCGATATACAGGGGCTAACAAGTACTCCTCCCTCTCGTCCTCGTGCAAGGAAGTATTCCTTTTGTAAGGCTATAAGGCGTAGGTTTTCTGGTGTCTTGTTGTTATGACAACGTACCTGCAGTCTTATTGGGTGCTCTAATAACCACTGATTTCCTATAGCCGAGAAAGTTCTTTCACCCACCTTCAAACTATTCACAACACGAAAGAGTTTCGGATTATCCCGCTTCATCGCCAGCCGTCTTGGGTTATCTGCAACATATCTGAACATATTCTCTAACTGCCCCTTCCCTCTTAGCACGCTGTCATGATAGCCTGGAGCAAAGAGCAAGCCATGCTCTGGGTGCTTGCAACCTCGCTGCTTAGTCCTTTCTCCGCTGCCAGCCAGCCTCTGCCTTCCGATTCTGTCCTCCTGTCCCTGCTTCTGAGGCAGTGCCTCAGAACTCCCCAACACCAGCCGCCGATACGCCCGATTACAGCCAACCTTGAACCCGTTGACAACCTTCCCCAGGTGTACAGCCATCTCATGTGTCACAAAAAGGATGCCGTGTATATGGTCTGGCATAACCTGAAAAGCAAGCACACTCACCTCTGGATAATGCTTGGGAATCTCTCGCCAACAACACACAACCTCACTCCCCAGCTCCGTTGGTTCTATATAGGCGGATGCTACAGCTGCAGTTCGACGCATAAGCCTTCCCAACAGCGGCTGTCTTCCTTCCGTACAGAGCGTTATCATATAGATACTCCGTCCTTGATAGTCATGCCCTTTAAGCCTCCGTAGCAGCGAGGCCACACGCGCACGACGCCAACCTACCCCTTCCACATATATTGCAGGATTACTTTTCATAGCCTTCAACTCATAGTTTGTCACGCACAAAAATACAAATATAATCCTAAAAGTCCATACAACAGACACAAAGATACTGTTTTCAGAAAAAGAAAAGCTACCCTCATGACTATTAAATAATGTCTTTCTTTTCTCTTTCTGTGATATTTTAGTTAAATTTGCATTTTCAACATCAAATAAAAAGAGCATGCTTTTATTCAAATGGCTGACCACATTCGGTAATTATCTTATATTAATGGGACGATCATTCAGTCGTCCGGAACGAATGAGAATGTTCATGAAGCGATATGTTAAAGAGATGTCCCAGTTGGGTGTTGACTCAATTGGCATCGTGTTGCTCATCTCTTTTTTCATTGGAGCTGTTATATGTATTCAGATTAAACTCAACGTGCAGAGCCCTTGGATGCCTCATTGGGTATCAGGTTATGTGACACGTGAGATTATGCTATTGGAGTTCTCCAGTAGTATCATGTGTCTGATTCTATCGGGTAAGGTTGGGTCAAACATTGCTTCTGAGTTAGGAACCATGCGCGTGACACAGCAGATAGATGCCTTAGAGATTATGGGTATCAATTCCGCCAGTTACCTCATCCTACCAAAGATTATGGGACTCATCACTATCATGCCATTTCTTGTTATCTTTTCGGCAGCAACAGGTATCATTGGAGCATACGCC
Organism: Prevotella scopos JCM 17725; assembly: GCF_018127785.1. Taxonomy (NCBI): domain Bacteria; kingdom Pseudomonadati; phylum Bacteroidota; class Bacteroidia; order Bacteroidales; family Prevotellaceae; genus Prevotella; species Prevotella scopos. Next base: position 1,424,787 of record NZ_CP072390.1, read on the forward strand.
ACAGCCTACCTTGCACATATCATCACACCAGTAGATTTGACTGCTGGTTTGCAACATGATTTCAATCCGTGGTTTATGTGGATGAGTATCATCAAGGGATTCTTCTTTGCCTTTATCATTTCAAGTGTATCATCTTACATGGGCTACACGGTGAAGGGTGGAAGTGTTGAAGTCGGCAAAGCATCTACTGACGCTGTAGTCTGCTCAAGCGTACTGATTCTCTTCAGCGACGTTTTCCTCACACAGATGTTGAGTTAAACCTCCCCCAACCCCTCCAAAGGAGGGGAGATGAGAGAATAAATCAACTCTTAAAAGTTAATACTAACTAATTAATAAGCCCATCTTCCCCCACAAGTAAGCAGATTGGGCTCCCCTCCCTTCGGAGGGGTCGGGGGAGGCTCTATGATTGAAGTAAAACACCTTTATAAATCATTCGGCGATAAAGAAGTGCTGAAAGATATCAACACCATTTTTGAAGACGGAAAAACTAACCTCATCATCGGACAGAGTGGTGCAGGTAAAACCGTTCTTATGCGCTCTCTCACAGGACTCCTTGAGCCTACGAAGGGCGAAGTGCTCTACGACGGACGTAACTTTGTCAAGATGACAAAGAAAGAACAGATTCTCATGCGACGTGAGATGGGTATGATCTTCCAAGGAGCAGCCCTCTTCGACTCGCTCACCGTATTGGAAAACGTACGTTTCCCACTGGACATGTTCTCGGATATGACGGCAAAGGAACGTGACAAAAGAGCAATGGAATGTCTGGATCGTGTGAATCTGACTGGAGCTGAACAGAAGTTCCCTGGTGAGATATCAGGTGGTATGCAGAAACGTGTTGCCATCGCGAGGGCCATCGTCATGAATCCGAAGTATCTTTTCTGCGATGAACCAAACTCTGGCCTTGACCCAAAGACCTCATTGGTCATCGACGATTTGCTTACAGGTATCACACGCGAGTTTAACATGACAACCATCATCAACACGCATGATATGAACTCAGTGTTGGGTATTGGTGAGAATATCATCTTTATCTCAGATGGTAAGAAAGAATGGCAAGGTGACAAGAACTCTGTCATTACATCGAAAAATGAAAAGTTAAACGACCTCGTCTTCGCATCAGATCTCTTTAAGAAAGTCAAGAAAATAGAAAAGGAAGATATGAAATAAGAACTACAAACTCTTCCATATAAGTTGCCAACAGGACGCCTTATTGGCACTCCGCAAGACAACATAACACAAAAGGAAAGTCCTCCTGCTTATCATCTCTTCCTAAATGAGGTTGAAACATATCAGCAGGAGGACTTTCCTTTATATATCTCTTAGTCCACAAGACTCTTCACCCAAGTTTAACCCCCACTTTCGCCTATTCCTGGCAGTCATCGTACTTTCCTCGTTTTTCTTATGGGCTCTGTGTCCTACAAATTTTATTCTTTTTGTATGGTGAGTGTTTTAAGTTCAACTTATCGTATATCTGTTTTGCTTGCTTCGAAGGACTACTACATTGGCGCATCTCGATGTTCTCACCTAATGGATTCTTCCCTTTTGTTGTGACGAGCTTCTGGGTGCTCATACGTCGTACAATCTCGGTCCAGTAACAGGATTCTCCTTCTCGTTTTAATTGACAGCGGATGGTGTTTACCACCCAATAGGCTAATAAACCGAAGAAGAGGTGTGCGTCGCTTCGCTCATCTTTCTGATGATAGATAGGACGGAGGTTGAGGTCATTCTTTAGTTGCCTGTTTGTACATTCTATCTCACGAATGAGATTGTAGTATTCCCATGTCACACGCTCATCAAGTGTCCTGATATTGCTGCGGAGGAAGTAGACTCCGTGACCGGACTCCATTGCCGAGAGGTCTTTTATCTCCCAGTCTACGCGCAGCATCTGCTTGGGTTTCTTCTCATCTTTTATGTAGCTTATCTGATAGAACTTCGCTATAGATGGGTACTTCTGTATGGCACGTCCTGTACGTTCAACAACCTTTTCATAGGTTTTTGTTCCACCTTTCTTGGAGATTCCATCGTTTATTCTCTTCAGTTCCATCTCAAAACGCTCTCTCCAGACCCTGTTCATAGACGACTCTGTCATAGCTTTCGAAGGAGATGTTATTTCGAGATAATAATCCTTGTCATCTTCTGTCTTAACCTCTTTCAGCGTTATTTTCTGCCGACGGGCATCCATTACCGTAACACTCTTGTTATCATCACTGAGCGTATAGTCCTTCATCTTTGTACGGGATACGCAGAGATAATTGTAACCTTTTCTTTTGATCAGCTCCAAGTTCTCTTCCGTGGCAACACCTGCATCCATGACAACGAGCGTATCTTTTGTCCGTGATGGATTCCTCTTTGCTAACGTATCAATCATATTGGGCAGAGACTTAGGGTCTGCTGTATTACCCTCCAAGATAGAAGAATAACGTATAAAACCTTCTTTATTGATACATAGTGCAAGTACAAGTAGCTTACAGTCAGAGCGTTTTTCTTTTGATCGGCCGAACTTGGCCTTGTTGCTGTTACGCTTGCTGCCCTCGAAATAGAAGTTGGTTAAGTCGAAGAGCATCAACTTGTTGTCTATATTAAAGAGATCGTCAGTAACGTTGCACAGATGACGCTCTAACTGTTCCTTTAGTTCATATAATTTGTCAGTGACTTTATACAGAGAATTGATTCCTGGTGTCCAGCCAGGAACTCCACTATAAAGTTCACCAGCAGCCGAGTTATCACGCAAATAATAATAAGACGAACGTTCAGAAACAGCATATACTGTGCGAACAATCAATGCTGACAAAGCTGTGTGTATTGTATTCTCCGTCCAGCCGTTTTTGCGCAGGAAACCCTCTAATTGCAGTTTGTCTATCGTCTGCTTGCAGAGCCACTCAGCACCGACATTCCTTGCGTCAGTATATTTTGCCGTCTCAAGGTCAACGTAGTTCTCATATTTTCTCAGCGACTTCTGCTCTTCCTTGTTAAACCTATCAATTCCACCTTCGTTCTCCATACGGCTCCACCATTCATCAGCCTTTACCTGTTCAATAGGAGTAAGTCCGTCAAGATGTTCCTTGAAAAGCGAGGGTGTACTTCTGTTTTTGAAGCGTTCGGTAAGTGCGTATGCAATTTTTCGAACCTGTACGGCTGTAAGTGAAGGCTCGAACCCGATGTTCAACAGAATTAGCGAATGTACATGACCCTGCACGTCACGATATGACTCCTTAATGCGATAATAAGGAGCCATGTCGCCTGTTGCAGGGTTGAATCGTGTCTGTACATTTGCGTGCATGAGTGCAAAGTAACAAAATAATTTTGATATGACGGTGTCCTACAAATCAGATTTTACTCCTCGTTACAATACCCTATGCCTGATTATCAGTCTTTTATGAAATTAATACCACATAAAACATCCCGAAAATTTATGAAAAATATTTTTACCGGTTAAACTTGGGTTCACTTTCTTCCTATAAGATATTAGTACCACGTGCGTTTGACACAAACACATCAGTAAACTGCTCGAAAAAAGAAGATCCAGATGGCAACTATGTGCTATCGCATCACCCAAATACCATGCTTCTTTAACATTGGAACAACAACTTGTTCAGTCGTTTTATCACCATAATGGAATAACAGAAAAGCACTGGCTGTACTGTCTTTTTCAGAGAAAACTGATGAAACAAAGGAAACAGAATCAATCCCATTATGCTCTTTCTTCTGTTGTTCAATGAACTGACGAAGGTTTAGCAGGAGTTGTTTCCGATAGTTATCAGGCAATTTCTCCGTACGATTCTCACCTCCTAAGAAGGCATCATACTTCCCCTTTAAGAGTTGGTCATAGTAGAGTTTGGCTGCACGACCAGCCAACTCTGCATGATCTACTTCCTTCTTCTTCCCACAAGCCATCAATAGAAATGGTAAAGAGAAGAGAAGAGAAATTGTTATTCGTTTCATAAGCAGACTTCCTATGACTACTTCTGACGGACAAACACATTGATTGGACAGCCATGTAGGTTCCAATTCTCACGTATCTTATTCTCTAAGAAACGGCGATACTGCTCCTTGACATACTGTGGCAGGTTCGCATAGAATACGAATGAAGGAATCTGTGTGTTAGGAAGTTGTGAGCAATATTTAATTTTAATATACTTACCCTTAACTGACTGTGGTGGCGTTGCTTCAATGATAGGAAGCATCACCTCATTCAATTTTGTTGTACCAATGTGTCTTGTTCGGTTCTGATAAACTTCTTTCGCCGTCTCCAAAACCTTAAAGATACGCTGCTTAGTTAGTGCCGAAGCAAAAATGATAGGGAAGTCAACGAATGGTGCCATACGCTTGCGAATAGCATTCTCGAAGGTATCAATAACCTTCTGGGTCTTGTCTTCAACTAAGTCCCATTTGTTCACAACTACAACAAGGCTCTTATGGTTTCGCTGAATGAGCTGGAAGATATTCATATCCTGTGCTTCAATACCACGCGTTGCATCCAACATAAGAATACAAACATCTGAGTTTTCAATGCTTCGGATAGAACGCATGACACTATAGAACTCCAAGTCTTCACTCACCTTATTCTTACGACGGATACCTGCGGTATCAACAAGATAGAAATCAAAACCGAACTTGGTGTAACGAGTATAGATACTATCACGTGTCGTACCGGCTATCTCGGTCACAATATTTCGGTCCTCACCAATGAAAGCATTGATAATACTTGACTTACCTGCATTAGGGCGACCTACAACTGCGAAACGAGGAATATCCAAATCTATAGTCTCTTCTGGTGCATCTTTCAAACTCTCTAACAGAATATCAAGTAAATCACCTGTTCCACCACCTGTAGCAGCACTGATACAGATTGGTTCACCCAGACCAAGTTTATAGAACTCGGCTGCCTGATAATACTCACCACTATTATCAACCTTATTAGCTACAAGGAGCACAGGAAGCTTTGTGCGGCGAAGAATCGTTGCTACATCCTCATCCCAGTCGGTAATACCGGTCTCGGTATCAACAACAAAGAGAACAAGGTCGGCTTCTTCTGTTGCCACAAGCACCTGCTTGCGAATAGCATCTTCAAAAATATCATCTGATTTGACAACCCATCCACCAGTGTCAACAATAGAGAACTCGCGTCCGTTCCACTGACACTTACCATACTGGCGGTCGCGTGTTGTACCAGCAGTATCGCTCACAATCGCATGACGTGTCTGAGTTAATCGATTGAAAAGTGTGGACTTACCAACATTTGGGCGTCCAACAATAGCTACTAAATTTCCCATTCTTTTTGGTCTTTTCCCTCTCCATAATTCAGCCCTAAGCTCATAACAACTATGAAAAGGCGCCGGATGTGGTCAAGCACCCGATGAATATTTGCCGAGGATGACCATTCCCCAGCCCTCGCATTGTGCGAGAGTGTGCTCTACTAAGCAGTCAGAGCAAGTTTCTTGTCTTCAAGAGTTTATTGGCTTTATTAGCCTAATTAGCCCAATTGGCTTAATAAAACCCCTCCCTTTACTCCGGACTATATCCGAATTGCTTCAACTCTTTCTGTGAGTTACGCCAGTCCTTGTCAACCTTTACAAAAGTCTCAAGGAAAATCTTCTTTTCAAAGAATCGCTCGAGGCTCTTACGTGCTTCAGTGGAAACCTTCTTGAGCGCCATTCCCTGATGCCCGATGATAATGCCCTTTTGGCTATTACGTTCAACATAAATAACCGCATTTATATGTATTTGTCGGTCATCTTCTTTGAAACGCTCAATAACAACCTCTACAGAATAAGGGATTTCCTTGTCGTAATAGCGCAGAATCTTCTCACGGATAATCTCAGATACGAAGAATTTTGCAGGTTTATCAGTCAACTGATCCTTATCAAAGAAAGCAGGACTCTCAGGTAGAAGCTCATGAATACGTTTGAGAAGAATGTCGATTCCAAACTTATTCTTAGCTGAGATTGGAAGAATCTCTGCATTAGGTAACAGCACATGCCATTTTGTGACAAGTGTACCAAGTTTTTTCTGGTCGCTCTCGTCAATCTTGTTAATAAGGAGGATGACTGGGATGGTCATTTTAGATACCTTCTCCAAGAAATCCATATTTTTTTCCGGATCTTCGACAACATCTGTCACATAAAGCAAGATATCAGCATCAGCCAACGCTGACTCGGAGAATTGAAGCATCATCTCCTGCATCTTATAATTTGGCTTTAGTACACCAGGTGTATCAGAGAAAACTATTTGCGAATCTTCTGTATTGACGATTCCCATAATACGATGACGTGTTGTCTGTGCCTTAAACGTGGCTATACTAAGCTTCTCGCCAACGAGTTGATTCATCAGCGTACTTTTTCCCACATTCGGATTACCAACGATATTTACAAATCCTGCTTTGTGCATAAATCTAACCCTCATGTTTCCTTCGATAAGAAGGGACATTTGAAAAGTTCTGTTATAATTCTTAATAAGAGATAAGAAAGCAAAACATACTATTAGCTTATATTTTCCTAATCTCATTAACCAAAAAAACGCACCTATCTTATAAGAAAAGAAAGATGCGTTTTTATGTATAATAACTTAGTTTCTTTATTTCTTAGCTGCTACAGAGTCTCCGTCATAAGCCCACTTGAAGTAAGAGGCACCATTAACGAAACCTGCTCCAAAGGCGGTGAAAATAATATTATCACCCTTCTTCAGCTGTGATTCAAAATCCCAAAGAACAAGCGGCATACAAGCAGCACTGGTGTTACCATAACGCTGAATATTAACCAAAACTTTTTCCATTGGGATACCTATACGCTTTGCGACAGCTTCGATGATACGGAGATTTGCCTGATGACAAACCACGTAATCTACATCATCTTTTGTTAAGCCATTACGCCTCAAAAGATTTTCACAATCGTCGCCCATTGCTGTGACAGCATAGCGAAAGACTGTGCGTCCCTCTTGGTAAGTGTAATGTAAACGATGATCAACTGTAAAACTTGATGAAGGACAGACAGAACCGCCTGCTTTAACATGGAGGAATGGAAGTCCCTTACCATCTGTACGATGATAAGAATCTATCATACCAATACCTTCCTCGGTTGTTCCCTCAACCATCACAGCACCTGCACCATCACCAAAAAGTGGACACGTAGCACGATCACGATAATCGGTAATAGCTGACATCTTGTCAGCACCGATAACAATGATACGCTTGTGACGACCACTCTGGATCATATTGCAGGCTACATCGAGTGCATACATGAAGCCACAACATGCAGCAGCTAAGTCAAATGCGAAGGCATTCTTCAATCCCAGCTTTCCTAAAACGATAGAAGCTGTAGAAGGATGCGGATAGTCAGGAGTCGTTGTAGCAACAACAACAGCATCAATACTGTCAGGATCAGCACCTGTCTTTGTCATCAGGAGCTTTGCTGCCTTGCGGGCCATATAGGATGTGCCGAGCCCCTCTTCAGTCAGGATTCGGCGTTCCTTAATACCTGTACGAGTGGTAATCCACTCATCATTTGTATCAACCATGCGAGACAACTCCTCATTATTGAGGACATAGTCTGGCACGTAACCTGCGACACCTGTTATAATCGCATTAATCATACTCATATTTACTCAGCTGTTTCCTTTACGACAGCAACCTTACCACGATAGTAACCACAAGTTGGGCAAACCGTGTGATATACATAGTAAGCACCACAGTTAGGACATAAAGCCAATGTAGGAGCTACTGCCTTATCGTGAGTTCTTCTCTTCAGTGTACGAGTCTTTGACTGTCTTCTTTTTGGATGTGCCATAATTCTTTAAACTTTAATATTTTATTTTTTCAATTTTAATAGAGCTTCCCAGCGCGGATCCATTGGCTGCTCGTCTTCCTCACCGCTTCGGGCGGCAGAATACTCCTCAAGAGCTCGTACCATAGCAGAGTTACATTTTCCAGGTGCATGCACATGCTTGATAGGGATTGCGAGAGCAATGAATTCGTAGAGGTACCATGTAACATCGAGTATTCCTTCGTCCTCGGCCACCGTCACAAGATCACCCTCTTCTGAGTTTTCTGTTCCAAAATTAACTTCGAGACGCTGTGTGGTCTCTATTGGCTGCTCCATTAAGTCGAGGCATCTATCGCACGAAATCATCACCGTACCTACCTCATGAAAGTCAAGGGTAAAGAAATCATTCCCATTGCGTACGATACCGAGAGATACGTGCACATTTCCTCGACTTACTTCAGGAGCGTCAACTTCCTTAAAGTAAGTGTCATCCAGGTCGAACTCAAGGTGATTTACACCTTCTTTCAGACCCTTCAAGTCTATCTTAAGGGTTTCTAAGTCCATAATTGGGTTGCAAAGTTACGAATATTTTTCTGATAATAAGCAAATTATAAGTAAAAAAAGTAGGAATATGAGATTGTACTTCTATAGGCTACTCGTTATCAGATGAAGTTTTAACTGCCATTATCAACTGACTATAAAATGTTTTACTGAATATTTCTAGTGTACAAGTGCCCTCTTATTCAATATATCCTAACATCTTAATGACTAGGTATAGTGATAATCTAACGAACTAGTTTTCATTAACCTTAGCATCATAAAATTACAAAGTCTCGTTTTTACTCCTTCCGAAGTTCTATACGAAAAGTTGTGCCTTTCCCTACTTCCGAACTTTTAACATAAATCTTACCATGATGATATTCTTCTACTATACGTTTTGCCAGACTTAATCCTAACCCCCAACCACGATCCTTTGTGGTAAAGCCAGGCCGAAATATGTTTCTAATATCCTTCTTCTTTATTCCCTTTCCAGTATCACTTACTTCAACGTATACACGATTTTCTGTTTCCTCTAAACGTAAGGTAATACAACCAAGTTTTCCACCCATAGCATCAACAGCATTCTTACATAGGTTTTCAATCACCCATTCAAAGAGAGACGAATTCATATTAATAATAATGTCATCAGTTGGTAGTTCAGTCCTCATCTCTATCTTTTTTGATGTACGACGATCCATATAGTCGACCACATGACGAAGGACATCGTTAAGACTTGCAGGAACTGGCTCAGGAATTGAACCAATCTTTGAAAAACGATCTGCAATGAGTTTAAGACGTTTTACATCTTTATCCATCTCAGGTAAGAGTTCGTCGTCTGGGTAAGATTCCTTTAATATCGTTATCCATGCCATAAGAGATGAGATAGGAGTGCCTAACTGATGTGCTGTTTCCTTGCTTAATCCAACCCAAACCTTATTTTGTTCAGCACGTTTCGAAGTGAGTAAAGCAAATATAGCAACAATAACAAATAACATAACGACACCCAACTGTACGTAAGGATATATAGCGATTCGCTTTAACATTAAAGAATCATCATAGCATACATCTATATAATCATTATGATTTTTGCTCAAAGCTATGCGAATCACTTGTCCTGCAACCTTCATTTGTAGCCCTTGAGAGGTAACATAATTGAGGCTATCTTGAGCATTGCGTGCTTTAATGACTAAATTACGAAATTCTGTAACTTTGCCATCGTTATCTAAAACAACAACAGGAATCGTGTGATTTTCATCTAACACTTTCAATACAAGACTTAAGTCGGTGTTTTCATCTGCTGCACTTAAAGATTTCATAGCTTCTGCCCATACTTGCATCTTACTCTTCTCTTGTACTGATAAGTCATGGGTCAAAGAGTGTGACACAAGTAATGACGCTACCGCAATAATAATGGCTGCGATTACTAAAAATATCTTTACCTGTCGGGTTCTGTCGGTCCATTGCATATTTAATCAACGAAAACAAAAAAAAAATATTGTAAGCGCTAACACTTAATTCTATGGACCAACTCTATTTGTTAAACTATTATCACAACTAGCTTAATTAGAACTATTAGCCATTATTAGCCTGATTAGGGTTCAGTAGGAAAAAAAATGAGAAATAGGCACATAAGAGATGAATAATAAAAAATACTTTCAAACTTATGAGTAATATGAATACATAAAGGATAAAAAAACATCGAATATAATACGAGTTTAGTTTCATTTCTAGTTGCTGTCATTTTTAACATTTCATGTATTTTGCTGAAAAACAATAAGAAAAGCGCCTATTAAAAATGATAGGAATGACAGGAACTAAGATTTATGAGTTGCCTGGCGAAACTAGTTCGGCTAATTATTATAAACTTCTTCTGTACCAAGATATAAAGTGAACAACGAAAGTTGTAATATCATTGGACACACAGAGAAAATAAATGTATGGGTGATTATAAAACGATAGTCTAAGAAAAAATAAACTCATCATTAACATAGGACATTGGTCTCTAAATATAAATATTTGTCCTATTAAGTCCAATTAGCCTTATTACTCCTATTAGCCTTATTAGCTCTAGTAGGCTTATTAGCCAAATAAGCTTGACCTCCATAAACACAAAAAAGAGCCCTGAAGATTTCTCTTCAGGGCTCTCGTAAAAGAAGGCGGCCACCTACTCTCCCGCATTGCATTGCAGTACCATCGGCGCAGTCGGGCTTAACTTCTCTGTTCGGAATGGGAAGAGGTGGGACCCCGACGCAATAACCACCTGATATAACGTTCAACTGACTGTCTTAATAAATTATTATCAGTATTGTTTCATTCATCGTTTCCTATGATAACTAAGACGCTTATGTCAGCCGTATAAGGTGACGTATTTCCACAAGCAAAACATATATAGAACCTATCTTCTTACTTTAGAAGAATACACAGCTCAAAGTCTGAGTCACTGGTCCCCGCACTCTATAATCTAGAGGCGGGAGACCCGAAGAAAGTTTCGGGCAATTAGTAGTGCTCGGCTTTGACGTCACCGTCTTTACACCTACACCCTATCAACGTCATCGTCTATGACGACCCTTATGAGGAGTTCTCATCTTGCGGCTGGCTTCGCACTTAGATGCTTTCAGCGCTTATCCAATCCAGACTCAGATACCCAGCGGTGCACCTGGCGGCACAACTGGTAAACCGGAGGTCTGTCCAACACGGTCCTCTCGTACTAGTGTCAGCACCACGCAAAACTCCAACGCCCACGATAGATAGAGACCGAACTGTCTCACGACGTTCTGAACCCAGCTCGCGTGCCACTTTAATGGGCGAACAGCCCAACCCTTGGGACCTTCTCCAGCCCCAGGATGTGACGAGCCGACATCGAGGTGCCAAACCACCCCGTCGATATGAGCTCTTGGGGGGGATCAGCCTGTTATCCCCGGAGTACCTTTTATCCTTTGAGCGACGGAGTTTCCATACACATCCGCCGGATCACTATGCCCCAGTTTCCTGCCTGCTCGGCATGTCTGCCTCCCAGTCAAGCGCCCTTATGCCATTGCACTCTATAAGGCCGGTTACCAATCGGCCCGAGGGCACCTTTGGAAGCCTCCGTTACGCTTTTGGAGGCGACCACCCCAGTCAAACTACCCACCAAGCAGTGTCCGCACCACAGGCGCGTTAGACCTCAGACAGCCAAAGGGCCGTATTTCAAGGATGGCTCCACGAATGCTGGCGCACCCGCTTCGAAGCCTCCGGCCTATCCTACACATCGGATGACCAAGGTCAATGCTAAGCTGTAGTAAAGGTTCACGGGGTCTTTTCGTCCCATCGCGGGTAATCGGCATCTTCACCGATACTACAATTTCACTGAGCTCATGGTTGAGACAGCGTCCAGATCATTACACCATTCGTGCAGGTCGGAACTTACCCGACAAGGAATTTCGCTACCTTAGGACCGTTATAGTTACGGCCGCCGTTTACCGGGGCTTCAATTCAATGCTTCCCATTGCTGGTGACATCTCCTCTTAACCTTCCGGCACCGGGCAGGTGTCAGGCTGTATACATCATCTTTCGAGTTAGCACAGCCCTGTGTTTTTGTTAAACAGTTGCCTGGACCTATTCTCTGCGCCTCATATTGCTATGAGGACCCCTTATTCCGAAGTTACGGGGTCAATTTGCCTAGTTCCTTAACCATGAATCTCTCAACGCCTTAGTATATTCTACCCGACCACGTGTGTCCGTTTGCGGTACGGGTCGCTATTACATTAAGTTTAGCGGATTTTCTCGGAAGTATGATTACCTGCACTCAAGTTATCCCGAAGGATTACCTGTACTTTCATGGTTCAGCTCGGAAGGTGGATTTGCCTGCCTTCCTCATAGCCTACGCACTTAAACGCCCTATTCCGTCAGGGCGCGGCAGTGTCACTGCTCCGTCTCCACATCACTGTAATAGCGAGTTGCGGAATATTAACCGCATCTGCCATCGCCTTCGCCGTTCGGCTGAGACTTAGGACCCGACTAACCCCGGGCTGATTGGCATCGCCCGGGAAACCTCGGTCTTTCGGCGAAAGGGAATCTCACCCTTTTTATCGTTACTTATACCTACATTTGCTTTTCCATAAGCTCCAGGATCGGTTACCCTCACCATTCAACGCCAATGGAATGCTCCCCTACCGATACTTTTAATATACATTACTATCCCGCGCCTTCGGTATCTGACTTATACCCGATTATTATCCATGCCCGGACCCTCGACTAGTGAGCTGTTACGCACTCTTTGAATGAATGGCTGCTTCCAAGCCAACATCCTAGCTGTCACGGGGACCAGACTTCGTTAGACTAACTTAGACAGAATTTCGGGACCTTAGACGGCGGTCTGGATTCTTCTCCTCTCGGGGACGGACCTTAGCACCCGCCCCCTTACTGCACGATTGCGGTCCATAAGCATTCGGAGTTCGTCAGGTCTCGATAGGCGGTGAAGCCCTCTTGACCTATCGGTCGCTCTACCTCTTATGGAGATCATCGCACGCGGCACCTAAATGCCTTTCGGGGAGTACGAGCTATCTCCAAGTTTGATTGGCCTTTCACTCCTACACTCACCTCATCGGGAAGCTTTTCAACGCTTATCCGTGCGGTCCTCCATCCGGTGTTACCCGGACTTCAACCTGGGCAAGTGTAGATCACTTGGTTTCGCGTCTACCCCATCTGACTCGACGCCCTATTCAGGCTCGCTTTCACTGCGGATGCGCGTCTCATGACGCTTATCCTTGCCAGACATGGTAACTCGTAGGTTCATTATGCAAAAGGCACGCCGTCACTGCGTAAGCAGCTCCGACCGCTTGTAGGCGCATGGTTTCAGGAACTATTTCACTCTCCTTATTGGAGTGCTTTTCACCTTTCCTTCACAGTACTCGTTCACTATCGGTCTCACGGGAGTATTTAGCCTTACCGGATGGTCCCGGCTGATTCGCGCAGAATTTCACGTGTTCCGCGTTACTCAGGATACCACTACGTCTCGTCATGCTTCGAATACGGGATTATCACCCTCTATGATTGTTCTTTCCAGAACATTCTTCTCACAATCTAAGTACGACAGCGTGGTCCTACAACCCCTGCTAAGCGTTGCCACAAAGCAGGTTTGGGCTATTCCCCGTTCGCTCGCCACTACTAGGGGAATCATTATTTATTTTCTCTTCCTAGAGGTACTAAGATGTTTCAGTTCCCTCCGTTCGCCTCACTACTTATGTAGTGATAACAGGTCTTCAACCTGATGGGTTGTCCCATTCGGAAATCCTTGGATCAAAGGTTATTTGCACCTACCCAAGGCTTATCGCAGCTTATCACGTCCTTCATCGCCTCCGTGAGCCAAGGCATCCGCCATGCGCCCTTTCTTACTTTCTTCGCCTTTCTCGTTGTTGACAACAAGAAATGTAGCTCATACTTTCAGCTGTTGTGTGATTCTAAAAAAATGAAGTTTAAACCTCATTGTTTAGAATACTAATTCTTCCAATCATTGAAAGAATAGTTCTACTTTACAGTCTTGCTTGTGTCAATATGTCAAAGATCTTATGCTGTTACTTTGATTGTTCTGAGGCAGTGCCTCAGAAGCGTGGACAGCTAAGTGGAGAATAAGGACTTGAACCTTTATGTGAGCCTTAAACTCTAAACTCCTACATTTATATAATACAGAGTGCAGTGAGTACAAGAAGAAAAACGAACCAAGGTTCTTTTTATCTTTACAATACTTTTAACTTGTCAACTTGTCAACTAAAAAGCATCCTCTCCAGAAAGGAGGTGTTCCAGCCGCACCTTCCGGTACGGCTACCTTGTTACGACTTAGCCCCAATCACCAGTTTTGCCCTAGGCCGATCCTTGCGGTCACGGACTTCAGGCACCCCCGGCTTTCATGGCTTGACGGGCGGTGTGTACAAGGCCCGGGAACGTATTCACCGCGCCATGGCTGATGCGCGATTACTAGCGAATCCAGCTTCGTGGGGTCGGGTTGCAGACCCCAGTCCGAACTGGGACCGGCTTTCAAGATTTGATGCAATTTGCATTACACCATCCCTCTGTACCGGCCATTGTAACACGTGTGTAGCCCCGGACGTAAGGGCCGTGCTGATTTGACGTCATCCCCACCTTCCTCACACCTTACGGTGGCAGTGTCTCCAGAGTGCCCAGCATCACCTGATGGCAACTGAAGAGAGGGGTTGCGCTCGTTATGGCACTTAAGCCGACACCTCACGGCACGAGCTGACGACAACCATGCAGCACCTTCACAGGAGTCCCGAAGGACCTCAACATCTCTGTATCGTTCTCCTGCAATTCAAGCCCGGGTAAGGTTCCTCGCGTATCATCGAATTAAACCACATGTTCCTCCGCTTGTGCGGGCCCCCGTCAATTCCTTTGAGTTTCACCGTTGCCGGCGTACTCCCCAGGTGGGATGCTTAATGCTTTCGCTTAGCCGCTGATACCAGGTACCAACAGCGGGCATCCATCGTTTACTGTGCGGACTACCAGGGTATCTAATCCTGTTTGATACCCGCACCTTCGAGCTTAAGCGTCAGTTGCGCTCCCGTCAGCTGCCTTCGCAATCGGAGTTCTTCGTCATATCTAAGCATTTCACCGCTACACGACGAATTCCGCCAACGTTGTGCGTACTCAAGGAAACCAGTATGCGCTGCAAGTCAGACGTTGAGCGTCTACATTTCACAACACACTTAATCTCCGGCCTACGCTCCCTTTAAACCCAATAAATCCGGATAACGCCTGGACCTTCCGTATTACCGCGGCTGCTGGCACGGAATTAGCCGGTCCTTATTCGTATGGTACCTGCAAAAAGGGACACGTCCCTCACTTTATTCCCATAAAAAAGCAGTTTACAACCCATAGGGCCGTCATCCTGCACGCTACTTGGCTGGTTCAGACTTACGTCCATTGACCAATATTCCTCACTGCTGCCTCCCGTAGGAGTTTGGACCGTGTCTCAGTTCCAATGTGGGGGACCTTCCTCTCAGAACCCCTACTGATCGTTGCCTTGGTGGGCCGTTACCCCGCCAACAAGCTAATCAGACGCATCCCCATCCATTACCGATAAATCTTTACTTCAAATCTGATGCCGTCATCGAAGACCATGCGGTATTAGTCTGCCTTTCGGCAGGTTATCCCACAGTAATGGGAAGGTTGGATACGCGTTACTCACCCGTGCGCCGGTCGACGTCCAAAGAGTGCAAGCACTCTCCGCCGTTTCCCCTCGACTTGCATGTGTTAAGCCTGTAGCTAGCGTTCATCCTGAGCCAGGATCAAACTCTCCATTGTAAAATATCTGTTGGTGATAAATGATGGATAATAGGTGATAATAAATACCACTACTTCCAAACACGTCACCGAGTAATCTCTGTTTCAGAACGCTTATCCTAAAAGTATCAAGTAAAAAGCACCTCTTCGCTTGTTTCTTAATTGTTTTGAGGCGGTGCCTCAAAAGCAAGAACAATGAATTGATCGGTTCGTTTCTTTTACCCATCCATTTGATATAAAATCAAACAGACGCTTCTTGTACTACTTCTCTGTTTATGTAAATCTTTTCAAAGAACTCTTTCTTTATTGCCTTAATCAACTTGCCAGGTGGCTTGTTTTGTAAAGCGGATGCAAAGGTATAGAGAAATTTGAATACTACCAAATGTTTTCAAGAAAAACTTTCAAGAAAATACGTTTTTTTTCATTTTTGACCAAATTCAACCTCAAAAAATGATTATACACCTTATATAATATATTGGCACGAAAAAAAATATACCTTTTATTATTTATCCCGCTCACAAAAGCTACATGTCAGACATCCTTGGGGATTACCATCTAGAAATAGAGAAGAGCGAACTTAAATATTCCAAGAGCTTATTTTTATAAACTTACTGGCTCAATAACGAATCGTGGGGTTGTGTGTTGATATTCCACCGGTTTGGTGCGGGTGCTTTGCACATGTGGTGCGGATGCTTAGCACTTATGGTGCGGATGGTATGCACCACATGTGCGAAGGATTAACACCATTGCTGTATATGTAAGGGTAGGGATTTAACGTGAGTTAAGCAGATTAAAACTAAGGTCAATTTGGAGTTGTATTTTGTTGGTGGATATACTTTTTGACAATATTTTTATACTCTATGACTAATTACCCACATGATTCATTATAGACCCAACTTACTTTTTCAATTTATGAAATAAGTCTTGCAATCAATTTCCCTTCCTTGCGCTATTATCAGCCTTAATATAATCCCCTCTTTACCTAAGTTTATCCTATTTCTGGAATTACATACGAAAGAGCTTCTAACACTTGTCCACGTGTTGCCCCTTCACGAAGAGCAATAAAGATAGTATCATCACCAGCAATTGACCCTAAAATATAAGGTGATTCAGAGTTATCAATATCATATGCAAGTGCACTGGCATAACCTGGTCGGGTCTTAACTATCGCCAACTGTCCCGAAATATGAACAGAAACGTAACCACTTCTCTGCAACATTTCTGTGGCTTTACGTGGTGTTGTCACACGTCGATACATCGTTTCATTTGGTAAAACATATACATATTTACCATTCATGGAAGCAGCCTTTGCCACCTTCAACTGTTTAAGATCTCGACTCAATGTTGCTTGAGTCAATTTAAAGCCTTCCTGCTCTAACATCTTTAGAACCTCTTCTTGGGAACCTAGTTCCATACTTGAAATAAGCATTTTCAATGCTTCAAGCCTACTGTTTTTTACTTTCATAAGCGTATAATTATCCTGCTTGAATTGCAAATTTATACACTTAATTGCAAATATGCAAATAAAAATACAACAAATTGCAATAAAGTTACGATAAGCCTTCCATTTATGTATAAATCCCACATGACACGTATTACTAGAAAAAAGGCATTACATTTGGCAGAATAAGATGTTTATGCTATATTTGTATTTCAAATGGCATAACATTTGCATATCCCTATATATAAGGCACTATTCTATGAAGATTGCCAACATACAACAATAAACAAGAGAAAATAAATAAATAAAAAAGAAAATGAATATGAATTTTGACAATTTCACAAACGTGACAAGTAATCAGGAACGTGACTTAGAGATGTCCCGTGCATTCCCATCATTGATGCGTAAGGTATATATATGGATGGCAATGGCCCTTGCTATTACAGGTGTTGTAGCTTATGGTGCTGGACATTCTCCAGCCCTCATCCAACTTCTTTATAACGGCAACGCACCACTGATTATAGCAGGATTAGTTGAAGTAGGTATCGTTTGGTATCTTTCATCTCGCATTCAGAAGCTGTCACTTGTAGCAGCAACAGCTTGGTTCATCCTCTTTGCTGCCATCAACGGAATGACCTTAGGATGGATTTTCGCAGCTTTCTCTTCAGCAGCAATCACCAAAACGTTCTTTGTCACAGCAGGAACTTTCGGTGCTATGGCATTGATTGGTTCGACAACCAAGAAGGATTTAACAAAGATGGGAGGAATTCTTTTCATGGCTTTGATAGGTCTCATCATAGCAGGATTGGTAAATATCTTCTTAAAGAGTGCCATGTTCGACTTTATAGTTAGCGGTATCGGTGTCCTTGTCTTCACAGGTCTTACAGCTTGGGACGCACAGAAAATTAAGCAAAACTTGCTGATGGCACCAGATGCAGGACAAGAAGCACAGAAGATTGCACTTCTCGGTTCTTTAAGCCTTTATCTCGACTTCATCAACCTCTTCCTTTATCTCCTCCGTTTCTTCGGAAACAACAGGAACTAATCAAAGAAGAAATTCACATACAAGGGCAACCTACTGAGGTTGTCCTTTTTTATTGTCAGATCAAAGCATGTGATGAGCCATAAAGAAATTACATTAATAAACTGCTTTAAAATATGTAATAAGAAATCATACAACATCAATTAAAAACTCAATTATTTTTCATCAGGAAAAAGGCGTATTGTGTCAAAAACACAAACAATCTTTAAAGAAAATTAATACCATTACTAATTTCAATAAAATAAAAAATTATATATAAATTTGCAGACAGAAACATCTTATCAATAAAATAAAACGTATGAAAAAAAGTATCTTAGGCGCATATATTAGCGCTTTCCTCCTATTCGGAGCAACACCAATGATGGCACAGTTCAATATTGGTAAAGCAGCAGAAGGCGCAACTAAAGTTCTTAAAGCAGCCACATTAACAGACGCCGACATGGCGAAATATGTAAAAGAATATGTGGCTTGGATGGATGAGCACAACCACGTTTGCGACGCCAGAAGCCCTTATACAAAACGCTTAAACAGACTCACACAAGGATTAAAAGATATTGAAGGTATTCCATTGAACTTCAAGGTGTATTATGTCACAGATGTAAACGCCTTCGCTTGTCCTGATGGTAGCGTACGTGTTTTCTCATCTCTGATGGACGCAATGACAGACGAAGAATTATTGGGTGTTATTGGTCATGAGATTGGTCACGTTGCACATAAAGACTCAAAAAAAGGATTCCGCAGAGCATTGTTGACCTCAGCATTGAAAGATGGAATCGCATCAACCAATGGAACTGCAGCAGCATTGAGCGAGTCTCAACTTGGAAGTCTTGGAGAGGCCCTGGTCAATGCAACCTATTCACAGAAGCAGGAGAGCAAAGCTGACGCTTATGGTTTCGATTTTCTCAAGAAGAATGGCAAGAACCCTTGGGCCATGGCACTCGCTTTCGAAAAACTGAAGAAGATGGAAGAAGATGCTGGCGTACAGAAAGATAGCAAATGGAAGCGTATGTTCTCCTCACACCCAGACCTTGACAAACGTATCAAGACGATGAGTAAGCGAGCCGAGAAAGATGGATTTGCACGTCCTGAGAACAAGATGCCAGAAAAGATTGTACAAATAGAGCCATCGACACAACAGGTTTCTAACAATCAAACAACAACTCGTAAGTCTTATAACAATAAAGCTGTTAGTGGCAAACCAGCTGGTAAGCGTCCTACGGCTAAACGTCCTGTAAGCAAGCGCCCAGCAGCTCGCAAGAGATAAGCAGATAGGAAAAATAAAAAGAAGAGAGGGTATCAGAAGTGCCATAATCCTTAAGATTGGCTTTCTGATACCCTCTCTTCTTTTATATTCTAGTAAGATGTATATGTCAGTTATTAAAACTGATTCTCAACAATCTCGCTCAATACTTCCTTAATATCTAAACCTGCCGCACGCACCTGCTGTGGAATAAAACTAGTGGTAGTCATACCAGGTGTGGTATTGATTTCAAGCATATTTATAACATCATTTCCATCCTTATCTTTTGAAATGATATAGTCGATACGGATAATACCATTCGCATGAAGAATGTCATAGATACGACTTGTCTCTGCTGCAACACGTTTAGCAGTCTCGTCTGACATACGGGCAGGTGTGATTTCCTCCACTTGTCCATTGTACTTTGCATTATAGTCAAAGAACTCATTGCTTGTCACAACCTCTGTAGCAGGGAAGACGACAGACTTATTCTTTGTCTTATAAACACCCTGAGAGATCTCCATACCATCCATGTAAGCCTCTATCATCACTTCATCACTCTGCATAAAAGCCACACGAAGAGCTGGGGCAAGCTGATCGATATTCTTCACCTTTGACACACCAAAGCTACTACCATCAGCCGATGGCTTCACGAAACAAGGCATACCAAGACGCTTTTCAATTTCAGCCTCATCATACTCTTCGCCACGACGCAGCAGAATACTATCAGCTACCTTAATACCCAACCCACGCAGATAGTTATTAAGGACATACTTATCAAAAGTTAATGCTTCCACAAGAACGCCACTCGTAGAATAAGGTAGATGGATAAGGTCAAAATAACCTTGCATCACACCATTTTCACCTGGTTGACCATGAATAGTGATATAAGCATAATCAAACTCCACACGCTTACCATTCATGACAAATGAAAAGTCATTCTTATCAATTGGTGCTAAACTGCCATCAGGTAATTCAACATTCCAATCGAGTCCCTTTACATCTACTATAAATATATTGTATCGTTCCTTGTCAAAGAAAGAATATAATCCTTGCCCTGAACGCATAGAGACATCATGTTCTGAAGAGTCGCCACCACATACGATAGCAATTTTACGCTTTGAATCTTTCATTGTGTTCTTTTTATTTTATCCCCGTTAGCCTTCTACAAACAAGCTATTCAACTTCCTTCGTAGGGGTTATGTGGATTATTAGTATTTCTATTATCTGAAAATATTAATATCTTATATTACAGCAACGTGTTAACTTGTTAACTCGTCCGCACGTCCACCAACAAAACCTATCCATTTCTCAATCAATGCCGCAAGGTCAGCCGGGAGCTCGCTGGTGAAGTCCATCTGCTTACCCGTAACAGGGTGAACAAAGCCTAATGTTCGCGCATGAAGTGCTTGCCGATTACAAAGTGCAAGACAATTCCGAATGAAAGCCTTATAAGTACTTGATCGTTGACCACGCAGAATTTCCGTTCCACCATAACGCTCATCACCGAACAAAGGATGACCAATGTGCTTCATGTGTGCACGAATCTGATGTGTACGACCTGTTTCAAGCACACATTCAATGAGTGTTGTGTAACCAAAGCGTTCAATGACACGATAGTGTGTAACAGCAGGTTTACCAATCTCCGAGTCTGGAGGGAAGACCGTCATACGCAATCTGTCCTTCGGATCACGTGCAATGTTCCCTTCGATGCGCCCTTCATCTTCTATAATATTTCCCCAAACAAGTGCATTATAACTGCGATGAGTTGTCTTGTTGAAGAATTGCTTACCCAATGCTGTCTTTGCATCAGGTGTTTTTGCAATCACCAAGAGTCCACTTGTGTCCTTATCTATTCTATGCACCAATCCAACTTCTGGGTCATTAGGATCAAAGGAAGGCATATCCTTGAGATGCCAAGCAATGGCATTAATCAATGTCCCATGGAAGTTTCCTGCTCCAGGATGCACAACAAGTCCTGCTGGTTTATTGACAACCATCAGAACGTCATCTTCATAGACGATATCCAAAGGTATATCCTCAGCTTCTATCGTGTTATCATGCTTTGGCTGATTGAGCATCAAAGTGATTACATCCTCCGGACGTACCTTATAATTACTTTTCACTGGCGCATTATTCACATGGATATAGCCAGCATCGGCAGCCTTCTGAATACGATTACGACTAGAATGCTGCATTCTCTCAAAGAGGAACTTATCAATACGAACAGGCTCCTGACCTTTATCTACGATGACACGGAAGTGCTCATACAACTCACCACCCACTCCCTCATGAGATTCAGCAGGAAGGAAGTCATCATTAAGCTCATCTTCAAATATCGTTTCTTCGTCAGTCGTCATAGTGCTTTATTCTTTTGGTCTAACTGAAGATGGGTCGGCAGGCAAACCTGATTGCGAAGAAGGATTTGAACTTCCCGAACCCGATTTTCCACGTGTATCTTTTATCTCGTTGCCATCCTCATCAACAGGAACTTCCACATATTCCTCCACCTCATCATATTTTGGGACCTTTTCCTCAACTTCAACCTCTTCATATTCAGGTTCTCTCAAACCTGCAGTATCAGAAATCTGACGAGTTCCATCACCCACCTGCAAAACGATGACAGCATCTGATGGTACACGGTCACCGGCGTTCACATGCTTGCCGTTTACCAAGATACCATAGATCCAGTCTTTCTCACCTGGGATATATTCTGGTTCACCCACCTTGAATCCCATAGAGAGCAACTGCGCCTGTGCTTCACGAAGCGAGTTATTGTCAATAATATCAGGGATAACCAGCGATGGTGCACTTGCCGCATTAATGGTTACATAAACCACATGCGTCGATTTAATGCGCTTACCACCCACTGGCGACTGCTCTAGAATACAATCGGCAGGCAGTTCTTTCACATATCCAGTATCCGTTACCTCAATTGTCAGCCCAACTTTATCCATGATATCCACAGCCTCATCATATTGCTTATGGATTACATTCGGCACAACAATAGACTCACCATGCAGTGTATAGAAGTCAAGTCCAAACCTAACTCCTATAGACAATATCGCCAAGAGGATGACGATAGCTAGGATATTACCCCAGATATATGTACTATTAAACTTATGGAAGAATTCTTTTGTAGTCATTCAACTTGCTTACTTTTCTTCTAACTTATCAACCTGTCAATCCGTCAACTCGCCAACTTGTCAATCCGTCAACTCGCCAACTATCACACAACTTGTCAACTCGTCAACTAAAATTACTTTTGGCAAAGGTAGATAAAAAAACGGAAAGAAGCAAAGAATAGTCTCTACTTCTTTCCGTTTTCGCACTAATTCCCTCTAAGGGAAAAGGCGTAATTTTTACTTTCCGTGATGTTCGTCAGAAACTGTTAACTTCTTACGACCCTTGGCACGACGAGCAGCCAATACACGACGGCCGTTTTTTGTTGCCATTCTCTCGCGGAAACCGTGCTTGTTCACACGACGACGGTTGTGCGGCTGAAATGTTCTTTTCATTTTCTTATCCTATTTTATTGTTATTATGCAAATTATAAGAGCAACAGGATAAAACCTGCCATTATGGGCTGCAAAATTACTTAATCTTTTTGAATTAACCAAGAAAACAATGATTTTTACGTCCTTTATTTATGTTTTTTTCCATATTTTCTGTAACTTTGCACCATCTTAGTGAGATATCAACGTATAAAAAATAATAAATTAGATATTAACAGATTATGATTAATTCACAGGAAATCAAGATTGGAACATGTATTCGTCTTGATGGTAAAATTTGGACTTGCATCGACTTCCAGCACCGTAAGCCAGGCAAGGGTAACACCGTTATGATTACTAAGTTGAAGAATGTTGCTGACGGCCGTGTGCTTGAACGTACTTTCCAGGTTGGTTTCAAACTTGAGGATGTACGTGTTGAGCGTCGTCCTTACCAGTACCTCTATGAGGATTCAACGGGTTACATCTTCATGAATCAGGAGACTTTCGAGCAGATTCCTATCTCTAAGCACCAAATCACTGGTTCTGACTACATGAAGGAAGGTGATGTTGTAGAAGTTGTTACAGATACTTCTGATGGTACAATCCTCCTCGCTGAGATGCCTGTTAAGACTACATTGACAATTACTCACAGCGAGCCAGGTGTAAAGGGTAACACTGCAACAAACGCAACAAAGCCTGCTACGCTTGAAACTGGTGCTGTTGTTCGCGTTCCCCTCTTCATCAACGAGGGTGAGGTTATCCAGATTGACACTCGCGATGGTAGCTACTTGGGTCGTGTAAACGCCTAAGTCCTCCCTGCCAACAGGCAGACTATCAGAAAACAGTATATAAATAGGATATGTCGGGCAACTGATATATCCTATTTTTTTAACCTTATTCAACTACTATAAAGAGATTACAAGACAAGAGGAAGAGAAAGACTCACCTATTTTCAAAACGCTAATCTACATTATTAATATATCTATTTAAAAACAATCATTACCCATATCAAGACAACAGAAAAGACCAAACTCCAAATTATTTTCACGACAAGAAAGATTTATTTTCACGAACAAAAATATTTTTCTTCATGAAAAGAAATATTTTTTTTCATGAAAATAATTCGAAACTTGCTTATTAACCAACCCGCCATACCCACTAAACTACAAGCCAACAAACACTGCTTTACAACACAAATAATGCCCTATCCCATGTTACTACCACCGCCTTGTTCTTCTGTTACTATGTCTTAACGCGTCCCCTATTACTCTGTTACCCTGTCTTCATATTACCCAGTCTCCCCCACTACATCAAATTTCTTAATTCAAAATTCACATATATGCTACTTTTACATTACCTTTGCGGATATGGAAAGTATGAACTTTGGGGCAGACATAAAGCCCGTTAACTATACTATCAACGTGCGGGGACAGCTCCTCGACCTGAGCCATCCGCTCGTTATGGGTATCATGAACGTGACACCTGACTCTTTCTTTGCTGATAGTCGGGTACAGACGGAGGAAGCTATCCGTCAACGTGCGCATGAGATTATGGCAGAAGGAGCAAAGATCATTGACGTAGGAGCTTGCTCCACACGTCCTAACAGCGAACCTGTCAGCGAAGAAGAAGAAATGCGTCGCCTTGCTTTTGCCCTCCCAATCATCCGAGAGGCAGAGCCTGATGCAATCATTTCTATTGACACCTTCCACGCATCAATTGCCAGACGTACTATAGAAGAGTTCGGAGCCGACATCATTAATGATGTTGAAGAAGGCAAAGACTCCAACATGTTCCCTACTGTCGCCGAACTGGGTACACCTTATATATTAATGTCAACAGCTGCCAACCTGCATGACATGCTCATCAACTTCTCACGTGAAGTACAAGAGTTGCGCGCCTTAGGACAGAAAGATATTATCCTCGACCCAGGCTTTGGCTTTGGCAAAGGAGCCGTAGACGGTAATTATACGTTGTTGAGTGTGATGGAACGATTGCAGGTTATGGAACTTCCCCTACTCGTTGGTATCAGCCGTAAACGTATGATTCACCAGCTCTTAGGTATAACAGCAGCCGAGAGTCTGAACGGCACAACCATACTAAACACCATTGCCCTCATGAAGGGAGCCAACATTCTCCGCGTTCACGACGTTCGTCCTGCCGTTGAAGCGGTGAAAATCGTTGAGGCAATGCGACAGAATGCTGAGCAATAAGAAGAATTCAACATATTAATTATAAACCAATAGACACCCTACGTTTCACCCACTGTCAGCATCTAATTCCTCCACCGCATGAGAGGGAACCACGGCGACACGGGTAGTAACTTTGCTATTATGTTTTTCCCATTTGGAATAAAAGATGTAATCGACATCGTGCTGGTAGCACTGATGCTCTACTATATTTACCGATTGATGAAGGAGTCACGCTCGCTAAACGTCTTTATCGGTATTATGGTATTCGTTATCACGTGGCTCATCGTGAGTCAAGTCTTGGAGATGCGCCTCTTAGGTAGCATCATGGACAAACTTGTTTCGGTGGGTGTCATCGGTCTGATTGTCCTCTTCCAAGAAGATATACGCCACTTCCTTTATAGCCTTGGTGCCCACAGAAAGATAAACAACATTATGAAGTTGTTCACCAAGAAAGGGAGCAAAAAAGAAGTTGACAAGGAAACTATTATGCCTATCGTTATGGCTTGTATGAGTATGAGCCGTGGAAAGGTCGGTGCACTGATTGTTATTGAGCGTGGTGTAAAGTTAGAAGATATCGTTGAGACAGGCGACCTGATTGATGCTCGTATTGATCAACGCCTCATTGAAAACATTTTCTTTA
Source organism: Prevotella scopos JCM 17725 (assembly GCF_018127785.1). Classification (NCBI taxonomy): domain Bacteria; kingdom Pseudomonadati; phylum Bacteroidota; class Bacteroidia; order Bacteroidales; family Prevotellaceae; genus Prevotella; species Prevotella scopos. The sequence continues at coordinate 1,450,408 of NZ_CP072390.1, forward strand.
AGAATTCTCCACTTCATGACGGTGCGATGGTTATCTCTAAACGTCGTATCAAGGCTGCTGGTTGTATTCTTCCTGTGAGCCACAAGCAAGATATTCCAAAGGAACTTGGCTTACGACACCGTGCTGCAATGGGTATCTCGCAAGACTCTGATGCCTTAGCTGTCATCGTTTCAGAGGAAACAGGGCGCATCAGTGTTGCCTTACGTGGCGAGTTCCAACTCCGCCTTTCTGCCGAACAGTTGGAAAGTATCCTTACTAAAGAGATGGCGTTTGGGTGATGGATATTGATGAATACTTATAAAGGGTATATGATTTGGGTGTTAATGTATAGTCATAAACTTGCTATCCATTAACACCCAATTTATTTACCAACATGTTCCCTCAGATGCGCCAAACTTCAACACATCATCAACACCCAACACCCAACACCTAATTCAGCATCAGATTCATCTCAAGTTTATCATCCTTAAAGATATAGTCAGCTAATTCCGCAATCGTTAACACTTTCGTGCCAGGTAATGGTTGGTTGGTTTTAACAACATGCCCTTGCTTGATTTGAAAATAACTATTATTCTCAGGAATATCCGAATCATCATAAACACGAAGATTCTCTGTACACGCTGGACGACGCCTTGCATAAAGCTGCAAAGCTTTTTCAGCGTTAATAACACGTATCATTGCAGGAATATCCTTTGTCTCTCTACGAGTTTCTGGGTCAATGGCCAATGATATACGATCATCCTCTTTGATAATATCAAAACCCTCTTCATTGTGCAGAAGCACACAATCCCTTGTTCGTTGCCAGCTATCAAAGGTTGCGAAATCCATATTATTCACATCTTTTGGACCAGGTGTACAAGTGATATTACGTGTATAACCACAACGACCATACCAGTCATAGAGCCATTCTCCCGCAGGTATTAATGTCGAAAAGACAATATCCTTATAGAAAAGGCGGAAGTGTGCCTGTGACATTAAGTTGTTACCCATATTCTGCTTGCGGTACTCCTCCTTGACACTCACACCACTAATATAAGCCGTTTGTACCTCCTCATCATAATACTTCAGCGTATAGGGGAGTGTCTGAAGGGCAGCCACCGTGTGCTGATTGACCTGACAGATAACATTATATTCAGGCTTAAAAACACGTGAGAAATAGAGTTGAATAAAGGGTTCTGCGTCATGGAAGGTGTCACGCCACAAAGCAATGGTTTCTTCTTTAATCTTTTCTTGTGACTCCTCCTGTGCCAAAGGATATTTCTCCATGACCACACTCTTCTCCAAAAGGATGTCTGGTTTATAGGAAAGTTTCGCATAACGGAGTCCTTCTATTCCAAGGTCTTCCTCACGATTCATATATTCATACTGCTCTGGAAGATGCTGCGCAAACTCCTGATTGATAATAGAGAATGCTCCTTCGTATGCCGTATCAGCCTTTTCCACACAAACATCGAACACCTTATCCGTGATAGGACAGCCGAAAGTAAAGGCTATCAGCTTTCCATCAACCCATATCGTACCACCAATGGCACCAATTTCATCCCATAAGTCGAAGACACGTGTCATAGAACGAAGTTCTTCCGAGAGTTCCTCCGTCTGCTCAGTATCTTCCTTCGTGACGGCTCTCCAGTTTTCTTCAACCGCTATACATTCAGGAATCATGTCCTTTGTAAGCGGGCGATATTCATAGTCCGGGTAGTTCTTACGGAACTTATTGCAGTGGTTACGTTTTCCTTGAAGTTTCTTTCCAGACAAGGTCGCGAGTTTCTCACGCGTATAGATGTAGTCAAAGTGGTCACGATCTGGTTTGATATAGAAAGTGTCAGGAAAAGTCTTCTCCAAGATATTCGTCATATAAGAACATACGCCGAGCATTAGGAAGGGATGTCCCAATGTGACAGCATCATCTCTCATCTGACGAACAACAGCTACAAACCGCTCCTTCATAGCATCATCCCATTTGCATTTCCACACAGGAGCCATGTAAGCAAGGTGATGCCCCGTATAAAAACGAAAAATCAAAAATCCATCAACTTCAGCTATTTGCGTATTATATAAGAAACGCCATGAAATGATGTTGGCAAAACTTAAATCGCAATTCATACGTTCGCCACACAACGTATAACTTTGTATCAAGTCACGGTCAGTTGTCTTGACATCATGAAATTTAATCATAGTGATATTTGCTTTGTTTAGAATACAAAGATATACAGAAAACATAAGACATCCAAAAACAAGCTTGTTTTTATAGTAATCTCCTAAAACTTAAAAACAGAGTAATCTATATACCAAGTCATGCCATAAGGAGATAAAAAGGTTTTGGTTATTGAGTGCGAAGTTATTTCCCCTACACTATATGGACTAAAATGATACTACAAATCTCTACAATCAATAAGCGAAAACCATCCTAACAATACATTAAAATTCATCTAATCCTTACTTCAAATGGTACGGACCCTCAGCACCATCCGTGCGGACCCTCAGCACCACATGTGTCCTATACTAAAAAACTTGGAGAAAATGGGAAGTAAGATACTTCTTTATCATTAAAACAATTAGAAGATACCAACGGCTCAAATCTACAGAAAATGCTTGTCAGTAACCAATACATTATTTTATAAGAGAAAACAATCATTATGTTTGGAACTACAACTTTATTTTGCTATCTTTGCATAGCAAAAACGAAAATTATACTAATCATATTTTAAAAGACATATATGGACTTATTAGAGCAAATCGTTGCACGTGCGAAAGCAGACAAGCAGCGTATCGTGCTCCCCGAGGCAGAAGAGGAGCGTACCCTGAGGGCAGCTGACAGAGTGTTGGCTGATGACATCGCCAATCTGATCCTCATTGGAAACCCAACTAACATTCATAAGCTTGCCGCAGAATGGGGGCTTAAGAACATTGACAAGGCTACCATTGTTGACCCAGAGAACAATCCACAGAGCGAAGAATATGCTGAGAAATTAGCAGAATTACGCCAAAAAAAGGGTATGACTTTAGACAAAGCTCGCGAACTTGTTACAAAGAACAATCTTTACCTTGGTTGTATGATTATCAAGACCGGTGGTGCTGACGGACAGATTTCTGGTGCCCTTTCTACTACTGGTGACACCCTTCGTCCTGCGTTGCAGATTATCAAATGTGCACCAGGTATCAGCTGCGTGAGTGGTGCTATGCTTATCCTCACCCACGAGGAGCAGTATGGTGAGAATGGTATTGTCGTTATGGGCGACGTTGCTGTTACTCCAAACCCTACGGCTGACCAGTTGGCACAAATTGCATATACCACTGCAGAGACTGCAAAGAGCGTTGCTGGTTTTCAGAATCCATACGTTGCGATGCTAAGCTTCTCAACAAAGGGTTCTGCACAGGATGCTAAGGACCGTGAGACAGGCAAGAGTGTTTATATTATCGATAAGGTAGTTGAGGCTACAAAAATTGCCAAAGAGAGGTTCCCTGACTTGAAGGTTGATGGCGAGCTCCAGGCCGACGCTGCATTGGTTCCAGCTGTTGCAGCTAAGAAGGCACCAGGCTCAGAAATCGCAGGTAAGGCAAACGTACTTATTGTTCCTAACCTTGAGGTGGGTAACATTGGCTATAAACTGATTGAGCGACTTGGTGGTGCAAAGGCTATTGGTCCAATCCTTCAGGGTATTGCTCGCCCTGTAAACGACCTCTCTCGTGGTTGCTGCGTTGATGACATCTATTATATGGTAGCCATTACAGCATGTCAAGCACAGGACGCTAAGAAACAATTGTAGAATCAGAAATGATGATTTAGGAGTACTAACAGTGTCTTAGAAATCCCTACAGATGATGAAGTCCTAGATAAGTAACACCTATATCATCCTTCTAAAATAATAATTCATTATATGAAGATATTAGTTTTAAACTGCGGCAGTAGTTCCATTAAGTACAAGTTGTACGATATGGCAGATGAATCTGTATTGGCTCAAGGTATTGTTGAGCGTATCGGACTTGACGAGGCATTTATTAAGGTAAAACTTAATAATGGTGAGAAGAAGCAGATTATGGCTGACCTTCCAACCCACAAGGAAGGTGTAGCACTCGTATTCAAGGTGCTTCTCGACCCAGAACTTGGTGCGCTTAAAAGCCTTGACGAAATTGGAGCAGTTGGTCATCGTATCGTACAAGGTGGCGACCTCTTTGAGAAGAGCTGCATCGTAACCAAGGAAGTGGAAGATGGTATTGAGAGTCTTATCGACCTTGCACCTGTTCATAACGCTGGTCACTTGCGCGGTTTGCGTGCTGTGGATGCTTTAATGCCTCACACTCCACAGGTAGTTGTATTCGACAATGCTTTCCACAGCACAATGCCTGACTACGCTTACCTCTACGCAGTACCTTATGATCTCTACAAGAAATACCATGTTCGCCGCTATGGTTTCCACGGTACGAGTCATCGCTACGTATCACATCGTGTTTGCGAGATGCTTGGTGTTGACATTAAGACACAGAAGATTATCACTTGTCACATTGGTAATGGTGCCTCTATCGCAGCTATCAAGGGTGGTAAGGTTATCGATACTTCAATGGGGCTGACTCCATTGGCAGGTTTGATGATGGGTTCACGTTCTGGTGATATCGACCCTTCAGCAGTTACCTATCTGATGGAGAAGCTTGGTAAGAAGCCACAGGAGATGGCAGACTTCCTTAACAAGGAGTGTGGTGTACTTGGTATTACAGGTATCAGCTCTGATATGCGCGACATTGAGAACGCTGACAACGCAGGTGATAAGATGGCTCATTTAGCATTACAGATGTACACTTATCGTATCAAGAAATATATTGGTGCTTACGCTGCAGCTATGAATGGTGTTGACATCATCGTTTGGACAGCTGGTGTTGGTGAGAATCAGACTGGTCTCCGTTGGGATACTTGCCAGGATATGGAGTATCTTGGTATTAAACTTGACAAAGAACGCAACATGTGTCGTGGTGAGGAAAAGATTCTCTCTACCGATGACTCAAAGGTTAAGGTTGTGCTCGTTCCAACTGACGAGGAGATTGTCATTGCCCGTGACACAGAAGAACTTGTTAAGAACTTGAAGAAGTAAGAAATACATATATAGGCGTTATTGGTTAGTTTATGATAACAATAAAACAACCGATAACGCCTTAATTGTATCTTTACGTAGGAAATCAGGAATAAAACCTCCTAAAAATGCGAAAGGTAGCTGTCTCACGACAACCACCTTTCTTTTGACTAAACTTAATCTACAAACCTGAGTTTTAATTTTATATTATGAATGCCTTAATTCTTTCTCTAGGCTTAGAGCCTCAATTGTCTTATCTCGGTAATGAATGACAACTCATTCCTCTTAAAGACGATGCAAAGTTACACTTTTGTTTCTTAACCTCCAAATTCTTTTGCGAATATTCACTATTTATACTCAAAAAATCTCATTTTGTCTTTACAAATAGTATATTTTTACGTTTCTTAAGGCTTGCTTTCACCTTCAACATATTCCTCAAGGAACATGTGTTCACCATCAAAAACAGCGTAAGTAAACTGCCATATCCAGTCACCGAGAATCAACAAACGAACTTTGCGTGACAACGTGAGGTCGAGTTCAATATGTCTATGACCATAGATAAAGAAGTCGATGTCTTTATGCGTCTGCATATACTTCTTTGTGTATTGGACGAGAAACTCCTTATCTTCACCCAAGAAAGGAACTTCTTTCCCATCAGTACGCTTCAGTCTGCTTCTTTTCGCCCAATTCAAACCTAACTGCATCCCCCACCATGGGTGGAAAAAGTTGAGCAATCGTTGACAGAAAGAATTATGAAACACATTACGGAGAAAACGAAACTTCGGATCAGGGTCCCCCAAGCCATCACCATGTGCGAGATAAAAGACCTTATCGTATAACTCTGTCGTAATAGGTTTACGATGAAGGATAACACCACACTCTTCCTCCAGATAACCATAAGTCCAGAGGTCATGATTCCCAGTAAAGAAATGAACCTCCACACCCATATCCGTCAACTCCGAGATTTTACCGAGGAAACGGGTAAATCCTTTAGGAACAACATACTTGTATTCGTTCCAAAAGTCGAACATATCACCTAGCAAATAGACTGCAGCGGCCTTATGCTTAATGCTATCCAAGAAGCGAACAAGGCGGCGTTCGTGTGTGCGACGATGCTCTATAGCGAGTGAACCGAGATGTGCATCGGAGAGGAAATAGATATTCTTCATGTCATTGGGTAATGGGTGAAGGGTGGTAAGGGATAATGAATACTCCCTATATTCTGAGGCAATGCCTCAGAAATTAGGACAGAATGGCAGAGATAAGACAGCCGAAGTAAGAAGAGGCTTAGCTGTCTATTGTACAGGGGAGAGCAAACGAACTTATTCGAAGCCTAATTCAACGCGTGCCTCTTCAGTCATCATGCTCTGATCCCATACAGGTTCAAAGACAAGATTGATGTTTGCTGTCTTAACACCTTCTACACTTTCCACCTTTGTACGTACGTCTTCAAGAATGAAATCAGCCGCAGGGCAAGATGGAGAAGTAAAGGTCATATCCATATCAAGGTTGCCCTCATCATCCACATCAATCTTGTAAATCATACCAAGATCATAGATATTCACTGGTATTTCAGGGTCGTAAACGGTCTTCAAAACGTCAACGATTCTTTCTTCTATCTTTGTTTTCTCTTCTATTGTCATAATTAGTGATTCTTTTAATTAAATTATTCTTTTATCAAAGACAGGCACAACAAATACCATAAAAGCTTGCTTTCAAATAGTCGAGCGTAGCCTATCATCTGCAAAGATAGTAATTAAAAACTATAATCACAATAAATCATTGTGGAAAGGTTAGGATCTTTTGTGGGATTACATACAGAAAGTAGTATATTTGCAGTAGATAAATTAATAATATAAAGATGAGCAATCTCGATGAAGAAGTACGTCAATTGCTGCATAAAGGTAAGAATATTGAAGCAGTGCTATTGGTTCATAAAAGCAAAGGATGTACATTATCAGAAGCAAAGAAGTATATTGACAAGCTCAACAGTGGTGACTGTAGTTGGAAAAATCCCCACAACAACTGCGGTTGGAACATCGAGTATAAAGATGGAAAGGTTGAACATATCACTTATAAAGATGACACAGGAATACATACAGCTACACCTGGCAGTCCCGAATGGACTGCTATCCTCATGGAGGCTACTCAGACAGGCAATGGAAAGTCCAGCCATACAGAGTCTGGCAATAAGAAAAATCTATTGCAAAGAATCCTTGACAGCCAGTTCGTATGGCTTTACATATCTCTTGCATTGCTTTGCTTATTAACGCTATTTATCCTTTATATTTACCCCAGCTACTTTGGACTTCATACCAGAGAAGGCTATTGGGGCTTAATCTTACATATCACCACAATTCTTTTATCTGCGTGTATGGCATATCTTTGCTATACTTGGATGCGCCAGAAAGAGGAACGATGGTATTCTCGTTTGAAGTATTTGGTGATGGGGCTTGTTCTAATTTTTATTATTGGAATATGGGGATACGACCTGGCATTAGACCTTATAGAACATGATGTGAGAAATTACGAAGGGACATTCTCACTGAGAGTACATACTCATTATAAGAGGTCTGATGATTATACCATCACATGGGAAGGTGACACTCTGTCTTCTGATAGACAACATAATATTAGCTATGCTCATTTTAAAGAGCTGGAACAATACCGTACAGTACGTGTTACTTATTGGCGGCACACGGGTCTTGTGTGGAGCATAGAGCCTTTAGAAAAGAAGTGAAAGGCTGATTTAATCCCCTCTTTATGATAGAGAAGATGCTATTTTATACTCAACACCATTGGTGCGGAGCATCAACACAACACGTGCGAAGCATCAACACCATATGTGCGGAGTAACAACACATCAGCTAAAGATGGGAAGATAAAGCCGACGTGGTCATTACAAAGAATGTTATCAGACGCTTATGGCTAACCAACATGAGAAATGTTTACCAGCCAACACAAATAGAACACAATTCTTTTTAGCACCTTTCCTCTATAACTTTCCTTCCTCTCGATATGAGAAATACCCTCCATCGGTGAGTATTACATGGTCTGCAAAATGAATATGCAGCAGTTCGCAGGCCTTATGAATATGCGATGTCAGCATATCATCTTCCCTGCTTGGGGTCGTACTTCCGCTTGGATGATTATGACAAAAGGCCAAAACAGTTGTATTCTTCAGCAGCACTTCCTTCATCATCAATCGGATATCGATAGGAGCCATAGTAAGTCCACCGACCGATATACGCTTGGCCTCTATGAGACGGAAATTCTGTTTCATCATCAAAATCCAGCCTTCTTCAATGTCAAGGTCTTGTATCGTTGTGTGCATAAACTGATAGATATTCTCTGCACTATTGAGTATTGGTGTCTCTTCCACTGTCGCTTTCTGCCGTCTTTTACCTAATTCACAAGCAGCAAGGATAGTGATTGCCTTTGCCAAACCAATGCCCTTGTATTGCTCTAAGTCGCGAATAGAAAGCTTTCCAAGTGTATTTAGATTATTATTACAGTCATTGAGAATTCGCTTCATTAGGTCTACCGCACTCTCTTTTGGTGTGCCAGAACCAATCAGAATAGCCAGTAATTCAGCATCACTGAGTGCACCAGCCCCTAGTCTTTCAAGTTTTTCGCGTGGGCGGTCAGCCTCTGCCCAGTGAGTGATAGTGAGTTTTACCATAGTAAAGAAGCGGCCTCTCCCCCGACCCCTCCCCCAAAGGGAGGGGAGTGGTTACCGCCATTATTTATTATTTAGAATGTAGATTCGGTTTAGTAGATTGTTGGTGAATTGTGAATTATGAATTATTTATAGAAGTTTTTTTCGTATGCAGCGAATTCGTCCATGCCACACACGCAACGTTTCCACCACGCACTGATAAAACCACAACCATAGCCGATTAGCTGAATAAAGGCTGCTTCGATACTAAGAAGACCAATGTTAAGACTGTTATTTTGCATAGTTGAATCAAAACAGATGATGACACTGTAAAGCACCAATGGCATCAACCCCATGAAAATGAGGAAACTACCAAAGACATTGAGTATTGGGAAAAACTGCAAGAATAAACCAAACAAAATCAGCAAAACAAGTAAAGCCGTACCAACAGTAAATACCATTGGTAAGAGATGGACAAGTTTTAACGAATCTGGATACTTCTTATAGAGATTGATACGTGCTATACCGGAATTATAAACCTGCTTCCAGAACTTTCTAAAGTCCGTACGACGCTTGTGCCACACCCATGCTTCTGGAAACAATCTACATCGTTTACCAGCCTTGAAGATACGGATTGAGAAGTCAATATCTTCTCCAAAACGCATCTTTGAGAAACCTCCCAACTCTTGATAAACATCACGACGGATACCCATATTGAATGAACGAGGATAGAACTTGTCAAGTTTCTTCTTACCACCACGTATTCCTCCCGTCGTAAAGAACGAGGTCATTGAATAAGAAATGGCCTTCTGTGTGTCGGTGAAAGACTCATGTGCACAATCAGGTCCACCAAAAGCATCGGCTGGTTCACGTTCTAACTCTTCGCTAACAGCACGGATATACCCCTTAGGGAGTACTACATCGGAGTCGAGAATGAGCAGATACTCACCTTTTGCACGCTCAGCACCATAGTTACGGCTCTGTCCCGGTCCTGAATTATCCTTATAATAATAATGCAGGTCGAGCTTGTCAGCGTACTTATCGCATACCTCCTTACACGGAATCTGTGAGCCGTCCTCAACGATAACGACCTCAAAATCCTTCTCCTCCTGGCTGAGCAGGCTCTCCAATAGTTCATCAACCTCATCCGGACGGTTGAAAACAGGAACAATGATGCTGTACTTCATAATGTTGCAAAGATAAATACTTTGTTCGTAAATGACAAGTAATTTGATAGATTATTCGTACAAAAGAATAGACTTTCCTATTCCTCTTCAAATACCTAATGGTAAAGCATAGCTAAAACCGTCCATCGTTACATCAAAGATGAGTATAAACAATTGTTAATCTTCTGTTAAACGAAGAGTTCATCTTTACCCATTGATTTATTTTAACTATATTTGTACAAAACTATTCTTATGCGGTTAAGCGTGACAGGTATCTACTGAAAGCTGCCGAAAACCGATGTTAATTATGACAAAAGAAGACAGACAAAATGCCATTCTCGACCAGCTTCTGACACAGGAGTCCGTATTGGTTTCCGACTTAGCAACCTCCTTGGACGTGTCATTAGTAACGATACGCAAAGACCTTACCGAACTTGAAAAGGCAGGAAAGCTCTATCGAAGTCATGGTAAGGCTATTCTCATCAACCCATTTACCAATAATCGTTCGGTGAATGAGAAAGAGAAGTTGAAGGTGGAAGAGAAACAACTCATCGGAGCAGAGGCAGTAAAACTACTTGTAAAAGATGATTCCATCATCCTTGCATCAGGAACAACTATCCACGCATTAGCTTGTAACATTCATCCTGAGAATAGGCTGATGGTTGTTTCTGCAAGTCTTCAGGCAACAATGACCTTGGCAGGCAACGATAACATTGATATTATTCAGCTTGGTGGTATGGTTCGCCATAGCAGTGTGTCGGTTGTTGGACAATATAGTATGGAGATTTTACGTGGCTGTTCATTCACAAAATTGTTTTTGGGTGTGGATGGTATCGACCTTGACTTTGGTATCTCTACAACCGACATACGTGAAGCAGAACTAAACAGAAGTATGATGCAGGCAGCACAAAAGACTATTGTCTTAGCCGACTCAAGTAAGTTTGGTCGAAGAGGCTTCGCCAAGATTAGCGGACTAGAGGAGGTTGACATCATCATTACCGACTCCAAGATACCGCAGTATATGGCCCGTAAGATAGAAGAAATGGGAATAGAACTAATCATTGCAGGCTCTTAGAGCGTGTAATAAGACATAAATTTAGAAACTTATTAATTATTTACGATTATGAAAATACCATCAGAGTTTGACCCTATCCGTCCTTTCGAGCCGGAAGAATTACCAGCTGTATATGATCGAATTCTTGCCGATAAGCAGTTTCAAATGGTGCTGGCTTACCTCTACCCTGATGTTCCAGCAGAGGCGATAGCAAAAAAGATGCACGCTTGTAAGACAAATCTTGATTTCCAAAAAACATTCTGCTATCCTTTCCTCCAGCGTCTTGTCACGGAGTTGAGCTTAGGTTGTAGCATGGATGCAGTCAATATCAATACACGCAAACGCTATACGTTTGTCAGCAACCATCGTGACATTGTGCTCGACTCTGCCTTCCTCGATAAACTGCTCATTGACGTTGGTTTTAATACCACATGTGAGATTGCAATCGGTGACAACCTCCTCTCACAGGATTGGGTACGTGATCTGGTTCGTATCAACAAGTCGTTTACCGTTGAGCGCGCCCTTCATTCAGTAGAGATGTTACGCGCCAGCAAACGTATGTCAGAGTATATTCACTTCGCTATTGCCGAGAAAAAAGAGAACGTTTGGATTGCACAACGAGAAGGAAGAGCTAAGAACTCTAACGATCTTACGCAACCTGCCATCTTAAAGATGATGGCTATGGGGGGCGAAGGCAGCATCATTGATCGTCTAAAACAGCTCCACATCGTTCCGTTGGCCATCTCATACGAGTACGATCCATGCGACTATCTAAAAGCTCGTGAGTATCAGTTACGCCGTGACATTCCTTATTGGAAGAAGACTGCCGAAGACGATCTTGAGAGTATGTTAGTAGGAATCAAGGGCTACAAGGGACACATCTTCTACAAATGTGCGCCTTGCATTGACGAATGGCTTGACACAGTAGATGAGGACTTACCAAAGAACAAACTCTTCGACGCTATTGCAGCTCACATCGATCACGAAATTCACTGCAACTATAAGCTCTACCCTGTCAACTACGTGGCACTGGATATGATTCAGGACACACGTGTTTACGAAGAGTATTACACTGCGGAAGACTATCAGAACTTCAATGCTTATCTTGATGGTCAGATTGAAAAGATTGAAATTGAGAATCGTGATGATAAATTCTTACGCACCTGCTTACTCACACAGTATGCTTATCCTGCAAAGAATTACATCGCTGCATCATCTGAAAATGGTCGTTTTAAATCGCTACTGAATCGTCTCACCTTTAAGAAATAATAAATCGTGAACTGGTTCAGAAAAACAAACTACAGACTATTGACTATAGTAACGGCACTCGTGTCGTTACTCATAGTCACGGCCTGTGACCACGACTTCTATGAAACAGGCGATGGTGAACTCTCTTATCTACATACTGATTTTGTTGAGGCGAAGACAAACGAATTTTCTGCTTTTACTTCAGCAACAACCGATGACGGCACACAACTGACCTTAAAACCTGCAGTAAAGACACTATGGGCAAAAAGTGCCGATTCCACCTATCGTGCTATACTATATTATAATAAGGTAGAAAATGGCGTTACTTCATCTTTTGCCATCAACCCAGTTGCCGTCTTACACCCACGCTTGGCACTCGATTTTCCAACAATACACACTGACCCTGTTGGCTTTGAAAGTGTATGGATGAGCAAGAACAGAAAATATCTGAATCTTACGCTTAACTTGAAGACAGGGAAGACGGATAACAAAAAGATTGTTCAGGCTTTATCCATTGTCTGCGACTCCATCAAGAAACAACCTTCTGGTGGACGTAACTTCTACCTCCGATTGTATCATCATCAAAATGGAGTACCAGAATACTACAGCAAACGCATTTTCACAAGTATTCCTTTGGACGGTATTAAGCAGATGGACACCATTTATTTGAATATCAATACTTATAAAGGACAAGTCAGTAAGCACTTTGCTTACTAATGATAAGTTCTGGGGAAGAGGTCTTTAAGGCCTTAACTCCCCCCAAAAACGATGAAAGACACCCAATGAAGAAGCATAATCACTTTCGGCACTAACGACCTTTTTGACTTTTTCTATGTAAATTGGATTTTTTTAATGTACCTTTGCAGAAAATAATTCATTTGGTATAAACCTGATATGACAAATTCAATATCTCAAATTAATAGTAAAAAAACTGTCTTTTCAGCACAGAATATCCTATTGAAAAGAAGTTTTCTCATTCTTTTCCTCCTACTTTCTGTAACAACAAACTATGCTGACAATGTTGATTTCAACACTGCTTTACGCATTGCAAGAGCGTATGTAAATACAAGCAAGAAGGATGCCCAAAACATAAAAACACGTGCTGCAGCAACGGCAACACAACAACCTTATTACATTTTCAACGATGAAGCAGGCAAAGGTTTTGTAGTTATTGCAGGCGATGACAAGATGGGTAAGGTGTTAGCTTACAGCAAAGAGGCTTCAATTAACATGGCGAACCTCAATCCCGAAGCACGTTATCTCTTTGACACCTATCAACAGGTATATGAGGAGTTGAGCAAGAATAAGACGCTTACCACACGTGCAGGAGCAGCTACAAAAGCAGCTGATGCTGTGCAGCCTTTGCTAAAAAGCAAGTGGGGACAGGACTATCCATACAGCAAGCAGACTCGTTACATGACGGGGTGTGTGGCTACTGCTGTTGCACAGGTGATGTATTACCATAAATGGCCAACAAAAGGAAAAGGGCAAGAAAGCTACACGGTGAAGTTTGATAACACCGTTCGCTCAGCCGATTTTACAAAGTCACACTACGACTGGGACAACATGTTGCTTGATTATAACCGCAGAAACATTACTACAAAGCAAGAAGATGCAGTGGCTTTGTTGATGAATGATGTGGGTATTGCAACCAATATGCAATACACGGATAGAGCAAGTGGTACGCAGAGCTATATGGCTGAGCGTGCATTGCGCAATTACTTCGACTATGATGCCGCAATGGTAACCAGATCATACGAGGGTGTTGACAACTTTATTGAGATTGTAAAGGAAGAACTCCGCAATGGTTTTCCACTCTACATATCTGGAGATTCGAAGACAGGAGGTGGGCATGCGTGGGTTTGTGATGGCTTTGACGAGGAGGATAGGTTCCATATGAACTTTGGATGGAATGGTCAGGCAAATGGCTATTACTCACTTGCTACTTTGAATGTTACATCTACTGGTAGTGAGTTTAATGGTGCACAACATAGTTTCAATCGCCGACTTCATGTCATTGCGATACATCCTAACAAACCTGGTACACCTAAGATTGATGCTGACATTGCCTATCAGTCGCCTAATATCAACTTTGATTACGGAAGTGATATGGCGTTTGTAGGCGATGCTCCTACAACCTTATCCGCTACTGCTAAGGTCATGTATTCAAGATTTATCAATCAGAGTCAAAGTGAACTTGTGGGCGATATCGGTTTGGGAATCTATGATCAAGAGGGCAAATTAGTAAAAGTAACACCTTATGGACAAGATGGAAGGAAGATATTTACTAAGGACCGATTTGTCTTTAACGAAGGTAAATGGGTTTCAGGAGGTGTGATAGATGATAAGATAACCTTCACACTCGACTTTACAACACTTACCGACGGCATCTATTCACTCTATCCTATTGCGGCAAGAACACAGGAAGACGGAACACTCGGAGCTTGGGCGAGAATGAAGAAGGCTCCACGTATTGTGATGAAGGTGAAGAATGGGAACATCAGCTACTTAGAATTGCCATCGACAACAACGGCTTACCAGCTTACAACCAACCCAGGGTTTGACAACAAAGTGATGCCGGGTGAACCGAATGTACTCCGTCTAAACATCCGCAAATTAGATGCAAATTTCTTCAACGGAACCATAAAGGCAGAACTTATCAATAGTGAGAATAAGGTCGTATTTACCACACAGACGGATGAGATAGTTGACTTTGATGTCTATACGACCAAGCGTGTTAGAATGCCATTCAACCTTCCTTACGACATTGCTTCGGGTACTTATCATTTGCGTACGACCATCACCAATGCCGACAACGTAAGCTGTCAGGTACGTGAAAATGCTTCACAAAAACCTTATACACTCACAATTGAGGCAAAGAGTCAGGCTGATATCTTCTCAAATGCGATTGTTTATGCGCAAGATAACGAGGAAGGAAGTGTGCAAATGGAGAACTTTGATGTATCAAGAAGTCCAACATTCAGACTCGTATGTATTGCATATCTTGCAAAGAACGTACAATACAAGGGTGGTCTGACGCTCTACCTTATTGATACTGTGACAGGTATGTCTATCCAAGTAACAAAGAAGCCACTGCAGGTAGACCTCACACAGGTTGATGATATGACGATGATAACCAGCGAATGGATTGACCCAAAGACTGAAAAATTCATCAATAACCGTCGTTATCGAGTGGCATTGTTTGGTGTGGTAGACGGAAAGAATGTCGACTTATTACCAATTTCAACGAGGTCACCTTACCTTTCCCTTATCAATGGACCGCATGACAAATATCCTGAAGGAGGAACAAATGGTGTGGAAGAAGTGAGCGTCAAACCGACATTACAATTCGTTGACGGATGCTTACACATACAACAGCAGGGCTTGAGGCGTGTGGAGGTATATGGTATGAATGGTATATTGGTAGCAAGTAGTGCTGCGAATGGTACCGACAACCTTAACCTCTCCATTCCAAAGGGAACCTACGTGGTACGCATCATCACACAAGGAGGTCGTTACACAAGTGTTATCCGATAAATAACTATCCTATAACAAAGAGCGAGTACCAGTTTTGGCACTCGCTCTTTGTTTATCTTTTACTATTGCATTCGTACTCAACACCTATGGTGCTTACCAACAACACCACACGTATTAAGGTTAAGCACCAATGGTGTTGAGTACTAATCAGTATCTACAAGTAGATTATTTCAATACACCAAGTTCCTTACCAATCTTGATGAAAGCGTTGATACACTTGTCAAGTTGCTCACGATTATGACCAGCTGAGAGCTGAACACGAATACGAGCCTCGCCCTTTGGAACTACTGGATAATAGAAACCAGTTACATAGATACCCTCCTCAAGGAGTTTTGCTGCATATACCTGAGACAACTTAGCATCGTAAAGCATTACCGCACAGATAGCACTCTGGGTTGGTTTAATATCAAAACCAGCAGCCATCATCTTGTCACGGAAGTAGTTAACGTTCTCAACTAACTTGTCGTGAAGTTCGTTGCTCTCCTTCAACATCTTGAATACTTCAAGGCTGGCGCCGATAATACATGGTGCAAGTGAGTTAGAGAAGAGGTAAGGACGACTGCGCTGACGAAGCATGTCAATGATTTCCTTGCGGCCAGTAGTAAATCCTCCGAGTGCACCACCAAAGGCTTTACCAAGTGTACCTGTGTAGATATCCACACGGTCGTAAGTCTTGCAGAGTTCGCTAACGCCATGACCTGTTGCGCCAACAACACCGGCAGAGTGAGACTCATCAACCATCACAAGAGCGTTATACTTCTCAGCGAGGTCGCAAATTTTGTCAACTGGAGCAACGTTACCATCCATTGAGAACACACCATCAGTAACAATGATGCGGAAACGCTGTTCCTGTGACTCTTGTAGACAACGCTCAAGATCAGCCATATCTGCATTTGCATAGCGATAACGCTTTGCCTTACAAAGGCGTACACCATCAATAATTGAGGCATGGTTGAGCGCATCAGAGATGATAGCATCCTGATCGGTGAGCAATGGCTCAAAGACTCCACCATTAGCGTCAAAGCAAGCAGCATAGAGAATAGTGTCTTCTGTCTTGAAGTAATCAGAGATGGCAGCCTCAAGCTCCTTGTGACTGTCCTGTGTTCCACAGATAAAACGAACAGAGGACATACCGAATCCTCGTTTGTCCATCATCTTCTTAGCACCTTCTATCAAACGTGGATGATTAGAAAGACCAAGATAATTGTTTGCACAGAAGTTTAAAACCTCCTTACCTTTTACTTCGATTGCCGCACTTTGAGGACTCTCAATGATTCTTTCCTCTTTGTAAAGTCCTGCTTCTTTAATCTCAGCAAGTGCGTTACTGAGATGTTCTTTCATCTTACCGTACATAACATTAGATTTTATTTATTAAAAAGCAAAGTAACTTATAAAAATTGAGAAAAAGGACGTTGAGGAGTTTTTTTTTACTTCACAAGCTGATTTTTTAAGAATTTTAATACGTAAATGTAGTATAATCAACAAAAATATGCTTACTTTGCAGCCATTATATACAAACTTAACAATATTTATGAAAAATGTTTTGGTTATAGGCTCTACAGGTCAGATTGGCTCAGAGCTTACCAGAGAACTTAGAAAACGTTATGGAAACGACAGCATTGTTGCTGGTTACATCAAGGGAGCCGAGCCTAAAGGCGAACTGAAAGAAAGCGGCCCATCAGCAGAAGCCGACGTTACTAACCCAGAGATGATTGCCGATGTTGTTAAAAAATACAACATTGACACCATCTACAACCTTGCCGCATTACTCTCTGTAGTAGCAGAAAAGAAGCCGCAATTAGCTTGGAAGATCGGTATCGATGGTCTTTGGAACATCTTGGAAGTGGCGCGTGAGAACAACTGTGCGGTCTTTACTCCAAGTTCTATCGGTTCATTCGGTTTGAGTACACCTCACACACAGACACCACAGGACACTGTTCAACGTCCTGGTACAATCTATGGTGTGTCAAAGGTTACCACAGAGTTGCTCAGCGACTATTACTTTAAGAAGTATGGTGTTGACACTCGTTCAGTACGTTTCCCAGGTTTGATTTCCTACGTAACACCTCCAGGTGGTGGTACTACTGACTATGCAGTTGACATCTATTACGCTGCTGTTCGTGGTGAGAAGTTCGTATGTCCTATCAAGAAAGGAACACTGATGGACATGATGTATATGCCTGATGGTTTGCACGCAGCTATCTCATTGATGGAAGCAGATCCAACACGTTTGGTTCACCGCAATGGTTTCAACATTGCTTCTATGAGCTTCGACCCTGAGGAAATCTTCAATGCTATCAAGCGTTACAAGCCAGAGTTTGAGATGGAATACGACGTAGACCCACTCAAGCAGGGTATTGCTGACAGCTGGCCAGACAGCCTTGACGACAGTTGCGCACGTGCTGAATGGGATTGGAATCCTCAGTATGACCTCGACGCAATGACTGTTGACATGCTGAAGAACCTTGAAGCTAAGTTGAAATAAGCTGGACAAACATAAAGAAAGATTATAATAAGCCTGAAAAAGACAGAATTGTAAACGTCTTGAACATTTATAAAGCCTTCAGATTATCTATAATCAACATATTATAAAATAACAAAGAGGTGGTTACCATTAAGGCAATCACCTCTTTTCGTTTATATAAATGTTCCCTCAGATGCGCACTTTGCATCTTAACTTCATTTATCTACGGATATTCCACATCGGAGTTTCACCACCTCCGAAGAGAACATCTATGTTTGCACCATTCTTCTTCTCGATGACATCCCACGCACGCAACTGAATAAACTGTGATGGTGAAAGGTTCAACTCTGTCATATAAGCCTTATCAGCCACAGCCTTATTACGCTCAGCCTTCGCACGAGCAAGCTCCATCTCAGCACGCTTCTCCTGTGTCTGCTTTGCTTGAATACTTGCTGCGGTCTTGTTCATTTCCTCCAATTGCTCCTTGTTAGGCATCACACGGTCGGTAATTACCTGTTGAATATCAATTGGGAAGTTTGCCTTTCGTGACAAAGAGGCCACATACTGACGCATAGACTGCTTGATACGGTCATCAAATTTAGCAAGTACTTCACGATTACTCATCAAGTCGAATGGTGAACAAGAGGATACATACTCACGCACCTTATTGCGGAAGTAAGGTTCGATAAAGTTCTCAAACCAGTTCTCTCCATAGTTCCTTAACAAGTCAGGAGTCTGTCCTTTCTTCACTTGAATAATCATATACATATTCACATCAAGTGGAGTATTGTCATTTGAGAGCAAGTCATCAAACTGGAACTGCATCTTCTGTGGTAAGATATTGAAGTAAACTGCAGTCGTTGTTGGTGCAATCAGCGTGATAGAGTTTACAGGCTCGTCAGCAACACGCGTACTACCAAAGAAGATAGGCTTCATCTTCAACGCAGCTTCTTGATCATAAGAAGGATTCACAAATGAAAAGAATGCAAGACTAGCAATGCAAAGAAAGCCAACAAGTACTGCAGGAATCAATATTTTTTTGGGGCTATTCATATCAAAGAAATCTTTAAGATTAAAATTAGAATATTGTTCAACTGAGTGTTTAGAATTGATTTTCATATCAGAAAGGATTATAACACTGTAATTAAATATAGAATCTTATTTTTGCAAAGATAGTAAAATAATAATATGTAACAAAGAATCTTATCTTCAAAAACAATTGTTATCCTCTAATTAATTTTGTAGGAGGAATCCCAAATCCTTAATTACAATCATCCATAAAAACAACAAAACGAAAGATACTAACTTTCTAAACGAAATAAATACCACAAAAAGTGTTAAGCGTTTTTGGTACTTTCAAATAAATTAGATACCTTTGCTGCGAAAAGAAACAAAACAATTTTGAACGATAGTCAAAACATTTAACACATATTTCGTTCCGAAACATTGCAAATAGATTTTGACCAATTACAACTACCTAAAAAATGAACAGTGTAATAAACAAGGATTACGATGTGATTATCATCGGTGGAGGCGTTACTGGCGTAGGCACTGCACGCGATTGTGCTATGCGTGGACTGCGCGTACTTCTTGTAGAGAAGTATGACTTCAGCAATGGTGCCACAGGTCGCAACCACGGCTTGCTCCACAGTGGAGCACGCTATGCAGTGACCGACCCAGAGTCAGCTTCGGAGTGTATCAAGGAGAATATGATACTCCGCCGAATTGCTCACCACTGCGTAGAACCTACTGATGGCTTGTTTATTACGCTCCCTGAGGACGACATACAATACCAAAAAACATTCGTTGAGTCCTGCCAGAAAGCAGGCATTAGTGCTAGTATTATTTCACCTGAGGAAGCACGTCGCATAGAACCATCGGTCAACCCTGACCTGATTGGCGCTGTGCGAGTGCCAGATGCTGCTATCGATCCATTTTTTCTTACGACAGCAAACGTTGTTGATGCACGTCGTCATGGAGCCGATATTCTAACCTATCAGCAGGTAGTAGGACTCATTTTAAGCAATGATCGTGTGGAGGGCGTCCGCCTCCGTAACAACCATACAGGAGAAGAAAGCGAAATTCGCTGTCGTATCGTTATCAATGCTGCTGGTATCTGGGGGCATGATATTGTCAAACTGGCTGGTATAAAGGTGAATATGTTTCCTGCGAAAGGAACACTCCTTATCTTCGGTCATCGTGTCAACAACATGGTTATCAATCGCTGTCGTAAGCCAGCCAATGCTGACATCCTCGTCCCAGATGACGCTGTTTGTGTCATTGGCACTACCAGTGATCGTGTTCCTTATGACACGATAGACAATCTGAAGATTACCCAAGAGGAAGTTGATATATTGATAAAGGAAGGAGAGAAACTTGCTCCGAGCCTTGCGACAACACGCATCCTCCGTGCTTATGCAGGTGTCCGACCACTTGTTGCAGCCGATAATGACCCGTCAGGACGCAGCATCAGTCGTGGAATCGTCTGTTTAGATCATGAGACACGAGATGGAGTGGGTGGACTTATTACGATTACTGGCGGTAAGATGATGACCTACCGACTCATGGCGGAAGAGGCAACCAACCTAGCCTGCAAGAAATTAGGTATAGATGCTGCTTGCCAGACAGCCATCCGTCCTCTTCCCGGAAGTGAAGGACATGATCCCGACACGAAACATCATACGTATTCAACAGCCCATATCGCTGCTAAAGGACGCCAAGGCAATTGCGTTCAAGAGATACCAGCACAAAGCATAGAAGACCGTTCCTTAGTTTGTGAATGCGAGGAAGTAAGTGTCGGTGAAGTGAAATATGCGATGGAGAAGTTGCACGTCCACGACCTCCTCAACCTTCGCCGCCGTACCCGAGTAGGTATGGGAACCTGCCAAGGAGAACTTTGTGCTTGTCGAGCTGCTGGCGTTATGTGTGACGCTGGAGATGAAGCTGAAAAGACATTGACCGACCTTCACGACTTCATCAATGAACGTTGGAAAGGTATGCAACCCGTTGCTTGGGGCAGCACACTCGATGAAGCACAGCTTACAACCAGTATCTATCAGGGTTTGTTAGGGCTAAGCAACTGATAACAAGCACTTGAAAGCAAAAGAAGTTTTTACCAATGAGCGTTCAATAGTCGTACCTACGCATCTATAAAACGCTAAGACGCACAACCATCTATCACATTCAAAAAACATCAACAATGAGCTATGACATTATCATAATCGGTGGTGGCCTCAGCGGGCTCACTGCTGGCATAACACTGGCAAACGCAGGTAAACGCGTTTGTATTGTATCGACAGGACAGAATAGTCTGCATTTTAATTCTGGTTCGTTCGACCTACTGGGTTATGATGACAATGGGAAGGTTGTCGAACATCCATTGGAAGCGATAGCAACGTTGGGCGAACAGCATCCTTATAAGAAAATTGGAGCTGAGAAGATTCAATCCCTTGCTGACAAAGCAAAGGCGTTATTGAAGGAAGTTGGCGTGAAGACAACTGGCAATAGCAAACAAAATCATTATCGCCTTACCCCATTAGGAACAACACGCCCAGCATGGTTGACAACAGAAGGTTATGTTATGAGCCAACAAATGGACATACTTCCTTGGAAAAGCGTAGAGCTCTTGAACATCCAAGGCTTCTTAGATTTACCAACAACATTCATCGCTGCCAATCTTAAGAAGAACGGAGTAGCTTGTCAGGTGAAGTCGTTTACAACTGACGAGCTGAGTCATGTGAGAAAAAGTCCTACCGAGATGCGTGCAACTAACATTGCTAAAGTATTGTCAGACGAAACTGCTTTGCGTAAAGTTGCCGATTGCATCAACGCCATTAGTGGCGATGCAGAAGTGTTATTATTCCCTGCCGTCTTAGGTTTTAACAACAACGATAGCCTCAACGAACTGAAAGCTATGGTAAAGAAACCTATTGAATACATCGCAACCCTCCCCCCTTCGGTATCGGGAGTGCGTACCACGCATCTTTTAAAGCAACACTTCACCCGCTTGGGCGGAACATTATTGGTGGGCGATACTGCCAATGGTGGGGTCTTCGAAGGCAATCGCCTCGTGTCAATCACCACCAAAAACCTCCCTTACGAGACCTTTTATGCAGACGAGTTCATCCTTGCTTCGGGTTCATTTATGAGTCACGGCCTACAAAGTAATTATCAACATGTATTCGAGCCGGTCTTCAGCCTTGACGTTGATGCTGCTGAAGCTCGAAGTGAATGGACAAAGGAAGATGCATTTGAAGCACAACCTTATATGGAATATGGTGCCAAAACAGATAAAGACTTCCACGCAATAAAAGACGGAAAGACTATCAGCAACCTCTTTGTTATCGGCTCACTTCTGAGCGGACATAACAACATTAAACTCGCTGATGAGACAGGTGTTTCACTCTTGACTGCCCTTCGGGTAGCTGAGACAATAACAGAAAGGAAATAAAGTCATGCCAGAAGGAATACAACTAAAAAATATCAGCGGTAATAACTTGGAACAATGCCTTAAGTGTTCCATCTGTACGGCTTACTGCCCAGTGTCTGCTGTGGAGCCAAACTATCCTGGTCCGAAACATTCAGGACCTGACTTGGAACGTTACCGACTAAAGGATAATAATTTCTTTAATGATGCGTTAAAAATGTGTCTGAACTGTAAACGTTGCGAAGTAGCCTGCCCTTCTGGTGTTCGCATTGCTGACATCATTCAGGCTTCACGTATCAAATACAGCACACATGGCCCTATTCTGCGTGACAGAATGTTGGCAAATACTGACTTTGTGGGAACGATGGCAAACCTCGTTGCACCAATTGTGAATACCACCTTAGGCTTGAAACCTGTCAAGGCTGTACTCCACACCGTGATGGGAGTTGACAAACATCGTAGTTTCCCAGCCTATAGCAGTCAGAAGTTTGAGACTTGGTTTAAGCGCAATGCTGCAAAACAGCAAGACAACTATAAGAAACACGTAAGCTATTTCCACGGCTGTTACGTCAACTACAATTTCCCACAGTTGGGCAAAGACCTCGTAAAGATCATGAATGCGGTTGGTTATGGTGTCCATTTGTTAGAGAAAGAGAAGTGTTGTGGTGTGGCATTGATTGCAAACGGACTCAGCGGTCAGGCGCGCCGTCAGGGAGAAGTGAACATCAAATCCATCCGCCAAGCTGCAAAAGAAAACCGAGTTGTCCTCACAACCAGTTCTACTTGCACCTTTACGATGCGTGACGAATACGAACATCTATTAGATATAAAGGTCGATGATGTAAAAGAAAACATCACTCTTGCCACCCGCTTCCTCTATCGCCTGATAGAAAGTGACGATATAAAACTTGCCTTCCGCAAGGATTTCAAGATGCACGCAGCCTACCATACGGCCTGCCACATGGAAAAGATGGGTTGGGTTATCTATAGTACAGAACTGCTTAAAATGATTCCAGGACTACAACTTACGATGCTCGACTCACAATGTTGCGGTATTGCCGGCACCTATGGATTCAAGAAAGAGAACTATGAACGCTCGCAACAGATTGGTGCTGGCGTCTTCAAACAGATAAAAGAAGTAAACCCAGACTACGTCACAACAGACTGTGAAACCTGCAAATGGCAGATAGAAATGTCAACTGGATATGATGTAAAGAACCCTATCTCAATCCTTGCCGAAGCCTTAGATGTTGAGGAAACAAGAAAGTTAAACGGCATAGAATAGGCAGTTTCTACAGATAACAACGATAAAATAAAAACAAAATTACAACCTAACCCAAGTTTAACCATTCACCATACAAAAAAAATAAAATTTGTAGGACACAAAGCCCATAAGAAAAACGAGGAAAGTATGGTGACTGCAAGAAATAAGCGAAAGTGGAGATTAAACCTGGGTTAAGGATTACCACAAGCCCCAGCCACTGTTGAAGTAGCTGGGGTTTACGTTTTCTATCTTTTTTACCGCTCAAAGAGAAGTTGTGAAGGCTTAAATCTGGATATTATCAGGTAAGGATTCTTTAACCTTCTCTATAAGCATGTTGCGCAATGTATGACGAATAAAGTTGGGCGAGGTCATCATAATGATTTCACGTGTAGGCACAGGATGAGCGAAAGGACGCACAAGGCGATGCTGCTCTTTCGTGAGCTGTGAGAGGGCAAGCTGTGGAATAAAGGTTACACCCTTACCCTTCTCTACGATACGCATAAAGGTCTCTATGCTTCCTAAGTTATAGCTCTTCTTGCTCAAGGTAGCTGACTTCAGTTGGCAGAACTTAACCAACTGATCACGAAAGCAATGCCCTTCATCCAACAACCACAAGAACTCTCCCGACAGGTCAGCAGGACGAATAAACTCTTTTTCGAACAATGGGTCGCTCTCGGCTACATAAGCAAAGAATTGTTCACGAAAGAGCGGTGTACACTCCATCTCCTCTAATCCATCAACACGTGCCAAGATTCCTGCATCAATGTCACCCCGACGAAGTGCTCTGCGCATATCTTCAGTTTTCATCTCCGTAATTCGCACATCCATCTCTGGGTGTTCGTTCATCAACTGAGGGAAAAAACGAGGAATAAGGTAAGGTGCGATGGTCGGTAATACTCCTACTTCAAATGTTCCCGTAAGTGCATGACGCTCCTCGTCAATCGTTTGTTTAAGTTTCTTTGCACGAGCAAGTACCTTCCAAGCCTGTTCTATCAGCTTCATTCCCGCTTGTGTAGGCTGTATCGGCTGACGTTTACGATCAAATATTTTCACACTTAATTCATCTTCCAACTTCTGAATCATCGAACTAAGCGTTGGCTGTGTGACATTACATTCATCGGCTGCTTTCGCAAATTGTTTATGCCGATAGACTGCCATTACATATTCTAATTGTTGTAGGGTCATTCTCTTAATACTAATGTATATACTAAGCAAATATAGCATAAAAGGGCAAATAATCGAGTTATCATCGTGTTATTTGTACTTTCTACTGCTTTTTTCATACTTTATAATGACTAATTGCACACATAATCACCATAATTAAATAGCCAACCACCATTTTTAGGTATCATATAAACCAAACAAACGAATATTACAAAGCGTTTGTAGAAACTCTACAAGGCGTTTGTAGAAACTCTACAAAGCCTTTGTAATCGTTGTACAAGACCTTTGTAGTAATAAAATATATCTTTAGTTATAATTTTATCGAGGTCGTATTCTTTTTATTCAAGCCAACAACAAACCCCAACGCGCTGATAATCAATGACTAAATATACCTTGATAGATTTTATTAATGACACGATAGATTTTTTCTATTGGTTGTAATGATTTCAAATACTAACTTTGCATTGCAAAACAAAAAGATTTAATCACATAAATAGTTTTAAGTAAGATATGGAACCAATTATTAATGCACACGCACCAGAGTTTACCGTTCAGGCTTTCCAGGACGGACAGTTTAAGACCGTTTCAAGCAAGGATATCGAGGGCAAATGGGCACTCTTCTTCTTCTATCCAGCTGACTTCACTTTCGTTTGTCCTACAGAGTTGGAGGATTTGGCTGACAAGTACGAGCAGCTCAAGGGTCTTGGTGTAGAGGTTTTCTCAGTAAGTACTGATACTCACTTCGTACACAAGGCATGGCACGATGCTTCTGATAGAATCAAGAAGATTAAGTACACTATGCTCGCTGACCCAACTGGCGTATTGAGCCGTGGCTTCGGTGTATATAAAGAGGACGAGGGTTTGGCTTACCGTGGTACATTCCTCGTAAATCCAGAGGGTCTCGTTAAGATTGCTGAGATTCAGGATAACAGCATCGGTCGTAACGCTGATGAGCTCGTTCGTAAGGTTGAGGCTGCTTTATTCGTTGCTTCTCACGAGGGTGAGGTTTGTCCAGCTAAGTGGAAGCAGGGTGGCGAAACATTGAAGCCAAGCATTGACCTCGTAGGTAAGCTCTAAGACTTAGTTTCTGTAATAACAGACATAAAAGTGTCATAGAAGTTATGGTGGAGAGATAAGTCTCGGACTTAATCTCTCCACCTTTTTATTAATCAAGGAGAGAAATATACAAACCCATGTTAGATTCAAATATACTCGAACAGGTGAAGGGCGTCTTTGCTTCGCTCTCATCTGATATAACACTTAGCGTTACACGCAATAGTAACGACGAAAACTCAGCAGAGTTCTCTTCCTTCCTCGAGGATTTCGCCTCTACTTCTGACAAGATTAAGACAGTTTATAAGGAGGGAGAACAGTTCTCATTCAGTATCCTTCGCAATGGTGAAGAGACTGGTATCAGCTTCCGTGGCATACCAAATGGACACGAGTTTACCTCCCTGCTCCTCGCTGTCCTCAATACTGACGGACAGGGTAAGAACCTTCCTGACGAGGCGATTGCTACACGTATCAAGTCATTGAAGGGTGAAATACGCCTTCAAACTTACGTATCTCTCACCTGTACGAACTGTCCTGACGTTGTTCAGGCACTCAACGTGATGGCGCTCATTAACCCAAATATCAGCAATGAGATGGTTGATGGAGGTCTTTGTCAGGACGAGATACAACGTTTGAACATACAGGGCGTACCTTCTGTATATGTCAATGGGGAACCATTGCACACGGGTCGTGGCGATCTTGGAATCCTTTTGCAGGAGTTAGAGGACAAGGTAGGCACCGACCATGATGAAAGTGCAGTGCAAACAGTACGTGAATATGATGTTATCGTACTCGGTGGTGGTCCTGCTGGAGCATCTGCTGCTATCTACTCTGCCCGCAAAGGCTTGCGCGTAGCTATCGTTGCAGAACGCATAGGAGGACAGGTAAACGACACAACAGGTATCGAGAATCTCATCTCTGTTACCAAAACGACAGGTACACAGCTTGCTGCCGACCTCCGTACTCATATCAATGACTATTCTATTGACGTGTTCGACAACCGAAAAGTGGTTTCAACCAACTTGAAAGAGGCTGTAAAGACCGTTTCAGTACGTGGTGGTGAAACCTTCACCGCACCTGCTGTCGTGATTGCAACAGGTGCAAGCTGGCGCCGTTTGGGTCTGCCAGATGAGGATAAATACATCGGTCATGGTGAACATTTCTGCCCTCATTGCGATGGTCCTTTCTATAAAGGTAAGGATGTAGCAGTCATCGGTGGTGGTAACTCTGGTATCGAAGCAGCCATTGACTTGGCTGGTATCTGCCGCCACGTAACTGTTCTTGAGTTTGCTGATGCTATGCGTGCCGATGAGGTTCTACAGCAGAAAGTAGCCAGTCTGCCTAATGTTGAGGTGTTCCTTTCTACCCAGACAACAGCCCTCTTGGGTGATGGTCAGAAGCTATCGGGTATCAAAGTAAAGGACCGTACCAATGACGAAGAGCGCGAAATAGCTTTAGATGGTGTCTTTGTTCAGATTGGCTTGTCGCCAAACAGCGATGCTTTCAAGGATCAAGTGGAGGTTACTCCACGTAGTGAGATTATCGTTGACGCAACCAATCGTACAAGTCTGAGTGGCGTATATGCTGCTGGTGACGTTACAACGGTGCCTTACAAACAGATTACAATCGCTATGGGAGAAGGTGCTAAGGCTGCCCTTTCAGCCTTTGACGACCGTATCCGTGGCGTGATATAATAGTAAAATCTTCTCTGACTTGAGTATATGTTGAGCCCGATGAGGCAAGTGTGAAATGTCTTCACCTTGTCCATCGGGCATTTTTTATTTAATTCTAAATTCATAATTCATAATTATGATTACTTTGATAATTCAAAATCCAGAGTGCACAATTCAGAATTATGATTACCGATGATATCGAAAATGAGGGAGTATATATACAAGGCTTTAATCGCCTTCTTCAAGTTCAAAAATATCATCTACACGCTTATCGAAAACACGTGCAATCTTCAAACTGAGAACTGTTGAGGGAACATACTTCTCGCTTTCGATAGCGACAATCGTCTGACGGGACACCCCAATAAGTTCTGCTAATTGCGCCTGAGTCATGCGTTTGATTGCCCGCTCTACTCTTATACTATTCTTCATTATCTATTCTCCTTTTATGTAGTTCGTAAAGAAAACGGAAGTGAAACAGCAGAAATATGCTAAACATTGATAGCATTAACAACGTGATATAAACCATTCCAAAGCAGAACCACGTGAAGATTACAAAGAAAATCGTATTTACTTTCAGTGCCCATACTAATGAACGCATACGGAGATGTTCAACATATTCATCCTCAACTCTTTCCTTTGAAAATGCTATCATATAGAGAGAGGTAAAGGTCAAACAGTAAACAATTTCCGAAAACATGTCTTCCTGCGCAAAATAGAAGAAAGAACGTCCCTCCTGTTCTGGAGCAAAGAAACTCAAGTTTCCAATGTGTAAGGTAATAAAACTCAGTCTGTCATCATTAAACCAGTCATTAATACCTAACCAAGAAACCATAATCATGACAAAGCAAGGGATAAAAATAAACCAACCAACCTTCCTAAAGATGTGGGGTAAAAGATAATCTGTTTTCATAAAGTAGCTTTTTTAATTAATAAGTAAAGATACCTATCACACCACAAAAGTAATATTTACTCTTCTAAAAGTCAAGTAAACTATACAAAAAGATTGCTTTAGTAATCTAATAATTAACCTATATTCACACTAAAAGCTATTTCTTCAGCTCTTTTTGCTCATTCTTTTTCTGAATAGAATCAGCTTTTAGTTCCAACTGTGTCTGTCGATAAGCTTTGAGGATAGGGTCTTCCTTATCCTCTAAACCGTCCATTTTCTTGAAAACTTCACGTAGCTTCTCAACATGCTGACGGTCTCTACGTAGCCGTTTATCAAGCATAAGCCCAACATCAAACTCTAATAGGGAATGGGCTGGCTTCTTCTCTAAGATGTCTCGTTTTGGCATCTTCTTCAACAGTTCACGCCCATCAACAACCTGTTTTCCTATCACCACGACTTCATCAAGATAATGTTCAGCGGGAAAAAGGAAGACAGTATCACGCAATACCTCACTCCGAAATAACTTCTCTGACGCATAGCCTTTCTTCTTAAAGGTAGCTATTTGGAATGAATCAGGCAGATTAATGGTTCCTTGCCATGTAGTAAGTCCCACATTCTTCCCATCCACACTGACCAATACATCACGTATCGGAAAGCGCGTTGCCCCATCACATACCAGCACTTTCTGTGCTTGAAGTGATGATAATGGTAGCAAAAGCCACAAGAGAAATAGAACAAGTCGTATCTGCATAGCAATCACTTCAATACTGCAAACTTACACAAAAGTTTTCTAATTTAGCTTTTTCCGTAATTATTTTTATCATAAAGTTACCAGATAACAACATTGTTTAAGAATGAAAAAGCATCTCCTATCAAAAGTGAAAGCCCTCTCCTATTTTACACGACCTTGCTTTTAGAGATATAAAAAAAGCATCTGCATAGCTACAGCCATACAGATGCCAAATCATTTTCATAAAAAAATATCGAGAAATAACTATCCTTACCTTGCTCGCATCGCATTGAGAACTGCAAGAACCATCACACCAACATCAGCAAAGACGGCTAATCCCATACTTGCCATTCCAAAGGTGGCAAGAAGAAGGACTGCTACCTTAATACCGATGGCGAACCATGCATTCTCTTTTGCTATGAAAATAGTACGGCATGAGAGTTCTATGGCAAGTGCAATCTTTGAAGGTTTATCGTCCATCAATACGACATCGGCTGCCTCGATAGCTGCATCACTGCCCAAAGCACCCATAGCAATACCCACATCAGCACGTGCCAACACTGGTGCATCATTGATACCATCACCAACAAAGGCAATTGTTTCACCTGTATTCTTCTCCTTAATGAGACGTTCAACATGGCTTACCTTGTCAGCAGGGAGCAGTTCGGCGTGGTATTCCGTCACCTTTGTCTGCTCCGCAATTTGCTCAACAACTTCCCTCTTGTCGCCGCTCAGCATCACAGTCTTGCTAACCCCCAACTGCTTCAGAGACTCTATTGCCTTCACAGCATCAGCCTTCAACTGGTCAGAAATAACGATATGACCTGCATATTCACCATCAATCGCAACATGAACTATCGTACCCGCATGGCTCGTACAACGTTTACAAGTAGGGATTGTAATACCAAGTGTTGCCATTAAACGGCTATTACCAACACTTACTTTCTGATTATTAACAGTAGCCGTAATACCCTGTCCCGCTGTTTCTTGTATATCTTCAACTGTACAATTATCCTTTTCATCTGTATATGCCATACGGAGGGCAAGGGCAATTGGATGGGTAGAATAACGTTCAACATGGGCTGCTAAATGAAGTAATTCATGCTCAGAGAGTTTCTCTGGGTGGATAGCCTCAACATCAAAAGTTCCACGTGTCAATGTTCCTGTCTTATCGAATACCACCGTAGAGAGCTTTGACAAAGCATCCATATAGTTACCACCCTTAATGAGGATTCCCTTATGAGAAGCTCCACCGATTCCTGCAAAGAAGGTAAGTGGAATAGAGATAACCAAAGCACATGGGCAACTTACAACCAAGAAGGTCAATGCACGATAGAGCCAAACACCAAAGGCTGGTGCGTAACTATCATAGAAGAACGGAGGAATAACAGCCAAAGCAAGGGCAGCAATCACCACGATAGGCGTATAGACACGTGCAAAACGGCGAATGAAAGACTCACTGCGTGACTTGTTATCACCTGCCTCCTCAACGAGTTGGATAATCTTTGCGGCGGTTGACTCGCTATATGGCTTTTCAACTTGCACCTTCAACACCCCCGAAAGATTGACACAACCAGAGATAACCTCCATACCCGCACTTACATCACGTGGCATACTCTCACCCGTAAGAGCTACGGTATTAAGACTGGAACTGCCCTCAAGCACCCTTCCATCTAATGGTATCTTCTCTC
Organism: Prevotella scopos JCM 17725; assembly: GCF_018127785.1. Taxonomy (NCBI): domain Bacteria; kingdom Pseudomonadati; phylum Bacteroidota; class Bacteroidia; order Bacteroidales; family Prevotellaceae; genus Prevotella; species Prevotella scopos. The sequence goes on from NZ_CP072390.1 coordinate 1,481,488, forward strand.
CCGGCTTAACAATCACAGTCTCACCAAGCTTAACATCCTCAGGACTAACACTCTCTACCGTTCCATTTCGCTCTACGTTAGCAACATCAGGACGGATATCCATCAGCTCAGAGATGGAGTCGCGCGCCTTATCTTCCGCATAATGCTCAAAGAGTTCGCCCAACTGGAAGAACAACATCACGAAGACTCCCTCAATAAACTGAGGTTCGGCATTAGGAAGGAAACCGATGAGTAATGCTCCGATAGTCGCAATACTCATCAGGAAATTCTCGTCAAAAGGATCGCCTTCCATGATTCCCTCAACTGCTTCACCTAATACATCATAACTGATAACCAGATAAGGAACCAAATAAACAAGCAGTACCTGCCACATTGGAAGTGCTGTGAAATGCTCTACTAACCATGCTCCAGCGAGGAGTACAGCCGTAAGAATGATTCTTAAGAGTTTCTTTTTCATAATCTAAAACCTGTTACTGCATTAATATTCTGCTGCAAAGATAAAGATTATGTTTTGCAACTGGGTTGCAAAGATGGCTGTAAATTAAATTTAGATAATCGTTTTAATAAAGATTAGTTGACTTGTGGCAACTGTCCAGTCTTATACTCATGCTTAAGCAAATGATACACATAGCCCGGGCTTTGGTCATAAAGCCCAGTCCGTTTGTTCTGCAGAAGTTCAAGTGTCTTTGAAGAATAAACAATATTCAAAGCTTCTGCTGTATCCAAATGGAAGTCTTCTATAAGATAAGTTGTCAGCTCATCAATCGTGAAATTGACAAGGTGATTAAATCTTTCTTGTTGTGTCATTACTTTATTCTTCTTAATTGTTTTACAGCCTTTTCAGTTCCGAAAAAATACTGATTACTGAGTTTCTTGAACTTAAGCATCCGAGTAAACTGTGCTAAAGTGACTGCTCCCGTCGTGTATTGGTTAATAAGAAAGGCCACTCCATCATCTGCTATAGGTCCGACAACGATATCATAATCATGCCGATAGTTTTTATTTCTTGACCTATTATTAAAGATAAATGTTGCCCACTCTGGGGTAGTTCCTTCAAAAACAAGCGCTTTTAAATCATCTTTATGCAAGACATTCTCATCAAATTCATACTCTTGTACAATGGCTTTTCCCCCCAATGCCTCTTGTTTTCGTTTCGCCATTCGTTATGCTTGCACACGTATTGTCGTCAAGTAAAAGCCTTTTCCAAAGTCTTTTAGTGGGAAAGACTTTGCAAGATCTATCTCTGAAAAATCAATATTAGTACCATGATAGAGTCTCATGCCAGTTCTCCTCCATTCTTTTGACAGACTTTAATAAGATCATCTACCGTATCTTCTATAGACAAAGTATGTTCCACGTCGTAATACTCTAAAAGAAATCGTATTCCTTTAAAGTTATAAAGATAGCGGAAAGCTTGCTGTATGGTCAAGTCAAAGCGACTACCAAACATTCTGATAACAGCGTTCAAATAGGGTATTTTGTATTGATCAGCCATAACTTCATGAACTTTATATTGCAAAAATAGCATAACTTTCGTGTACTGCAAAATATTTAAGAATGAAAAACACTCCTTTTCTTTCCCTTCCTTTTACTTTTTTACCCTCTTATCTATTTACTATTCAAAGCCTTTTCGTTACCTTTGCACCTATGAAAATAGGAACAATAGATTTGGGGGAACGCCCACTATTCTTGGCTCCAATGGAAGATGTAACGGATATTGGCTTCCGAAAGATGTGCAAACGCTTTGGTGCAGCCATGGTATATACGGAATTTGTGTCAGCTGATGCCGTCATCCGTAGTATCAAATCGACACTTTCAAAATTAGTCATTGACGATAGTGAGCGTCCTGTAGGAATACAGATATATGGTAGGGATGTAGCTTCAATGGTTGAAGCGGCTAAGATTGTAGAACAGGTAAAACCCGATGTGATTGATATTAACTTTGGTTGTCCGGTAAAGAAGGTGGCAAACAAGGGTGCAGGCTCTGGTATGTTAAAGAACATCCCACTGCTACTTGACATCACAAGAGAGGTAGTGAAGGCTGTCAACACACCCGTCACAGTGAAGACCCGATTAGGTTGGGACAACGACAACTTGGTTATTACCGACCTTGCAGAGCAGTTGCAAGACTGTGGTATAAAGGCCTTGACGATTCATGGACGTACCCGCGCACAGATGTACACAGGCGAAGCTGACTGGACATTGATTGGTGAGGTGAAGAACAATCCACGTATTCATATCCCCATCATCGGCAATGGTGACGTGACAAGTATTGAGGAAGCGAATGAGAAGTTCGACCGTTACGGCGTTGATGCAGTAATGATTGGTCGTGCAACCTTTGGTTGTCCATGGCTCTTCAATCAAGGTGAGAAGCAGTTGACTATCGATGATAAGATTGACATTCTTGAAGAGATGCTACGCATTAATGTGGAGCGTATCGACGAACATCGTGGTATCTTGCATACACGTCGACATCTAGCTGCATCGCCTATCTTCAAAGGAATCCCTGATTTTAAGAAGACACGCATCGCCATGTTGCGTACAACAAAGATGGATGAGTTGATGGCTATCCTTGAAGATTGCAGAGAAAGACTAAGGGAATGATAATTAATAAGGCTTATAAGGTCAATAAGGCTAATTAGCCCAATAAAACCAAAAAGGGAAAAAACCATGCGGTTTCTTCCCTTTTTCAGTCGGGATGACCAGAGTCGAACTGGCGACCCCTACGTCCCGAACGTAGTGCGCTACCAACTGCGCTACATCCCGATAGCTTAAAAGCAAGTGCAAAGTTAATTATTTTCTCTGAACTAACACAAACTTTCTCGCCGTTTTTCTTTCTTGTTAGAGCAAGGCTGGAAGCTCAAAAAGCTTGATGCCATTACTACCTTTTATCAAGATATAATGATTCTCAGGACGATGAAGAGCTATCTCTGCTTTCACACCATCAATGTCATGGAACTTGCGGAAATCGGTCTTTGTCTTCTCAAACTCCTCTCCAACAAGCCACACATTACGAATATCCGTAGTCTTTAATAGGTCAACAACCTTCTGATGTTCTTCTGCAGACGCATCTCCAAGCTCACGCATATCACCGAGGATAGCCATCTTATTCTCTACCTCCATTAGTTGGAAGTTCTCTATCGCAGCAGCCATACTAGATGGATTAGCATTGTAAGCATCCACAATAAGCTTGTTATGCGCAGTCTCCGTTAGCTGAGAACGATTGTTATGAGGCACATAGTTCTCCAAAGCATAGTTGATTTGCTGTGGCGTAACACCAAAGTGAAGACCAATAGCTATGGCTGCCAACATATTATCTAAGTTGTAAGAACCAATGAGATGGGTTTGCACTTCGTATGTGGTGGGTGAGGGATGAGGGGTGTTAAGGCTTGATGACTGCCATTCAAACTTCAAACACGGAGCACAACTAACAACGTTACCTTGCACGTCAGCGGTATCGTCCTGTCCGTAAGTTATGATACGATCAAACTCACGTTGCTCTGCCATCTCTGTCAAGTCAGGATTGCTCTCATTAAGGAAAAGCAGAGAATCGTGTGCTTTGAGGTAATCATAGAGTTCGCCCTTCGTTCGCTTAACGCCCTCAAAACTACCAAATCCTTGCAGATGTGCACGGCCTACGTTGGTAATCAAACCGCAAGTTGGTTCTACGTAAGTAACGAGTTTTTCAATGTCACCTGGATGAGAAGCCCCCATCTCGATAACTGCAATCTCATGTTCTGGACGAATACCCAACAACGTACGAGGCACACCCACGTCGTTGTTATAGTTCGCCTCCGTATGATGTACATTAAACTTCTCAGCCAATACGGCAGAGATAAGTTCTTTACTTGTCGTCTTTCCGTTTGTTCCTGTAATACCAATCACAGGGATTGAGAACTGACGACGATGCTCGCGTGCCAATTCCTTATAAGTAACAAGGGCATCCTCAACGAGAATATAACGCTCGTCGCCTACCTTTGCATATTCCTTTTCGTCAATGATTGCATAGCTACAACCCTTTCCCAAAGCTGCTTCAGCAAACTTATTACCATCAAATGAGGCTCCCTTCAATGCCACGAAGATACTTCCTTCAGGACAATTCCGACTATCCGTAGTCACGACGGGATGCGCTTGGTAAATCTTGTAAATCTCCTGTATATCCATTGCGTTTACTTTATTCTTAGTGCAAAGGTAAGCTAAATGAAAGACAATGCAAAGCAAAGAATGTCTTTTTTTAATCACTTAAAACGCTACATACGGACGCAAACGTTCGATAGTTTCTGGCGTAAAGTCCTTTAACAGGTGGAGTTGGGATAGATTTGTTAGTTTTCCTTTCAGTCTTCGATAGTCGCAGATAGCCCTTGCTTGATAGAAATTCATATAAGGATGCTTACGAAGTTGTGGAAGGGTTGCAGTATTAAGATTAATCTTTTCCGTATGTGGATTGACCACGGAGAAGTAAGGCAAGGCCTCTTCTGGAAAGCCCTCTATCTCTTGTAATTGTCCTACAACAACGTATCCACCTAAACGTTTACCATAATTGACAATCGCACGAGCCCACCCAGAGCCTATACCAGGCACCTTCTTCAATTGCGTTGTATCAGCTATAGCGAGGTTAATATGTTCCCCCACCTTTAGTTTAACTGGATAACGGAGGGTGTCACGATCATACCCTTTGTTCGGTTTATACGTATTTTGTGCTTTATAAGCTTCATAAGCCGCATGCGCAGCCTGCTTGTCAGCCTCCTTCTGGGCGATATAGGATTGTACAGAAGCAAGCGTGGAAGCTGGTTCGTAATCGTCACCAATTGTGATATAAGGTTCCAACTCCCGATACTGCTTGCGTGTAAGTCCATAAAGACGAGCAAAGTCCATTGGTGAACGATAGACTCCTCCCTTTGAACGATACTTGATGATATTGCGTACTTGATAAGGAGCTAGTCCTAACTTCTGCAACTCTTCAGCAGTAGCTGTATTCGGATCGAAGGGAAAAAGGTGTCGTCCTTCTGGCGTCACAACTTCAGGAAGTTGCTCTTTATGAGAAAAAGATGTGGACTTTCTATTGCTTACGCTATCGTTTTTCACGTCGGAAGTCTCCGTTGTTTGATTCCCAACAAAGATTATCAAACCCAGACAACAGATAATGAACAGCAATAATATGAAGATTACTTTCCTATCAGACTTATGAAGATAGAATAAAGATTGGAATTTCATAGTTTCTTGATTTTAGGTCATTCATACCCTTAAAGGGACACGAACATATAAGGAGTATAGATTTAATAGACAATAGTGAGTATAGAAAGTAAATAATAAACAGGTATAAGATATCATCAGTAGAAGGTTTCACGTCCCTCCCCCTTAGCAGGAAGGGACGGTAAGCGGGTATCATTCAGCTAACTTAGAACACTCCCAACTGATGTAAGAAGATAGCAAGTATAGCCAAAGGACAAACAAAGCGGATCAGGAAGTAATAAGTTCCAAAGAAGACACCACGTGTGGTTCCCCAGTTCGTAAACTCATCCTTTACCAGCTTTTTAGGTACATACCAGCCAATGAACAGACAGGTAAGAAGTCCACCTACAGGGAGGAAGATTTGTCCTGTCACAAAGTCGAAGACATCAAACAGATCGACACCTGCCACCTTGAGGAAGCTCCATTCGCCCAACGATAAAGAACAAATAGCACCAATCATTGAGCAACCACCCGTAACGATCATTGCTGCACGTGAACGACTGATGTGTAACTCCTCTTGAAAGAAAGCTGTACTCACCTCATGTAGAGAGATTAACGAAGTCAACGCTGCCACGGAAAGCAACAGATAGAATGCCAAAGAAATGACATATCCTAACACGGGCATGCTTGCAAAGGCCTGTTCAAAGACATTCGGCAACGTGATAAAAATAAGAGAAGGACCGCTATCAGGACTTACGCCTACCGAGAAGGCTGCTGGGAAAATCATCAGACCCGCCAAGATAGCAACACAGGTATCAATAACACCAATCTGTACAGCCGAATTCAATAATTTTGTATGACGACTATAATAAGATGCATAAGTACAGATACAACCCATTGCGATACTCATTGAATAGAACGACTGACCTAAAGCACCAAGGAACACATCGCCTGTCACCTTACTAAAGTCGGGCTTCAACAAGAATTCAATACCCTTACCTGCTCCAGGAAGTAAACAAGATGCAATGACAATAGCTACCAAGAGGATAAAAAGCGCTGGCATCATTATCTTTGAAGCACGCTCTATACCATTTCTAACGCCATGAATGATAACATAATGCGTGAAAAGTAAGATCATCACTGTCCACAGAACAGGCTTCCAAGGATTGGTAGAGAAGTCTGTAAAATACGACTTGAAATAGTCTGGCGTACCATGCAGATGTCCCATTGCAGAGGCTACACCATACTGCAGACACCATCCAGAGACCACAGCATAATAACCAGTAATGAGGAAACCGGTGAGCACACCTAAGAATCCCACCCACTTCCAAGCTGTTCCATTGGATAACTTTGTATAAGCACGTGCCGTATTTGACGCTGCATGACGACCGATAATGAACTCGCTAATCATACAAGGCAAGCCTAACAATAAGATACACCCGATATAAATAAGAATGAAAGCAGCACCTCCATTCTGACCTGTCATATAGGGAAAACGCCAAACATTACCCAAGCCGACAGCACCACCTGCTGTGGCCAGAATCATACCTAGCTTGCTTCCAAACTTTGCTCTTTTCTGTTCAACCATATAAATTAGAATTGAATATATGCGCAAATTTACGAAAAAATCTCTATTTTTGTATCAAATTAGAAGTGAAATATGAATAAATTACAGCATATCTTAACTAAACACCCATTTAGTTGTATCATTGTAATAGCTACTTGGATTTTGTGTTTTATGAATATTCCAGAAACTCCACTGAGCAATGTCAGGTTTATTGATAAGTGGACACATAGTCTTATTTACTTAGTTTTAGGACTCAGTTTAAGCATTGAATACATACGCACAACAAAGCATCCCAGCCCCAAGTTCATCATTATCTGGGTCTGGTTACTACCTATTCTTATGGGGGGTCTCATAGAAATTCTTCAGTCCAACTGTACGAATGGAAACCGAAGTGGTGAATGGCTCGACTTCTTTGCAGATGCTATAGGCTCTACAATAGCCTTAGTTATCGGTATTCTTCTGGTATGCTATCGCGCCAAAGCTTAAATGGGTTTCGTCGCATGTGTGAATTATAGAAGTGTCGAACACCCGTCACCTCCATGCCAATAAAGTCTGGTTTTTCAAAAGCTTCATCCTCACTTCCTAACTCAACCTCTGCCAACACGAGTCCTTCATTATCACCATGAAACTCGTCTATCTCAAAAGTATGTTCGCCAAAAGGAACAAGATAGCGATGTTTGTCAATTACACCCGGCTCGCATAACAGCATAAGTTGCTGTGCTTCCTCCAGTGTAATCTCTTTCTCGAACTCATAACGTGATAAGCCACCTGTGCGTGAAGGGCCTTTGATTGTAAGATATCCTTTATCGTCCCTGATGCGAACACGAACAGTATTAACAGCTGCAAAATACCCTTGCTGTATATGACTGCAATTGCTTGCAAGCTTTTTCCAGTCCATTTTCTTATGAACTAAGAACTTTCTTTCAATCTCTAATCCACTCATGAGACCCCTATTGTTAATATAATAAGCGACTATTGCCTAGCAAAAGCACAACAGTCGTCCATTATCAATACTATATTTATTAGCTATTTGATGCTATAATGATTGTAAGGATACCCAAAGCAACCAATATCACGGCAATCCATGCGATAACACGATTAGCCTGTTTCTCTTGCTTGAGTTCTCTTGCTTTACGATTAATTTTACGTTTTTCGTTCATAGTTATATTCTTTAAAGATTATATATTATCAATTAATTAAAGTGGAGAATAATGGCTTATTCCTCCGTTGGGAACTCCATGAGGTAAGCCTTGATGAAGTCATCAATCTTACCATCCATCACACCATCCACGTCTGATGTTTGATAATTTGTACGATGATCCTTCACACGGCGGTCATCAAAGACGTAACTACGAATCTGACTTCCCCACTCTATCTTCTTCTTACCAGCTTCAATCTTAGCCTGTTCTTCCATGCGCTTCTTCATAGCACGGTCATACAACTGCGATTTCAGGAGCTGCATAGCCTTGGCACGGTTCTTTGGCTGATCACGCGTCTCCGTATTCTCAATCAAGATTTCCTCTTGCTCTCCTGTGTCAGGATCCTCATACTGATAGCGAAGACGTACACCCGACTCCACCTTGTTGACGTTCTGTCCACCGGCACCACTCGAACGGAAGGTATCCCAACTAACACGAGCTGGGTCAACATAGACCTCAATCGTGTCATCTACCAACGGCGTAACGAAGACACTGGCAAAGCTGGTCATACGCTTACCTTGAGCATTGAACGGACTGACACGTACCAATCTGTGCACACCATTCTCACTCTTCAGATAGCCATAAGCATATTCTCCACCCTCAAACTTCATTGTCACACTCTTAATACCAGCCTCATCGCCTTCCTGTATGTCAGAGATAGTAACTTTATATCCTTGTGCTTCTCCCCAGCGCATATACATACGCATCAGCATAGAAGCCCAGTCCTGGCTCTCCGTACCACCCGCACCAGAGTTGATTTTCATCACACACTCCATCGGGTCTTCCTCCTGACGTAGCATATTCTTAAGTTCTAAGCCTTCGATAACCTTAAGAACCTTAACATATGCGGTATCAACTTCCTCTTCAGTAACAAGTTCATCTTTATAGAAATCGAATGCCAGCTGTACCTCATCAGCCAACGCGCGCGCCTTGTCATAGTCTTTGACCCATTTCTCAATGTCTTTAACTTTCTTCATCTGTTCCTGTGCACGAGCTGGGTCATCCCAAAAGTCTGGCGCTTGTGTACGGAGTTGTTCCTCCTCAAATTCTATTCGCTTCTTGTCAATATCAAGATAACGATGCAACGCTTCAGTGCGTTCTTGTATATCTTTTAGCTGATCTGCTGTAATCATATCTTTTCTTTTATCGTTGGGAGGTAGGTTTGGAGAACAAGGATGCCTAGGAAAGAGTCAATCCTAAAAACCAAAGAAACCCTCAAAACAATTAACTTGTCAACTCGTCAACTACTCCTCGTACATTTTTTCAATGGCATCATGGTAACGGCTGTTGACAACCGACCGCTTCAACTTCAACGTATTGGTTAACTCTCCACTCTCCATTGAGAAATGGTGAGGAAGAAGAGTGAAACGTTTAATCTTCTCGTAGGAAGCCAAACGCTGTTGTAAGGTTTCAATACGCTCACGCATCATTTCGTTGACACGCTTATTCTCGCATAGCTCCTCACGGTCCTTAAACTCTATATGATTCTCCTTTGCCCATTCTTCCAGTGCAGAGAACTCTGGAACAATCAGCGCAGCAACAAACTTACGCTGGTCGGCAATCACAGATACCTGTTCAATGAACTTGTCTACCAACAGCATCGCCTCCACCATCTGCGGTGCAATGTATTTACCATTTGATGTCTTAAAGAGGTCCTTGATACGTTCCTTTAAGAACAACTCACCACCCTTCAAATAACCAGCATCACCGGTATGGAAGTAGCCATCCTTATCGAAAGCCTCTGAATTAGCTGTATCATGGCGGAAGTAACCCGGTGTAATCGTAGGACCTTTCAACATTATCTCACCTTCATCGCTGATCTTTATGTCAATTCCTTCGATTGGTCTTCCAACGGAACCAACAGTATAAGGTTGTCCTAAATAATCACAACTCACAGTGGCCAAACTCTCCGTCAGACCATAACCAACAAGCATGTTAAGCCCGATGCTATGTACAAACTCCTCAACCTCAGGTGACACATATGCGCCAGCTGTTGGGAAGATATGCGGATTCTCTAAGCCTAACTGCTTGCGCACAAGGCCCAACACTGTCTTATTGACAAACTTATACTCCATTTCTAGAGTCAAGGGAACACGTTTACAACGTGCAATATATTGTATGTTACGTTTTCTTCCAATACTCAGAGCATGATAGAACAACTTACGCTGAACAATGCTAGAGTTGTCCATACGGTCCTTTACCGCTACATAAACCTTCTCCCAAAAACGTGGGACAGCGGCCATGCTTGTAGGATGTGTCTCACGCATACTCTGTTGAATCTCCTTTGGGTAAGTGTTTACAATCAGCTCTGCACCCACGCTGAGCCCCAGATAAGCCCAGCCACGCTCAAAGATATGACTGAATGGTAAAAAGTTTATAATACGGTCCTTACTATTTACAGGCACACTCTTCATATTACCTTCCATAGCTGCATGATACATCTTATAAGTCAGGACAACGCCCTTACTCTCACCAGTCGTTCCACTTGTGTAAAGGATATTACAAATATCATCATTGTTAGCCTCAGCCCAACGGTCTTCAACCTCAGACTCACGTGGGAAACCCTCGCCTAACTTTAAGAAGTCTTCAAAGTAAATTGAATTAGGGTCATGCGTACTAAGGCGTACACTTGAATCAAAGACGATGATTCGTTCTAGTGAAGGGCACAGAGAGACGACACGACGTGCCTTGTCATACTGCTCCTGTTCTCCAACAAAAAGGAACTTCACCCCAGCATCCTGAATCATATATTGTATCTGCTCTTCAGAACTAGTCGCATAAAAAGGAATACTAATCACACGTACACCATATGCACCAAACTCTGTATAAAGATGGTAAATAGTGTTTTGTGAAAATACTGCGATAGTTTCTTGTGGCTTCAATCCGAGGTTCAAGAGCGCATTTGACACTTGCTTTACACGCATTGAAAACTGATTCCATGACACAGTCTTCCATTCCAGACTACCAAAGTTACGGAAAGTGATCGCTGGTTTAGCACCGTATTTTTTTGCTTGTTCATGAATAAGAACAGAGAGATGTCCGATTGTCTGCATTGTTTCCTAATTTATCATCGTCAAATCAGTATATACAAAGACCTACAAAATCCTTTATTCAAACAACTGATTGCACTTTATTTTCTGCAAATATAAACATTTATCCGCAAAGCAAAAAATAAAATAGATATTAAATTACAAATTCCAGCTTTTACTTTCCTCTTACACAATAGTATAAAATAGAACAATTATATTCATTTATAGAACAAACGAAACAATAAAGAAATATGAATAAAGCCATCAAAAATCTAACCTTAAGCTCTATACAAATAACATTTATCGGGTGTACAAATCAACAAGCAAAAAGAAAAGGCTGTTAGCATAATCTTATATTATAAGGTACGAACGATATGCGCTTTTGTTAAGTGTTATCAAAGGAGAACAACCCCTTATTACTAAGGAGTTACATTAAGAAGATATACCTAAAGAGTAAAGTACTCATCATCAGCGAGCAACAGACATTCTTCAGAACCAATCTTTGACCAACCTGCCAACCTTTACTATAAAAAAATATCTTCATAAAGAGAATTTTGTTTCTCTTTATGAAGATAAGATCATTACAGTATTTCATTTGAGTTAAGACAACGATATTACACGATAAGAAGTATCATTGCTTAAAACCCAATTAATCTACATCTGTAAGACTGCCCGTTTTATCAGCGTAACCACTGCTCAGGGTTCAGCTTAGCCGTCTCCTTACGCAATTGGAACTGGAGAATACCATTCCTACCAACGGTTCCGATAGTCTGTCCTGTACCAACCTTCTGACCCTTGCTGACACCAACAGAGCCCAAGTTAGCATAGACTGTGATATAAATACCATGACGAATCATCACAACACTCATACCTCCTGCCATGAAGACACCGCTCACCTCGCCCATAAAGACACTGCGAACAGCACTACCAGGAGCACCCTTGATATTGATACCATCATTGTTCAAACGGATATTTGACATACCAGCCACATTGTATTGACCAAAGTGGCTAACAATCTGACCCGACAATGGCATTGGCAATCTACCACGATTATTGGCAAAGCTACCAGTTATTGCACGGTCTGCAGAGCTGAGCATATCGTTGCTTTCAGCCGCAGATACCCTTGCTGCTTCAGCCTCACGGGCAGCACGTTCACGGTCAGCATCAGCCTTACGCTCAGCAGCCACACGATTTGCCTCAGCCTCACGTGCCATCTGGTCGGCACGAGCCTTCTCAGCAGCAGCTCGAGCTTCAGCCTTTTCCTGTGCAGCTTTAGCAGCAGCTTCCTGCTCTTCAGCCTTACGGATAGCACGCTCACGAGCGGCAGCACGTTCCTTCTGCAAAGCTTCTTGACGTGCCTTTTCTGCAGCAGCTCTGGCAGCAGTAGCACGAGCAGCAGCTTCCTGACGCGCCTTCTCGGCAGCCTCAGCAGCAGCACGAGCGGCAGCCTTGGCCTTTGCTTCACGCTCCTTTGCCTCAGCAATACGCCGAGCATTCTCACGAGCAGCAGCTTCTGCAGCAGCTTTCTTTCGTGCTAACTCCTCAGCACGTTTCTTTGCAGCGGCAGCACGAGCGGCAGCCTGCGCTTTGGCTTCCGCTATTGCACGTTCACGTGCCTTTTGTATTTCTATCTGAATGAGTCGGTCAATCTGTGCATTCAATGCCTGTTGCTGTTGACGACGTTGTGCGATAACGCCCTGCAACACCTTCTGATCATTCTGTAAAGAAGTAACCACTGTCTGCTGTTCAATGCGCTTACGCTCCATCTGCGCATGTACCTGACGATCTTTATAGAGAAGATTGCTCTTATTGACACGCACCTGCTTCAACTGTGTATGCTTCTCATCAACCTGCATCTGCTTAGCCTTTAGCTGTTCTCCCTGCGCACGCTGGTAGGCAGCATACTCACGTACAAAACGAAGACGACGATACATCTGTGTCAGGTTCTTGGCAGAGAAGATAAACATCAACTTGTCTTGAATACCTCGATGACGCGCCATATAACGCATTGAACGAATGAAACGAGCACGACGCTCGCCCAACTGCGCTTCAAGTGAAGACAGCTGACCTTTCAGAATACCGATATTCGAATCCAGGCCTTTGATATCTGTAGCAATGGTATCTATCGTTTTCTGATGTTGGCCAATTTCAGTATCAAGACGGACAATCTTCTGCAGACGGTCATCAACGTCCTTCTGCTTTACTTTCATCTCCTCTTCGTGTTGTGAAATCTCTTTTTGTAGCTGTAGATTCTGTTGCTGCAGCCCCTTAATTTCTTCTGTTGTCACGTAGGCTGGTCCCTTTGCACCTTTCTTACCCATACGAGTATTGCGTACGACGGCTTTACCACGAACAACTTGTTGACCCTTCACGAGAGTTTGTTGTCCCTTGACTTGCGCCTGTTGACCATTGAGAACTTGCTGCTGTTGCACCTTGCCTCGTTGTTGTTTGCCCTTAACTTGGGTTTGAGGCTGTATAGCCTCAACAACCTGCTTCTTACCTTTTGCGTTAGCTGCAGGCGTTGTCTGTTGCTTGTTATTAAGTGCATCAACAGCTTTATTACCCTTTCCACGGACAGTAGTCTTGGTTTCAACGAGTTGGGTAACATCTGTTTTATGCTGTCTTCTACGCTTTCGAGAATGCTGAGCCGAAATCGTCAGCACACATACGATAGACAAGATGAATAATAAAGAAATACGTTTCATTTAAAAATTCATTAGTTTACCGAGGATATCCTCTACGCTTACTTTAGTGTACTTTTCTGATGGTGTGGTGAGAACTTCCCAATCACTGGCATCGCTGAAACTCTCAAGATCAAAGTTGGCTTTAAGCGTCTTTGATGGTTTTTGTCCAATCTTTGGGGTATTAATGGTCAATGCCTGACTTGCAGGGAACAGCTTTGAACCGAACGCCTTGAAGTTATCGTAAGTCCATGAGAGTTTTGAAGCTCCATGCGCATTACTATTATAGGTAACAGTTGTCAGGACAATCTGATTATTCTTAGGATTAACAGACCACTTATAATCCATCTTTCCATCCTTAAGACCTACCAATGTCGTTTCCCCTTCCTGCGCCTTACTTTCGTCAACAGTAAACTGTGAGAGGTCAGCTTCGCTCACCTTTTGCTGGCGTGGAATGAACACTTGGTTCCAGAATAGCGATTGTAAAGAATAGAAGTTAATACCATTATCACGCAAGAAACCCACCTCATCGTAGCTTGCCTTTACATATTGTTTATGGATGCGGTCAATGAAGAGGACGTAATCCTTTGCAAACTCTATACGTCCTACCTCGCTACGAAGAATCGGAATCAGCAACTGCAAACGAATAACCTCATCTTTACGCATACGTAAGATGCCAGGGACTGTAATGTCCTTGTGACCATCGTTGAGTGTGAACGTGAGATTTGATACAAGGTTCTTTTGATAAAGAGCATTATCAGCAATACGCTGCATGAAAACCATACTCTCCATCTTGTTATCCTTTACGACTGGTGTCGCTGGCTGTGTAGTTTTATTTTCCTGTACAGGCTTTTGCTGCACTACAGCTTTCTTAGTACCGCATGATGCCACGAGAAGGGTAGTCATGCCTACAAGTAATATCTTTGTCTTCTTCATTCTGCTATGTATTTCTTTAATTGTATCTTCTTTTTCAATGTCGCACTATCATTTCCTGCCTTGAGCGCTTGCTGCCAAAAGTCAAGTGCCTTTCCTATATCACCTGTCTGAGCATAGATATCACCAACGTGTTCCTTAACAACATTGCTGAGTGTTGAGTCATTTCGAATTGCTTGTTCGATATATATTTTAGCCTCTTCGTAGCGCTTCTGCTGGAAAAGTATCCATGCGTATGTATCGAGAAAAGTACTGTTATTAGGCTCGGCCTTAATGGTCTTATAGCTCATCTCCTCTGCTTTAGCGAGGTTGTCATTTGCCTGACTGAGGTAATAGGCATAGTTGTTCAATGCAAGCACATTATCTGGTTTCCACTGCAAACAACTGTCATAGGCTTGAAAAGCTTCTTTATTAAGTCCTTTCTCATGCAGGATATCACCCATGATACCGTAGATGTCCGACACAATACTTGGGTCACTGTCTGGCTTTATCTGCCCTACTCCCTTTCGGTAAGTCTCCAATGCGGCGTTGTTGTCGTGCTTATGGAACTGAGCCATCCCTTGGAAGTAATAGAATAATATCTCATCTGGGTTGTACTCAATGGCAGGACGGCAGATAGCAATTACCTTATCGTAGTCGTGTGTGTCCCAAATATTCTGTATAAGGGCTATCCTTGCACTCGAATTATCAGGTTCTATCTCTATTGCCCGTTCGTAGACTCGAGTGATGTCAGGCTTTGGCAACTTGAGAAAAGACATGTATGCAGCTTTAAGCATATAGATGTCAGCATTCTCTTGGGGCACAGCTAAGGCCTCAGAGAAGAGTCTCAACACCTCAGTACTGTCTGGATTATTATCCTTCTGACTGCTTGCAATAACCTGACGGAGCAACTCTAACTTCAAAGTCTGCGCCGTCTTCGGAGATTGCAACAGCTCCCGTAGGATCGTCTTTACGCTTGCCTTGTCACCAATATTATTATAGTAATCCATCATGGAGACCTTGGCAAGCGAGTTGTCAGGGTCTTCCTTCAGTACTTCACGATACTTTTGAAGTGCCTCTTTCTTCTTTCCATTCTGCAAAAGCCAGTTACCGAACATCACACGATAGTTGAGATTAAGCGGATTACCATCAACAAGTGACTTCAACTCATCATACTCCTTGCGCTTTTCACCCATCTGTTCGTAGATTTGCATCTTACTAAGTGCAATCTGCTCGTTGGTACCCTCTAATGTCTCCATGCGTTCCAAGCATTTAATCATCATCTTGTACTCATTCTGCGAACCATAGAGTTGATAGAGAATTTGCAGTACATCCGAACGTGTCTTATTGAACTCGTAAAGACGTTCAAAGGCTTTTATAGCATTTGGATAGTCTTTTTGCGTCACATAAAGCTTTCCTAACTTCTCCTGATAAACGGAGTTCTCGGGGTCAAGACTTGCCGCCTTCTCAAAGTATTCACGTGCCAGCTTATCATTCTTCATACTGACATAATAAGCTGCAAGCTGATGATAAACCTCTGCAGCCTGTGGATTAAGGTCATGTGCATGGCGCAAAAGGTCATAAGCAGCCGTAAGGTTGCCCATATCCTGCTGTCGTAAAGCCTCAAGGAAGAAGTAATTATAGTTTTGAAGGCTATCCTTTCGGTCAGCATGTATCGCCAATGAGCCACCCAGCAAAACAAGCGCAAAGAGGGTACGGCGCATCGTTATAACTTTAAAAATATCGTTATTAAACATCTATTATTTCTTTCTTTTTCTTTACTTCACACCCGTATGACCGTATCCACCTTCCCCACGTTCGGTCTCGTCGAGTACTTCTACCTCAACAAACTCTGCCTTTTCGTGGCGTGCAATGACCATCTGTGCAATACGTTCGCCATCGTTGATTGTGAAAGATTCGTCTGAGAAGTTGATAAGCAGTACCATGATTTCGCCACGATAGTCGGCATCAATCGTGCCAGGAGAGTTGAGAACAGTCAGTCCATGCTTCAAAGCAAGACCGCTACGAGGGCGCACCTGTGCTTCAAAACCTACTGGAAGTGCGATATAAAGCCCCGTAGGGATGAGTCTTCTTTCCATTGGTCGCAGTACAATTGGTGCATTGATATTAGCGCGAAGGTCCATCCCCGCACTCTGAGAAGTAGCATAAACAGGAAGCTGCTGATGCCCTTTATTGATTACTTTTATCTGTGTCATTGCCATATAATAAGGTACAAAATTAAGCATTTAAAGCCACATTCATACATTTTATGAGGTAAAAAACTTGTTTTTAGCCAATTTTAATTACTTTTGTGTGTAGCTAAGCAACCCCTATTATATCAAAAACAGAATTCATCAACACCCAACACTCAACACCCAACGCCCAATAAACATTATCAATGAACTGGCAACAACTCATATCCAATAAGCGTCTCGGACAGGAAGAACGACACGCCCTTCGACACGATGACCGCTCTGAATTCAAACGTGACAGCGACCGATTGATTTATTCTGCGCCGTTCCGTCGATTACAAAACAAGACACAGGTTTTCCCTCTTCCTGGTAGCGTCTTTGTACACAACCGCCTGACTCACTCCTTGGAAGTAGCTTCCTTAGGTAAGTCCTTAGGTGATGATGTGGCAAGAAGACTCATCGAGAGACATTCAGAATTGCGTGGCACGCTCTTTGAAGAGATCGGAACCATCGTGCAGACTGCGTGTTATGCCCATGATATGGGTAACCCTCCCTTTGGTCATAGCGGTGAGAAAGCCATCCAAGCCTTCTTCACAGAAGGGTCAGGGACCTGCTTAAAGGATAAGGTTAGTCCTCATTTCTGGGAAGACATCACCCATTTTGAAGGTAATGCAAATGCCTTCCGATTGTTGACTCATCGTTTCTTAGGCCGTAGAGAGGGTGGTTTCGTGATGACATATAGCACGCTGGCGAGTATCGTAAAGTACCCTTTTAGCTCTACCTATGCGGGCAAACATGGGAAATTCGGTTTCTTTGCTACAGAAGAAGAGACTTATAAAAAAATTGCTGACGAGTTAGGTATCTTGAAAAAGGATAGTTCGGAGACAGGTATCCGTTATGTTCGGCATCCGCTGGTATATCTTATGGAAGCTGCAGACGATATCTGTTACGAGATAATGGATATCGAAGACTCACACAAGCTCAAGCTTTTATCCTTTGAAGAGACGGCTGATTTGCTCCTTGGCTTCTTCGATGAAGAAACAAGAAAGAGTATCCGAAAGCGTATAGAGGAGGAAGGCGTGACCGACAAGAACGAACAAGTGGTTTATTTCCGTGCCTGTGCTGTTGGACTATTGGAAGCAGAATGCGTCAATGTCTTTGTTGAACACGAGGACGAGATACTCAACGGAACTTTTGAAGGGTCGCTCATCAAGCATATTTCCGAGCTTCCTAGAAAGGCTTACAAACACTGTGCAGAGGTTTCCGTAGATAGGATTTATCGTAGCAAAACGGTTCTCGACGTCGAGTTATCAGGCTATAAGATTATGGAGACCTTGATGGAAGCACTCATCGGTGCTGCTGTTGAACCCGAACATTTCCACAGCCAGCAACTCATCCGACGCTTCTCAAGTCAGTATGACATCCAGAGTCCGTGCCTTGAAACACGTATCATGGCTGTCTTGGACTTCATCAGCGGAATGACTGATATCTATGCACTCGACATCTATCAGAAGATAAATGGTATTAGTTTACCACTGATATAGGGAAGCCTCCCCCGCCCCCTCCGAAAGGAGGGGAGTGCAAAAAAGAGAGGGAGATTACGAGTATTCAACTATGCGATAGCATTCTCTCTACTTTAAAGAAGGCTTAAGAATATTCACTTCGAGGAGACTTTGAATGGCTTTTAATAAAGAAAATGAGGATAAAGAAAACCCAAAAGACATTCGTCTTAACTCCATTTCACTCCTTCAACGCCTTTAACTCCTAAGTTTCCTTCCCTCCCTTTCACTCCTTCAACTTCCAAATAGAAACAATGGAAAATCAATATAAAAAGACCTTTCCTGACCTCATGGTAGGAAAGAAAATTATTTATGTTCACGGCTTCATGTCAGCCGGTTCAAGTCATACGGTACAGATTCTGAGGGACTATATGCCTGAAGCAACTGTCATTGCACCCGACCTCCCCATACATCCAGAGGAAGCGATGGAGTTATTACGCAACCTCGTTGAAACTGAAAAGCCCGACCTCATCATTGGCACATCAATGGGAGGTATGTACACCGAGATGCTTTATGGTGTTGACCGCATCTGCGTGAATCCTGCTTTTCAAATGGGAGCAACCATCAGCGAGACGAATATGATGGGTAAACAGGTATTCCAAAATCCACGACAAGATGGCGTACAAGAGGTTATCGTGACCAAAGCATTGGTAAAGGAATACAAAGAGATAACTGAAAAATGCTTCTCACAAGTGACAGAGGAAGAGCAGCAACACGTCTTCGGGCTCTTTGGTGATGCTGATCCCGTTGTCCATACCTTCGACCTTTTCAATGAACATTATCCTCAAGCGATTCGTTTTCATGGTGAACACCGACTCATAGAGAAGGCTATTTACCACTACCTAATGCCCGTCATCCGATGGATTGACGACCGTCAGGAAGTTCGCGAACGTCGTACGGTACTCATTGACCAGAACACCCTCGCTGATGGATATGGTAAACCGAAATCAAGTTTGAATAAAGCTTACGAGTTCTTACTTGATAACTATAATGTATTCTTCGTGTGCCCTGCACCTACCAACACCCCATCAGCCTTGACCGAACAGCAGGCATGGATTGAGGATGCTTTCAGCGCACCAGCGTGGAACCATACCATCTTTACCAACCAACCTCAACTTCTCTATGGCGACTACTTCATCAGTAGTACTGAACACGATGACTTCCTCGGGACAAGCCTACTTTTCGGTAGCGAAGAGTTCAAGACTTGGGAGGAAATTATCACTTTCTTTGAACGCTTGGGAGGACAGTAAGCGAGCGAAAAGACTCACTTCTGTGAATTATTTTCATGAAAAGAAATATTTTTCATCGTGAAAAGAAATATTTATTTTCATGAAAAGAAATTCTTCTTTTCATGAAAATAATTCGCAACAATAGGCTTTTTACAATAAAGAACGCTCACAACCAACTGATAACAAAGCAATAACACCCACTCAAAACATAACCCAACGAATTAGTTCCCACACATAGTATAAAAACAATTCTTCTTTATTAAGAGGACTGGGGAAACATTATCATAATGGCACACGAACTATTCTCACGTATCGCTGACATCCTTTCGGCACCTTCTGAAGCGCAGGCTCTTATCATGCACGAGACACTCGTCATCGCTTGTCACGAAGGATTGAAAAACACCCGACATGGTTTCGGCAACCTTTCTTCACAAGTTGAATCGCTCTGCAGACAGTATAACATAGCCCCACAAGATATTGTAGCAATACAGAAAATGCGCCGACACAGCAACTCGAACGCCCCCATCCTTCCCGAAGATGTGGCTTACGACTGCCGTGCCTTGGCTATTTTCGTTTCTGCTGTTGTACAAGAAGCTATCCCCTCTTTCCTCGTCGGCAAGATTCCTGCACACGGACGCATCACAGAGAACATTCAGATTGCGAATTATCGTTACATCCGATGTATCGTAAGAGAGTGGAACGATAGTATCATTCAAGTAGTCGTGACCAATCAAGATAGTAGCGAAGAGCTCCTAACGGTCGATTATATGGACACGCCAGAGTATGTTGACTTTAGCTATCTGCGGACGTTGTTACGCGAAGGGATGCAGTTGAATCTTCTTGATTGTACGGTCACCCGAAAGAAAGTCGTACCACGTCTTATCGTTGTAGAACCTGATTACCTGATTGACATCTCCACCATTGCCAATTGTTTTGAAAGTTACGGACACCATCCGTTGCTTTTCATCGTCAACCGACTTAGCCCTCGCACCACTAACAAGCATTTTGTGTTAGGTAACTTCGCTGGTTCTGCCCTCGATGACATCATCAATCATTCAACAGGATACGACATCAAAGAGACCTTTCGTTCTAACTTCAGAGAGAAGGCATTAGACTTTGCCACCTGTCCCGACTTTGATGCGGTAGCCTTCAAACTGGAGGCTGAGCGACAAGTGGAGAATATGAAGGAGATCGTTGACGACATCTTCCGCACCTTCGATCGTGAGAAAGCTATCCTTGAGCCGTCTTTCGTATGCGAACGATTGGGGATACAGGGTCGTGTAGATTTGATGACAACCGACTTAAAACTACTTGTTGAACAGAAGTCGGGCAAGAATATCTTTATTGAACGCAAATTCAAGAATGCACATGGTTCCATCCACATGGAAAAGCATTACGTGCAGTTACTACTCTACTATGGTATTCTGCAATATAACTTCCAGCTGAGTCCGAAGAATGCGCACATCCAACTCATGTATTCCAAGTATCCTCTACCTGACGGATTGCTCGAAGTGGAACCGCTGCAAACACTGATTCGTGAGGCCATCCGCTTCCGTAATCAAGCCGTAGCAACAGAGTTTTGGATGGCAGAAAATGGATTTCAAAGAGTGTTACCATTGCTTACACCACAGACACTGAACACTGAGAAGCAGCATGATAACTTCTACAACACCTACCTCTTACCACCACTCACATCGACATTATTACCTCTTCACCAGCTCAACGACCTTGAACGAGCTTATTTCACACGGATGATGACCTTTGTCATAAAAGAGCAACTCGTTGGGAAAGTGGGCGCACAAGAGGGCGTGGGCAATAGTAGTTCTGACCTCTGGAATATGCCCTTGCCTGAGAAGAAGGAAACAGGAAACATCTATACAGGACTGACAATCACGGAGAAAGAGCGTAGCAACTCTTTCAATGGCTACGACACGATAACGCTATCCGTACCTCAGCAGGGCGAAGATTTCCTCCCTAACTTTCGCCGTGGCGACATGATTTATCTCTATGCATACAAGAAGAACGAGATGCCTGACGTAAGAAAGAGTATTCTTTTCAAAGGATCATTGCAAGAAATACATAGCGACAGCATTGTGGTACACCTCAATGACGGACAGCAAAACCCTGACCTTATCAGTGGTGATTACTTCGCTATTGAGCACGCTGGCAGTGATATCGGTGGAACATCAGCCATCCGTAGCCTCTATACCTTCATCACTTCAAATGAAGAACGCCGTCAGTTGCTCTTGGGACAGCGTACACCACGCACCGATAAGACTCTCACCTTATCTCGCAGCTACCATCCCGATTATGATGAAATCATCTTGAAAGCAAAGCAGGCACAGGATTATTTCCTTCTTATCGGTCCTCCTGGAACTGGCAAAACCTCACAAGCCCTGCAATTCCTTGTGCGTGAACAGTTGGCAGAAAAGTCCAAAGCTCAAAGTTCAAAGTCCAAAGCTCAAAGTTCAATCCTTCTCTTGGCTTATACGAATCGTGCTGTTGACGAAATTTGTAATATGCTAACAGAGAACGAACTGGATTATATCCGCATTGGCAATGAGTTCAGTTGTGACCCGAAATATAGTGAGCATTTATTGAAGGAAGTGATAGATGACAACGCAACCCTCAACAGCATAAAGTCAACCTTAGCAGATACTCGAATTGTTGTAGCCACAACCTCAACAATGAACAGCAATGCTGCACTCTTTAATATCAAGCATTTCGACCTCGCCATCATTGATGAAGCAAGTCAAATATTAGAACCAAATATCATTGGATTACTTTCTACCCGACATGCAGAAAGGCGTGCAATAGAGCGCTTTGTATTGATAGGCGATCATAAGCAATTACCTGCAGTTGTGCAACAGAGTGATACAGAAGTGGTTGTTGAAGATGAAACGCTAAGAAACATTCATCTTTACTCTTGCGCAAACTCTCTCTTTGAGCGCCTTATCCTCACCGAGAGGGCTGCTGGACGTACGGATTTTATTGGTACGCTACACAAACAAGGAAGAATGCACCCAGCCATAGCCGACTTTGCCAACCGCAAGTTCTACGCAAAGGAGCAATTAGAATGTGTACCATTAGCACATCAGACTGAACAAGCATTAGCATATAACGAAGCAAGCGAAGATGCGACAGACGACCTTTTGAAGGCACATCGTATGATTTTCATTCCTTCAAAGCCATGTCGACAACTGAATATTTCAGAGAAGGTTAACACAGAGGAAGCACGTATCATCACTGACCTGCTAAGGCGTTTACACCGACAACTCGGCAACGATTTTGCCCCACAGAAGTCTGTTGGCGTCATCGTTCCTTACCGTAATCAGATTGCTATGATACGAAAGGAGATTGAGAAGCTTGGAATTCCCGAATTAGAGGAAATCAGCATCGATACGGTTGAGCGCTATCAGGGTAGCCAACGTGACATCATTCTCTACTCTTTCACCATCCAAAGCCGCTATCAACTCGACTTCCTCACCGCCAACACTTTCTACGAAGATGGTCAACCCATCGACCGTAAACTGAATGTTGCCATCACAAGAGCTCGCAAACAGTTGATTCTTACAGGTAATGAGCCAACATTAAGACAAAATCAAATCTTCGCAGAACTCATTGATTATATCAAAGAGAAGGGTGGATATTATGCAGAAAAGGCATAATCTGAACAAGAGGGAATTTACAAACAAGACACACGTTTTCATCTTTTCTCCCTTATCATCTCCTTAACGCGCAGTAGGAAAAGCAAAAAATAAAAGGAGATTGTACCAGAAATATCATTGGTAGAACCTGATACTCTGGCACAATCTCCTTTTATAATTTCTTTTGAAAAAACTAATGAGACTTTAATACAAGCCCTGCCTATGTGCCCAATCAATCGCACCTTGATGCGTTGTCATCTTTACGTTCTTATAGTTTCCCTCTATTGTACGAGTTGCTGTACCTTCTTTCCAAATATATTTATAACGGAGTTCTATCTCATTTGCACCCGTCTTGAGAAGATAAACATAACTTCCCTTCTGGAAGAAATGGTCATCATACCTATACAAACCACCAACGACAGAACCACCAGCTACCCAATCACCGCCCTTTGTTAAGTCAACAATCTTTCCTGCCTGGCTCTTAGGAATAGAGAAACCAACAAATTTACCTGAGATACCCAATGGATAGTTGACACCGATTTCACCTCCAAAATCACTGTAAAGAACAGGACTTATCCCATTGTTTACATCATTGTCATCATCACTACCGCAAGCACTAAGGCTAAAACACATTACCAATGCAAAAACACTGGCTACAAGGGCATAAGTCCACTTCTGAATACTTTTACGCATATGATCTATTTTTTATAGTTAATCTAATCGCAAAGATAGCGTAAACATTGCAAATAAACAAGAAATAAAACTACTTTTCAACAGAACTCAACATACATAAATACAAAACTTTACAACTAAAAGTGAGCATTATAGCCGATAAAACTTAAATCATATAATCCTCTATTATCATCGTTTTAAACTTAAAAAAGTAAGCGCCTACATCGAATAACCATTAATTACTTTTTAACAGTATGACTCTTTTTTAACAACAAGTTGATATCTCCCCCATCATATATTGCATGGCGATTAGCGCTCAACACCATTGGTGTTAAGCCTCCGCACCATTGGTGCTGGGCATGAACACCGATGGTGTTGATGCCTAAACACCACTTCACAGACAATCAACATGACAGCAATCTATCGTTAGAAAGGACTTACACAACCGACTATTAGCCTTGGTCATAATCTATTACTACATCACCATTTTGCCTTAAAAGTAATCATAATTATGAATTCTGAATTATAAATTATGAATTAAAACCAATCATAATTATGAATTATGAATTATGAATTATGAATTAACCCCTCTCCTCCTGCCGTTATTCGGCTGATTTTCCGTAACTTTGCAGGCAGATAAAAAGAAACAAAAGATGAAGATAGAAGAGCAAATTACCGTTGCTGCACTTGCAGCTGTAAAGGAATTGTATGGAACAGAAGTTCCTGAAAAGATGATTCAGCTGCAGAAGACACGCAGCGACTTCGAGGGTAACCTCACACTCGTCACCTTCCCATTGCTGAAGACTTCACGCAAGAAGCCTGAAGATACGGCACAGGATTTAGGTGAATACCTGAAGAAAAACTGTAAGGCTGTGGCTGACTTCAACGTTGTAAAGGGTTTCCTCAACCTCGTTATTGCGCAGGCAGCATGGACAGAGCTGTTGAATGATATCAACGCTGACGAGAAGTTTGGCGAGAAGCGTGTGACAGACGAGAGTCCATTGGTGATGATCGAATACTCTTCACCTAACACCAACAAACCACTTCACCTCGGTCACGTTCGTAACAACCTACTTGGTTGGTCATTGGCACAGATTATGGAGGCTAATGGTAACAAGGTGGTTAAGACGAATATCGTTAATGACCGTGGTATCCACATCTGTAAGTCTATGTTAGCTTGGCTAAAGTGGGGCAATGGTATCACACCAGAGCAGGCTGGCAAGAAAGGCGACCACTTGATTGGTGACTTCTACGTACTCTTCGACAAGCACTACAAAGAGGAGTGCAAGCAGTTGCAAGAGCAATATGAGAAGGAGGGATTGACGGCCGAAGAGGCAAAGGAAAAGGCTGAACACGAGGCTCCACTGATTAAGGAGGCACACGATATGCTCGTGAAGTGGGAAGCTAACGACCCAGAGATTCGTGCTTTGTGGGAGAAGATGAACAACTGGGTATATGCTGGTTTCGACGAGACTTACAAGGCATTAGGCGTTGGTTTCGATAAGATCTACTACGAATCAAGCACCTATCTTGCTGGTAAGAAGAAGGTAGAAGAGGGTCTTGAGAAGGGACTTTTCATCCGTAAGGAAGACAACTCTGTATGGGCTGACCTCACCAACGAGGGCTTAGATCAGAAGCTCTTGTTGCGTAAGGATGGTACATCGGTTTATATGACACAAGATATTGGTACGGCAGAGATGCGTTTCAACGACTTCCCTATCGACAAGATGATTTATGTCGTTGGTAACGAGCAGAACTATCATTTCCAGGTTCTCTCTATCCTCTTGGACCGTTTAGGCTTCAAGTGGGGTAAAGACCTCGTACACTTCTCATACGGTATGGTTGAATTGCCAAATGGTAAGATGAAGAGTCGTGAGGGAACAGTGGTTGATGCAGACGACCTTGTTGCATCAATGATTGAGAATGCAAAGAGTCTTAGCGAGGATAAGGTAAACAAACTCGAAGGTATCACAGAGGAAGAGAAGAACGAGATTGCTCGTATCGTGGGTATGGGTGCCTTGAAGTACTTCATCCTTAAAGTTGATGCGCGCAAGAATATGCTCTTCAACCCAGAGGAGTCTATCGACTTCAATGGTAACACAGGACCATTCATCCAATATACTTACGCACGTATCCGCAGTATCCTTCGTAAGGCTGAGGCACAGAACATCACCTTGCCAGCATCACTTAACGACGATGCTCCACTCAATGAGAAGGAGATTGCACTCATCCAGAAGCTCAATGACTTCGGTGCTGCAGTTGCACAGGCTGGTATTGACTATAGCCCAAGTGGTATTGCAAACTATTGCTATGAGTTAACTAAGGAGTTCAACCAGTTCTATCATGACTACAGCATCCTCAACGCTGACACTGAAGCAGAGAAGATTACCCGCCTTGTGATTGCCAAGAACGTGGCTAAGGTCATCAAGAATGGTATGGCATTACTCGGTATTGAAGTGCCTGAGAGGATGTAGCCCCACCCCGACCCTCCCCGAAAGGGGAGGGAGGCAAATAGGATAAGAAAGGTCATAGTAGCCCTTTTTGAAGAGATGGGAGGGAAACTAATTGGACAAGGGGGATAAAAGTGAGACTTGCTTAGACTATGTATATCTACGAAACGGCTGATGAGATAGAGTATGAACTGCTGAAAGCAAATGCTATCAAGAACAGACAGTATGCTACACAAGCAGAAAACCTACTTTGGTTATACCTAAAAGGAAAACAAAGTGGATATAAGTTTCGTAGACAACATATCATCAAACAATACATTGCCGACTTCATCAACCTTAAGTATAAACTTATTGTTGAAATTGATGGTAAGTATCATTTTAATGATGAACAGATTATAAAGGATGAGGAACGGACTCGTGACCTTGAGCAATGGGGTTATACAGTCATCCGATTCACTAATGAAGAAATATTCAACCATCGGGAAGAAGTTATCAAGAAGATTAAAGAAACCATAATGGCAATAGACTCACATAACACGAATCAAGCTATTGGTGCTCAACCAAATACACAGACGACTTCTCAAACAAACACTCAGTCAGCTATCCAACCACAGCAGATTGGGGCTTCCCCCCTTTCGGGGGGACCGAGGGGGGCTTGGGCTGTTGACGCCGCTTGCTCTGGCAATCCTGGACCTATGGAGTATCAATGTGTTGACCTACAAACAGGTGCGAGAGTATTCCATTTTGGTCCAGTAATGGGAACAAACAATATTGGTGAGTTCCTCGCTATTGTTCATGCTTTGGCACTGATGGAGAAGCAAGGTATCAAGGATAAGGTTATTTATAGCGACTCTTATAATGCTATCTTATGGGTAAACAAAAAGCGTTGTAAGACTACTTTTGTCCGCAATGCAGAAACTGAAGAACTCCATCAAATCATTGCTCGTGCAGAACATTGGCTCCAAACGCATAAGGTTACAACACCTATTATAAAGTGGGAAACAAAGCAGTGGGGTGAGATTCCTGCCGACTTTGGTAGGAAGTAAAGCCCCACCCCGACCCTCCCCGAAAGGGGAGGGAGACAAATAGAGGATGGATAGGATAAAGAGATTATCTTTATCATGATAGTTTTCTACTACTATCTAATATAAACCCTCTTTATGATTACGACGAGGAAGGTCTAAGGAAAATAATAAAAAACTCCAGTAAGTTTTCACTTACTGGAGTTTTTTCTATTGTTCTTCTCAAAACTACTTTCCAAACCATAGGCGAATTTGCCTCCCTCCCCCTTCGGGGAGGGTCGGGGTGGGGCTTTCTTATCCGTAGATAATCTTACCGTTCTCGTCCTTATACTCATCGAGCCCCTTCTCGTATGTAGCCATAGCGCGGAGGCTCATACCTACATTTGAGAAACCACCATCGTGGTAGAGGTTCTGCATTGTCACCTTACGAGTGAGGTCAGAGAACATTACGATACAATAGTCAGCACACTCATCAGCACTTGCGTTACCCAATGGAGACATACGATCAGCAAAGTCGAAGAGCTTATCCATACCCTTCACACCTGAACCAGCAGTTGTCATTGTAGGCGACTGAGAGATTGTATTGATACGTACATGCTTCTCACGACCATAAATATAACCGAAGCTACGACCAATACTCTCCAATAAAGCCTTAGCA
This sequence comes from Prevotella scopos JCM 17725, assembly GCF_018127785.1. Lineage (NCBI taxonomy): Bacteria > Pseudomonadati > Bacteroidota > Bacteroidia > Bacteroidales > Prevotellaceae > Prevotella > Prevotella scopos. Next base: position 1,509,477 of record NZ_CP072390.1, read on the forward strand.
TCAGCCATATCATTGTAACCGTAGAAGGTACGCTGAGCAGCTACGTAAGAGAGTGCAAGGATTGAACCATACTCATTGATAGCATCAAGTTTCTTAGCACTCTGAATCATCTTGTGGAATGATACCGCAGAGATATCCAATGTAGTGTCAAGCATCTTGTAGTCCAAGTCATCATATGTACGATGCTTACGCACGTTTGGAGACATACCAATAGAGTGTAGAACGAAGTCGATCTTACCACCCAAAACCTCCATTGAGCGCTTGAATACGTTCTCCAAGTCCTCAACGTTTGTTGCGTCAGCAGGAATAACCTCGCAGTTTAACTTCTCAGACAGTGCATTTACTGTACCCATTCTTACTGCGATTGGAGTATTTGACAAAGTGATCATTGCACCTTCCTCAACTGCTCTTTCAGCCACTTTCCATGCAATTGACATCTCGTTGAGGGCTCCAAAAATAATACCTCTTTTACCTTTTAATAAGTTGTAACTCATAATCTTCGTTATTCAAATTTAGGTGTAAAGGTAAGCAAAAAAGGTTGATTTGCCAAGAAAACACACATAAATTACATCTAAATGCTATCCATAAATGACAATTTGCACCTTTTCACATTCCCTCACAAGCCGAACTAAGCAAAATACATCACCCTCATTTCAAACCATCCTAAGCCTATTTTCAACTTCTCAGAACTATCAATATTCAAAAGACTTTCCCCTTCTTTCACCATCAGAATTATCCTTTCTCAAATTATTTTCATGAAAAAAAATATTTTTCTTCATGAACATAAATATTTCTTTTCATGAAAATAAATTCTTCTTGTCGTGAAAATAATTCCGAAGTGATAATTATCTGTAGTTACACAGCAATGCTTTCTAATTAATTCAAGGCGTAAAATCTATTTTTATTTTATGCCCATAAGCCTATTCAGCGACGTAACCTTTCATCTCTGTTTGTCCTATTTACCCCTTCTAACAAGGCTACGAACAGCATATACAAGGAACATTCCAGTAGAGCCAAACAGTGCCAAAGCCATATCCTTCTGCGCATCCCACATGTCACCTTGCTGACCATTGTAATAATCAGCCTCCTCTGCGGTCATGACTATCGTCAGTAACCATTCAAATAGCTCGTAAATCAAACTACCCGTTTGAATCATCATCCATGCCATCACAACAGCAACAAACGACTGATGTTTTACCCATTTCCGACAAAGATAGACGAAGTAAGGGAACAACAATGCCCCAAAAGAAAAGTGTACTAACCGATCATAATGATTACGTGGGTCATGGAAGAAACCTTTTTCAACCAAACCTAACGATACAGCCCACTCCTTATAAGGAACGTAAGAATAAATGTAACGTGCTCCAATAACATGAAGCAGCGTAAAACCAACAATACCAATAAACGCCGACATTGGAAGTTGTTTCCTAAAGACATCCATCGTCAGCGGTATCAGCAACAGCACAGTACCGATATGCTGCAGCGTCTGCTCATTCGGATAGATTGGATGAATACAAGTTATAACCGTCACAATCACTACCAACAGAACAAGCATCAGTTTCGTTTTATCTATCATTTTGCAATTTTATTCTATACAATATCTGAAGGACAAAGATAAGTCTTTTTTTTATAGATTTGGTAATATCCAATTATTATTTACCAAAAGACGACACTCGATTTTGATATCTGAATAAAAAAATGGATTACAAAATGATAATAAAATATTATCAAATCTGTAATCCACATAAAACCTATATTTAACCTAAAAGAAGAATCTATTTCATTAGGAACGTGAAATGCTTCTTATCCTTACCATTAAGTCCCACATAATCCACCTCCATCTTGCCGTTTGCAATACGACATAACAAATAGGTGTTATTACTATTAACCAAGTTAGGGAAGTTTATTATCTCATTTGGTTTCTGATAGCCAAAGGCATGAAGATGACCGGAAAGCATAACAGACACATTCATCTTATTAAGTTCTGGTGTCAATGTTTCCTGCATGTGATATGGACCATGCCAGTTCTCAAGTGTTGGTGGCATGTGCGAAAACACAACCAATGGGTATTTACCCACTTTCTTCTCCTCTCGAAGTTGACGCAACCAACGAGCCTGCTCAACACGATATTGATCATAATCTACAATGCCACTATATTCTATATCCTCATCAGGCTTATCCTCTCCAGAGTCTATGAACAAGAAATCAACACCTGCTACATGTTGTAGACGATAGTATTTACCTGAATTAGTCGGGAAATAACGATAGAGATAATCAGCAAACTGACCACGGAGTTCATGATTTCCACGATTGAAGAATAAAGGAGTATGAGTAGCAAACATGCTCACACAAGTATCCAAATAAGCCTCCATCATGTGTTGCTGACTTCTCAAACGATTTGACATATCGCCATTAAGCAGCACAAAATCAAGTTTTTTGAAGTCGATATTCTTACATAAATCCTTCATAAACTTGGCACGTTCATGAATATCATTTAGTACTAAGAATGTTATTTCACGTGATTGTGCAGGGAAGGTTGTAAACTCATGAGGTTTTCCACGCCATACATCAGTACAAGCTGTCTTACCAAATGTCACCCAATCATCATAACGCCACTCAGCAACTTCCTGTGTGAAAACGCGGTAACGATATTTTGTATTAGGCTTTAAACCTTCAATATGAACGCGGTGAACACTATCGGTGAGCACCTTACGCCCCTCAAGAATATCATAATAACGAGGACGAGCCTTACCATAGAAATGGTCAGGGCCATCTGGTGCTATCTCAACCCACGCCTTTCCAGGCTTGTCTGTCACCCAAACAATTGTAACACTTGTACTATCCATGTCGCAAATCCAAGGGCCATGAGTTACCTCAATGCCCTTGGCACTAAATGAAAGCAGCAACAATAAACCTAACAATAAATGTTTCATCTACTTTTACTTAAAATCATTAATCGTTTTTCCTAAAAAAGAATCTATAAATAATACGCAAGACAGCATACAAAGTACTATATTTTATACAACTTTTTTGATATAAAAAGGTCACTGCACAATCAGCCACAACTATTATACTGGCTTTTCCTCACAAACAAATAGAACTTTATATACCATCATTTCGTATTAAAGCTGTCCAATATAAGTCCGTCCTAACGCAAAGTTTAATCTCCTTTGGAGACATCCTGCATTATGCTTAACCCTCCGCACCATTGGTGTTAACCACAAACACCAATGGTGCTGGGCAACAACACAACTATAGAAGATGATATGTGAGTCTCTTGAATATCATTATAACCCATCATACTATAAGCCACCAAAGATGAACCTATACATAAGAACCTTACCGAACAATTCCTTTACGCTTCTTTTATTTACTTATCTCCTTTCCAAATAGCTTCTTTCTTCTGCAAATCCTCACTGCTACTTCCCACCATAATCTCAAAGATTCCTGGCTCAACTACATATTGCATCTCATTATTCCAGAAACCTAAGTCACGAGCATTGAGAGTGAAGTCTACGCGCACAGTCTCACCCTTTGGTATGAAAACCTTTTTAAAGCCTTTCAACTCCTTCACTGGACGAACCATAGAAGCATGCTTATCTGCTACATAAAGTTGTACGATTTCCTCGCCATCATAACCACCAGTGTTGGTAACATCAACCGAAATCTGTAGTGTACCATCAACATTAAACTCGTTTGCACATTGTATCTCACCATAAGAGAACTTCGTATAACTCAAGCCATAACCGAAAGGATAGAGGTTTCTGTTAGGAACATCAATATGACGAACCGTTGAACTATGAGGCATATCACCCGGTCTTCCTGAACGCTTATAATTATAATAATTTGGAATCTGTCCCTCAGAGAGAGGGAAAGAGGTTGTCAACTTACCTGCAGGAACAGCATCACCGAAGAGAATATCAGCTACTGCATTACCGCATTGTGTACCAGGGAACCAAGCTTCAAGCAAAGCATCTGCCTGCTTATCAACCTTTTCCAAACAGAGAGGACGACCATTCATCAACACAACAACAAGCGGCTTACCAGCCTTTTGTAGTGTGTCAAGGAGTGCTTCTTGCTGACCTGGCAAGCGAAGGACTGCTCTACTGCGTGATTCTCCACTCATCAAAGCCTTTTCACCAACAACAGCTATCACGACATCACTTTGCTTTGCTGCTTCAAAGGCTTTCGAAAACTCCTGCGTTGAAGGGTCTAAGAAGTCGCAACCTTGTACGTAATTGATAGCTACAGCACTACCCAACTTATTCTTAATACCCTCTAATACTGTCACAACATCTTTGTCTTCACCACGTGCCTTCCACGATCCCATCACCTCAGAACGATTATTAACCAAAGGACCGATGAGAGCAATGCGGTTTGTATGCTTAGAAAGAGGAAGTGTACTTTGACTGTTTTTCAACAAAACCATTGACGATGCAGCAACTTTTCGAGCCAAAGTCATAGCACTATTAGAACGAACTTCAGTACGTTCGCGCTTAGAATCAAAGAAACGATAGGGATCTTCAAAAAGGCCTAAGGCATATTTCGCACGCAGAATACGCTCAACTGATGCGTCAATAGCCTTTATATCGACACGCCCCTCACGTAAGGCTTTTTCCAAACAACGATTATATAAACCGTCTGTCATATTCATGTCTACACCAGCATTAAAAGCCAAAAGGGAAGCTTCTTCATCCGTTGCAGCTACACCATGGTCTTTCAACTCTTGTACAGCATTCCAATCGCTTACTACAAAACCTTGGAATTTCCATTGATTGCGCAGTAGATTGGTCATCAACCAACGATTACCAGTTGCAGGAACACCATTAAGACTATTAAAAGCTGACATAAAAGTCTTCACACCTGCATCAACACAAGCCTTGAATGGAGGCAGGTAAACCTCAGCCAAAGTAGACATTGAAATATCTACTGGTGCATAATCACGTCCTGCTTGTGGAGCACCATAGGCTACAAAATGCTTGGCACAAGCATAAACTGAGTTAGGTTTACCAAGATTCCATTGGAAACCACGCACACGTGCTTCAGCTATCTTACAAGCCAGATAAGTATCTTCACCAGCACCTTCTACGATTCTACCCCATCGCGGGTCACGTGCAATGTCAACCATTGGGGCAAATGTCCAATGAATACCTGATGCAGAAGCCTCTATAGCTGCAGCTTTGGAAGTCTCATACATAAAATCTAAATCCCACGTACATGATTCTGCCAAAGGCGTTGGAAATATCGTTTTATAACCATGAATAACATCGAAAGCAAAGAGAATTGGTATCTTCAAACGTGATAACTGCATATTCTTCTCCTGCAACTTTCGCAGATTATCAACCCCTCCGACATTGAGTATTGACCCCACCATGCCACGAATAAAGAGCGAATCAGAAAGAGCTCCACTCTGAGGACCTGTCAAAAGCGTTCCTCCTACATATTGAGACAATTGCCCTATCTTCTCTGTAAGCGTCATCTTCTGCATAAGTTCATGCACAAACTTTGTCTCACTATCTCCCACCTTAACTTCTTTTTTCTCTCGTTTCTGAGGAAGTTGAGAATTTACATTATGTGCATTACCTACACAGAAACAGCCAATTGCACAAGCAATAGCTACAATAGTTCGTTTCATATAATTGCAGTTGTTATATTATTCAGACTTAATATTTATTGTTTGTGGAGCTAAATCAACTCCCTTAGCAGTGAGTTGAATATTAGAAGGCTTCTTTCCTGCCTGTACTACAACCAAACACTTGCCAAAGAAAGCACAACGTTCATTAGCTTGGAAACGCTCTAATGAGAACGGACTTCCATTGTCTACACCTGCTATCTTCGCATCTCCTGATAATGAAAAATGGATATTATTCTCTGCCCATGGACAAAGGTTACCATCCTTATCAACAACCTCTACCGATACAAACGATAAGCTTCTACCATTCGCTTTTAGCACCTGACGATTTGGAGTCAAACGAATGTGATGAGGAGTACCTGCTGTCTTCCGTGCCTGTTCACCAACAACCTTACCATTCTTTCTTGCTACAACGCATGCTTCACCAGGTTCAAAGGTTACACGCCAAGCCACATGATATTCATGATCATTGCGCTTCTGGCGTACCCCCTGCGACTTTCCATTAATGAATAACTCAACTTCATCAGCTTGATTATAATAACACCAGAGGTCGATTGTCTGTCCTTCTATCCAATTCCAATGTGGGAAAAGATGCAAAACAGGTTTGTCGGTCCACTCACTCTGATACATATAGTAGCAGTCCTTAGGGAAACCTGCTAAGTCGATTATTCCAAAATAGCTACTACGAGCAGGGAAATTGAAAGGCGTAGGTTCACCGATATAATCAAAGCCTGTCCATATAAACTGTCCTGCACAATATGGAGTATGCTTCACAACATCCCATGTTTGCTCATGTGTAGAACCCCAATAAGCGCAAGAATTGTCATAAGAAGAACAAAGGAAAGTAGGATCTGTGAACGGTCGTTTCTTGCCCGGCATGCGGAAAAGAGAATCACTTGGCATCTTATAATAGCCACGTGTTTGCAAAGCAGAAACCGTTTCGGTCATCAGGAAAGGCTTACCAGGGAAATTCTGTGGTACATCTTTCACCTTTTTCTGATGATAGTTAAAGCCTATCACATCTAAGGCTCCGCTCTTAAATAAGTTGTTATTAGGCGATACTTCATTACATCCAGCTGTAATCATTCGGGTCGGGTCATAACGACGAACTATAGCAGCCAAAGCCTGGGTAAGCTTTGAATTAAGATTGAGGGTATCACCCTGTGAGAGAGCAGACTTATCCCTTGTATTATTCAATAGGATATTAACATCCTCCAATGCCATTCCTGAGTTATTTACCTTATTCCATTGCTCCAAGACCTCGTTACCAATACTCCAAAGAATAATCGAAGGATGATTGCGATCACGCAGCACCATATCTCTCAGATCACGCTCAAACCATGACTTGAAATACAATGAATAGTCATAAGGGGTCTTTCCTTGTAACCAACTATCAAAGGACTCATCAACAACCAACACACCCAAACTATCACAGAGATTCAGTAACTCTGGAGCTGGAGGATTGTGTGAGCATCTTATCGCATTAACACCCATCTCCATCATCATTTTAACCTGACGATGAAGAGCATCTTCGTTAATCGCTGCACCTAAACAACCCAAGTCACCATGCAGACAAACACCATTAATCTTGATATTCTCACCATTCAAGAAGAATCCCTTTTGAACATCAAACTTTACAGTACGAAGACCTAACTTGAAAGTGTCACAATCGATGACACGATCATTCTCAAGAACTTCTGTTGTAACAGTGTAGAGATAAGGAGAAGAAAGCGACCACAACTTAGGTTTCTGCACACGCATTTGCTGACTAACCATTGTAGCTGAAGCCACAACATTAAGAGCCTTAGAACTTTGAGCAACAACTTCATGATTCTTATTCCAAACCTTTTGACGTACTATCAAACGACGATTACGACCACTAAGATTCTCTATCTGCGTATTAAGCATTACATTTCCAACACCTTTCTTCACTTCTGTGATAGCTTGTACACCCCATTGGGCTACGCGAACATCCGTTGATTTCATAAGATAGACATGGCGATAAATACCACATCCCGTATACCAACGACTGTTAGGTTGATGGGAGTTATCAACCTTCACTGCAATAACATTATCTCCCTGCTTATTAAGATAAGGTGTAAGGTCAAAGCTAAAACTAATAAATCCATAAGGTCGAGTACCCACAAGCTGACTGTTTACATAAACAGAAGTGTTCATATATGCACCATCGAAATGAAGCGCATAACGTGAACTTGCATCCTTATCTTGTAAGACTAAGTGTTTTCTATACCATCCCTTACCACCAGGAAGGGCTCCTCCATTAGCCCCCGATGGGTGTAGAGCATGGAAGTCTTCTTCTATAGCCCAATCATGTGGGAGGTCTAATAACCGCCAAGCACTATCATCGAATACTGATTGCTGAGGACTATCATCTTGACAAATGGCAAACCGCCAACCATCATCCCATAAGTTACGTTCAAAAGCATGTCCTTCTAAACGATATAAACACAGTAGTAATAGCAGAACAAAACTGCTACGACGCACGAGAGAGAAGGTGGATTTTCTCATATTTTATTAAGTACATTTTTTATATTCTGCTATTGTGTAAAAACTTCTCTTAAAGGGAAACATTAGTATCTTATTATGTACATAATGACATTAACGGTCCTTTCATACAATTTCCTACCTATGTATTGATGCTTAGCACCAATGGTGTTGACGCCCAGCACCAATGGTGCGGAGCCTTACACGCATTGCAATTTGTCACCAAGAAAAAAGCACTTTACTTATAGCAATTATATTTATAGAATGTTTATTTTCACAAGTTATTTAATGATTACCTTACGTCCATCAACAATATAGACCCCACGTGTAAGCGTGTTTGCCCCCCACCGTTCGGCTACCTTAATCCCGTCAAGGGTATAAACAGCACCATCATGCTGAGCTGTGGTTATTATATTGTTCACAGCCGTACTGGCATTATTAATCAGACGAACACTACGCAAGTAATATCCATTACCTGTCACAGCTAAACCGTTATTCTTCAGTTCCTGTGCAGCAGCAGCATTAATCGTAAACACATAGGCCATCTCATCAGCACCCTCTGTCAGCTTGATAATATTACCGTATGGTTTATCAGATGAAAGAGCTGGTCTGTCACGCTGTCCCTCCTCTGGATTCTTGTTTTGACGTAAGAAAACCTTTGCATCTGGCTTAACATCTCTTACAATGACTTCTAACTGGTACTTATCTTCTACATCCTTAAATTGCTCTTTAGGGATGAGTGTTTCACCCCAACTAATTTGCTTAAAACCAAGCCATTTTGCAATATCTTTAGAAGAACGGCAAACGGAGAATAGTCGAAGATTCTCACCCTTCAACATACAACCCTCGCTTTTTAGCTTATTGCAAAGTTCCTCTGTATTGACAACAAAAGTCACCTGTGCATCGAGTTGAGCAAGTTCAGGTCTTACTGCAATAATATTTTCACCTTTTTTATCATAGATATCAAGCTTTATTTTACCAGATTCACGATGTTCTGATGCACTCAGCGTATCAATATCCATCACCAGCTGGTCGCCTACTTTCAGATTAGTAAAGCGTTCTGCAGGAATTACTAACTCAACCGTTTTGGTCTTCCAATCCCAACTAACAGGTGTAGAGCCAAGCCACAATGGTTGATTAGCACGTTTATATATACGCATCCAATCAACATTCATCTCATAATTATGAGGAACTTTATTAGGGTCACCACCATACTTAGGATCCATGTGTGGATAAAGAATACCACCACCATCCTCATCAGGCGTACCACCAATTCCACCATTTATAGCTACATCCCAAACGCTATCAATGTCTGCGGTATATTTTTTCTTTAGAAATTCATTGTATTTATAAATAGAAGTTCCGTCAATAACATAATCTTTTGTAGAGAATACCGACCGTACTCTTCCATCTAATAAGAAACTTATAGCAATATGTTTAGACGAATCACCCGGTACAGGGTCCATTTGTACACCGTACACATGAAAATCAGCAGCAGGATCAAAAGAGATTTCTCTTACACGCTCAGAGAAAGGATTATAGTTATATTTGTTTGTGAGCGTGAGCTTTTTATCTTTGTCTTGAAACCAACCCAATCCATGCACAGACTGATGAAGCGTTCTCTTACCCTTGAATTTATAAGTATGCTGTTCCCAATTATTCCATTTATCAGCATTGTCATCATTCACAAAGAACTCTAAAAGGTCTACCTCAAAAGTACTTGCACCTAAGCGATGACGAAGCCATAATGCCATCCAAGTTCCAATTTCATAAGGTACCTTTGCCTTTATTTCGATGCGAGAATAAAGTGGGTAATACCGCTTAACATCCCTACTGGACAAGAAGCCTGACCACCATCCTAAGTTTGTACCATTGTGATTAGGCTTTAGTGGATAACGAGGAATAACTCCATAATCCACATAAGGATCTGGAACTTCTGGTTTACTGATTCCCGTATTAATTGGGTCACGTGTAGCTCGAATAGTTAGAATACCATCCTTTACCGTAACCATTTGCTCACGATAAGTCTGTGCCATACCCTGTCCAGGGTTATTACCATAGGCATCATTGGCATAGTTTCGTTTAGGGTCACCATATAGTCCCCATATCTTTTTGTTTACAGAAGTACCATTAAACTCATCACCAGGCAAATTCTTCCACCCTGGTAAAGTAGGAACCTCAGATACTTCCGACTGCGCTCTTACGTTGATTACACCCATACTTAGGACGCAAATCATTGAAATAAGAATCCTCATAAGCTTGTTTTATTTTATTTGAAAAGTTTCTTTTTACTTTTATTTTAAGCAACTCTATCCCAATAACAGGGGGAATTTAATGTTATAGGATAGAGTTCGCTTAATCATTTGATAGAGAGTATAAGTTCGTTACATTAAGAACCTTAAGGCTCTACGATGGTAGCTTTCTTTGTTACGAAGTCAATAGTAACCTTTGTTCCTGCTTTCCAAACATAATCCTTATTAGGTTCTCCCTCACCATTCTTACGATAGAGAAAATCCTTTGTTTCTGGATTAACATATACCTCACGTTTCCAAGAGCTAAACTTCTTCGCGTTCTTGAACGCAGGAATATCTGGATAAATACGCATTCTACCCCCATTCGTAATCGTTGCACTCATAGTTCTACCATCAGCATTCGCTGCAAATACTACTGGAGCACCGCCACAATCGCCCGATAACTTAAGTGGCTGAATAGCGATATCACGAGAATCCAAGGCTACAAAGACAATATAAATACCATCACTTGGAACGACTGCACGATTGTTAGCAACAGTATAGTCTGTCAGTGTCTTCAATTGTGCAAAGTTTCCTTTACCGAATGCCTTTTCTGTTGAGAACTCAAGTGCAGTCCCTCCACGAAGATAAGTGATATAGAACCAACGAGAGTCACCCGCATAACCATTCTCAAATGACGCTACCTCTGGAGAACTCCAATCCCAATTACCAAAGTCATCACCAGTCATATAGAGGTGTTTAACACCTTCTGGAATAAGATTCTCAGGAGTTGTACCACCAAAGTCAGCTGTATTATTAGCAATATCAAGGCTTACCTTTGTACCCTTCGCTACAGGCAATACACTTGCTTCACTCGTTGCTACACCAGGATATTCCACCTTTCCATTACGAATTGTGAACATCATAGTTGACCAATCACGTGCATTCTGTTCAGAATTAGCAAAGAAGTTAAGCTGTCCTGTCTCAGTTGTCTCAACAGATAAGTTGCTACCATTGAGTTCTAAAGCCTGTTCCTTATCTCCTAATGCAGTGCCCGAAGCATACACCTTCGGTGTTTCAAAAGAAATCAACTTACGGTCTAAATTAACATAAACCAAATAAAGTCCAGAGGTATTTACAGTTGCCTTACCACTACCATCCACAGTAACTCCCTGCATTGTTGCCAATGAAGAGAAAGCCTGTGAACCATCTTTTGACATAGCCCACTCTACTGTTTGTCCTGCCTGCAGATAGCATAAACGCCAGAACTCACCATTGCCAACAGCACCTACAGGCGCCATCTTTACAACTCCATTCGTGTTCCAAGCACCGAAGTTTGAACCACCCATATAGAGTTCGTTGGAAAGTCCAGTAACTTCAACACCCTTACCACCCATACGTGCAGTAAACTTACCAGTCAAAACACTATATTGCACCTGAACACTGTACTGTCCTTTCAAAGGGAACTTCAACTTAACATTTGACTTATTTGTCAATGGCTGATAACTATCATTGAGCTGATTGGCACGTTCAGCCAAAGCAGTACCAGTGAAAACAGCCGACAAAGTGTCAACCTCCGTTTCGCTATCACGCAGATACAAAGTTGTACCATCATTCATATTGAAGACATACTTACTTGGCAAGAGCTGCTGAGTTGAGTCAGCATTGCTCCAAGTCACAACGTGCGTAAGCTTGTCATAAGTAACATTATTAAGTGGAATAGCCGTACTTCCATCTGCTGTAAGCGCATTATCACCCTTCATTGTAAACTGAATAGGAATGATGGTCAATTCCTTTCGTTGCTGATTAACAACAATCTGATACAGTCCTTCTGAAGGAACAGAGAAGCCTTCACCACCTTCTGTCAAACTATAAGCTGCCGCCTGAGCGTTAGAAAGCGGAATCTCACTTCCCTTTCCATAAACAATAGGTTTTCCATCAGTACCCACAAAGGAAATCTGAAAGCGACCATCTTTCTTCAACCAAGCCTTAAGACTTAACATATTAGCATGAGAGCCAGCAATTAGTCGTCCTGTCTCAATTGGGATAGAGAACTCTGATGAAGAACCTGAAAGATAGATTCCCTCTGGCACATTCACAACCTCATCGTAGGCTATATTATTTTCTGTACAAGCTGCAACGCCTAAGACGCACAACATAGTAAAGATATTCTTTAACTTTATCATGATGCTCTAATTTTGTTATAGTGCTGTCCGACAAACCATGTCCTTGTAAGTTAGTTATTAGTGTCTTACTCTATTTTTAATGTAAGTAATGCCCCTATCTTACCATCTTATATCGTGGAGCTGGTGCTCAGCACGTGTGGTGTTCATGCCCAACACCAATCGTGTTAAGGCTTTATCGGACAGCAGTAATTATATTACCAATCTCTATTTTGACTCCATTTCTTCAGCTTGAGTAGCTCAGACTCTGGAATTGGATACCAATACATTTTAGGTTGGAAAACTCTATGTTCTACTTCTGTAGGTGCATAGGTAAATCCACCTGTAGCCTTCTTGGCAATCTGTACTCCCATAAGTGGAGAACCAAGTGTAGAAGAAGCAATTTTCCAACGGCGTACATCCCAAGAACGATGCTCCTCGAAAGCCAACTCCACACGACGCTCATGCTGTATAACCTTACGCATCTCATCTTGTGAAAGTCCACTTACGACATTTGGAAGTGAAGCACGATTACGAACCTTATTCAAATAAATAGCAATATTAGGATTAGAAGGGTCATATTCATTGAGTGCCTCAGCATAGTTCAAATAGATTTCAGCCAAGCGGAACAATGGGACAACATGACCACCGCTACCTCCTCCAGTCTGAATATTAACATCCTCATTGAGGTACTTACGCAAGTAATATCCAGTCTTGGTTGCATTTGGATTAGGACTTGCATCTGCACCTCCAGGGAAAGTAGTTACATTCTTTCCCTTGAAAGAAGCTACATTCATCAAGATTGTTGCAGCCAATCGTGCGTCCCTATTTATGTAAGGCTGTGCTGCTTTAGCAGGATCGTTCCAATCAAAGGCTGTTCCGTCAAGCATCTCATACTCATCAACTAAGTTTTGTGAAGGATTAGTTCCCCCCTTTCCACCAAAGCTAATTGGGAAGTTACTCTTTTCAAAACTTGAGTTTGCACCATATCTACGTACGAAGATATATTCCTTATTTTGGAAGTCATTCTTAAACAAATCGCCATAAGAGGTAGCCAACTCATATTGATTGAGGTCGATAACAGCCTTAGCCGCATCAGCTGCAGCCTTCCAAAGAGAAGCATCAGACGGCTTATTAGATTCGTTTAAATCACCAAAATTAACGTAAAGAGGACTGGCAGCATAAAGTAACACACGACTCTTCAAAGCCAACGCTGCGCCCTTCGTTGCACGACCAAAAGCATCATTATTATTACGCCATGGTGTCAGTTCAAGTGTATCTGCAGCCGTGTCGCACTCTTTAACGATGAAGTCTACAACCTCCTTCATGTTTGGACGTGGAGTATTCTCATAATTCTCATTGAGACTGAGCGTAGAGGTAACAATTGGAGTTGGACCATAACGCTTCAACAATTCAAATTGGAAGTAGGCACGAAGGAAACGAGCCTCTGCTCGCCACATACGGATATCCTTCAAGTTATTAGCATACTCAACCTGCTTATTAGGGTCCAATCGTGTAATATCAAGATTGACATGATTGGTGTTTTCCAGTAGAGTACAACACTTAGAGATACCAGCATAGTAACGATTCCAATGGTCATCAGGATTGCTCAAAGCACTCCAAGAGCCATTATTAAACTGTTGAACATTTGCTGTTTCTATAGCAAACTCGGCATCATCTGTTGCAGCATCTAACATAGCTCCATCTGACAAACGGTTCAATCCCTCAGGAAGCAGTGAGTAAGCATAGGTAAGATATTGCTTTGTTCTATTGTAAGAATCAAACGTTGCAGTCTTATCTATAAACGAATCTTCCTCACGGTCCAAAAGACTATTACATGAACTTAGAACCAGTGCAGTGCTGATAGACACTGGGATGATAATATTTGAAAAAAACTTTGTTTTCATAGAATAAAGTTTCTAATATAAGACATAAATTAGAATGCAAGCTTTAAACCTACACTAACAGTACGCATAAGTGGATAGCTTAAGAGGTTATCTTGCTCAGCATCACCCAATTTTCCAAGATGATCCAGTGTGAACAAGTTGGTAGCATTCACGTAGAAATAAACACTACTTAATCGCAATGCACGTGTAACGGAATTTGCAAGTTCATATCCTACCTGAACATTACGTAGACGCAAGAAGCTTCCATTACGACGCCAGAAGGTTGAAGTGCGATAATTATTGCTGAAATTCATCGTTGACAAACGTGGGTAGGAAGCATCTGTATGTGTTGGAGTCCAACTATCAAGTGCTAAATTAGATGCTGTACCGTTGTTTTGGAAAGAGTAGATATTCGCTCCACGGAGATAGATATCACGCTGCGCAACACCTTGGAACATTACACTGAAATCAAAACCTTTGTACTTAAAGCCTCCACTAAACATGTAATTCCATGCAGGGACAGTACTATTACCAATAGGATGAGCATCATTCTCATCAACTACCTGGTCATTGTTATAGTCTTTATACTTGATATCTCCAGGTGCAACACGTCCAAAACGAGGTTGCGGAAGATTAGCATTAAGTTTTCCATTGCTATCGAAATCATTTGCTGTATAGTAGCCATCAGCCTCTAAAACAATAGGTTTCCACACAGAATTACCCTTCTTATAAAGGTAGCTTTCTGGCTTAACATCTTCTCCCTGCTCATCAACACGACTCATAGCATACCATGTTCCAGCCTCAGCAAAGTAAGAAAAGTTATCACGAACCTTACCCTGATAACGTGCTTTGAGCTCGAAACCGTGGTTTGTCACTTTACCCACATTCATCAAAGGTAGTATACTACCATAAGAAGCTCCAACAATACCCAATACCTGCGCATAAGGATAAGCAAGGATATCAGACTGCACCTCATGGAAGACATCAAAGTTGACAGAAAGATTTTTCCAAAGTGTAGCATCAATACCAACATTGAACATACGCTTCTTTTCCCATGTTACAAATGGGTTTGCCAAAGTCTTTTCTGTGAAACCAGAAGACTGCGAGCTACCTGTGCCGAACAGATAACTACCACTACCACCGTATGACTCATCATAAATATAGCGAGCAGAAGTTTGATTGTTACCAGTAAGACCATAAGAAGTACGCAACTTCAAGAAATCAACCCATGACAAAGACTTCATAAACGATTCGCTACTAACGACCCATGCTGCTGACATTGCTGGGAATACTCCAAAACGACGACCACGTGCATAGTTATCTGTACCCATATAAGAAGCTACAACTTCAGCAATATAACGTTTCTGATAATCATAGGACAGACGGCCTGCAAAGTTCACATAACATTCGTCATCACGTACATCATACACCTGATAACGGTCATTGTGCATCAACAACATAGCATGAACACCATGATCTCCAAACTGACGCTGATAATCAATCTGACCTTGTAAACCTATACGTGACTGACTGGTTCTGAAGCCTTCTGTAGCTGTCAAAGCTGCATCTGAGCCATACTGAGTATAATTGTAAACAGGGTTATTTTGTGCATCAACACCTGTTTGAGCCAGAGAATAACGTGCGTAGTCACGTGTCTTTGGAGATGATTCAGCCATAAAGTTGTAATAACCAAACATTACCTTGGCACTCAAACCGCGAACGAGCGCACTGAAGTCATACTGCAAACCAAAGATAACCTGCAACGAACGAGAGTTCTCCTTATACAAGCCTCTGTTCAAAAGATTTGCAACAGGATTGGTATACAATGATGTTCCACCAATACTTCCATTCGGATTGTAAACAGGGAAAGCATTAGGGGGAGTCGTCCAAACAGACTTCAAATAATCATCTGCACCACCAGCACCCGGTGTTGTCTTCTCTGCAAAGCTCACACCTGAATAAAGGAACGTGCGGAAATACTTTGTGATATCAACATCTAAATTTGCTCTGAAGTTATAACGTGCATAGTTTACATTGGCATTCTCTCGTTGCTTTGAATCTGTTCCTCGATAAATACCATCATTATGCATTAATCCAGCCATTACATAGTAGTTCAGACCACCGCCACCACCACGGAAAGACAATTCGCCCATCGTCAGTGGTGTGGTATTCTTATACAACTGATTCTTCCAATTCACATTTGGATAAAGATATTGATTACTTCCTGACTGATAAGCAGCAAGTGCTTCATTCGTATATAAAGCCGCTTTTCCATCATTCTCAAGTGCTTGATTATACAGGCGTGCATAATTGTAAGCATCCATCGGTGTATCCATGATTGTTGGCATTTGGATACCCGTCTGCATACGAAAACCTATCTTAGGAGAAGAATGATAACCCTTCTTTGTAGTAATCAACAAAACACCATTTGCACCTCTTGAACCGTAGATAGCCAAGGCTGCAGCATCTTTCAATAAAGATACTGACTCTATTTCTTCGGCAGAGATGTTATCTAATGGAGCTTCAAAACCATCAACAAAGACAAGCATCTGCTGCTTGCTGTTGAACGAACTTACACCACGTGTGAACATATTCTCCATATAGAAGTCGTAACCAGGCTCACCCGATTTCTGTAGAATCGATAGTCCAGGAAGCATTCCCTTTAACGAGTTACCCACCGTTGGTGATGTAATCTCCATGAGGCGCTCACCCTTTACGGTAGAAATAGCAGCCGACTGTGTTTTTGAAGACTGTACACCATAAGCTACATTTACGACTGTTGTATCAGTGATTTCTTGTGCATATCCAGAAAGACTGGATAGCATAAGAGCACCTCCTATGATATGAATCTTATATTTCATTGTTCAATTATTTTACATTAAGATTTACACGTTATTACCATCCAGGGTTCTGAATGAGATAGCCCTTATTGACTTCTTTCTGGTCAATAGCATACAAGTAGCAGTTATCATTCCAAAAACGGTGTTCAAACACATATGGTTGATAATGGATATGTGTCTTATTACCGTCTGTTGAATTAATCTTCAAGCCATAGAACTTACCCTTCATCACTCCTTCGTCACCAGCGATAAGCCATCTTCTGATATCCCAGAAACGATGATCTTCAAATGCCAACTCTACTGCACGTTCATTACGAAGCTTTGTTCGGAAAGCCTCCTGTGGCATACCTGCAGGGAAGTCTGGCATACCTGCACGTGCACGAACAAGGTTAACAGCATCGTAAGCTGCTTGTGAAGGTGTACTTTCATATTCGTTAAGTGCCTCAGCATAATTCAAATAAAGTTCTGCCAAACGGAAAACAGGCCACTGTACATCGGTAGAATTACTGCCATTTACATGTAAACTACGTGGAACCCATTTATGAAGCAAATGAGCTGTACGGTCCATAGCAGACTTCTCAGAACCTCCATCGAGGAAGTTGATAAATGGGATTTCATCATTCCAGCTACTGCTATGATAAGCAATAGTTTGCTTGAAACGTGGGTCAAGACTGTTATAAATATCAATGAGGTTATCACCACCATTCATATTCCAATCAGCAGGCTGACCATCTGCGCGTTTCTCATAACGCTGAACAAAATTGAATGTTACATATAAACCTGCATCTCCCCATGCCTTGTTCATAGCCCAAGTAGGCAAGTTTGCAACCAAAGGACGATTTGTTGTCTTGAAGTTTCTGTACTTCATATTACCTAAAATGATTTCCTCATTATTAGGAATAGTCCATACATCTTCATAGTCTTTCTCTGGGTTACCAGTATTATGAATCTTATAATGTCCTGAAGAAACTGCTGCATCAATAGCTGTCTTAGCTGCATCAGCTGCCTTCTTCCAACGCTCTCTATCATAGTTTCCATAACCAATGAGGTCTTCGTGACCAGGGAATGCCATATAAGATCTGTTCGTATTGAACAATGGACTTGCTGCATAAAGTAGAACCCTTGCCTTCAAAGCTAAGGCTGCTATGCGTGTAGCACGACCTAACTTTGACTCATCAGTATAGTAATCAGGGAGAAATTGTGTTGCTCTATCACAGTCAACAAGAATAGAATCAACACAATCAGAGAACGAGTTACGAGGACGTTCTGAGAAGTCTGTTGGATCAATCACCTCTCTTACGATTGGCATACCACCATATCGATAGACACCTTCCCATAACAGCATGGCTCTCATAAAATAAGCTTCGCCAGTAGCACGCTTATTAAATTCAGGATCACCTTCATCAAAAGGCACTTCATTAATACGCTTTAAGATAAGATTTGCAACACGTGTTGTATGGTTTCTTAAATAAAAGCGACAATCTTCGTCCCATGTAAAGTTACTATTTGTATGGTTGCCTGCATTCCATGCAGCATTGCCCATCGCCCAAGTTGCAACATCTTCTCCCTCATCGCAAGCTGAAGCTAAGGTCGAAGAAGACAACAAACGACGATCTGTATTAGAACTACTCATACAAAAGCCATAGGGCATTCCTTCTGCATAGAGCGTTGTTAATAATCTCTCTGCATCTGCTCGAGTTGAGAAAACTTCATTCTCTCCATAGTCGACAGAGGGTGGAGTCTCTAAGTAGTCAGAACAGGATGCGAGCAAAATAGAAGCACAACTACATGCTATATATAAAAAATTCTTCTTCATACGAAAGGTTTTTAGAATTGAATATTTATACCCATGTTATAGATTTTCTGCAATGGGTAGGTATTAATCTCAGTTGCTCCTCCTCTTGATGGAGCCTCTGGATCCAAGTCAATAACATCTGTCCAAGTAAACAAGTTTGTTCCACTAATGAACACTCTCAGACTTTCCAATCCCAATGCCTTGAGCTGCTTCTTATTAAAGGTATAACCAAGCTCTAAGTTTTTCAGACGCAAATAGTTAGCATTGCGAATCCAGAAGTCTGAATCCTGATAGTTGTTATCAGTATCACGCGATGGACTCATTGACAAACGAGGGAAACTAATGTTTTCACCACGGTCATAACGGTCTTGTGTCCAACGTTCCAAAATCAAAGTCTTAGCACTATTATGGGCATTGATGAATGGCCACAATGCACGACCAAAGTACTTAATAGAAACGTGTGAGGCACCTTGGAAGAGTGCTGAACAGTCAAAGCCACGCCAGTTAAATCCTGCAGAGAATCCATAGATTATCTCTGGAGTAGGTGAATAACCTATTGGCACCATGTCATACATATCAATCTTTCCATCCTTATTTACGTCAACATAGCGGATATCACCAGGCTGCAAACGATTACCATTCCAACTGCTTACGGGGCGGTCGAGCGCATTGATTTCTTCCCAAGAATTATAAAAGCCATTAGAGAGAAGACCAAAGAACTGACCTACACGACGACCTGTACGCATCTGATAAGCATACTTTTCAGGAACTTCATCTTGGAAGAGAATTTTATTGCGCGCAAAAGAATAGTTGAAACGCCCCCAGTAGTTGAAGTCGCGTATCTTATTACGATAGTTTACATCAAATTCGAAACCAGAGTTCTCCATCTCACCCATATTGTAAGCTGGCAAAGAAGCACCAATCAACATTGGCGCACTGTTTCGATTTGAGAGGATGTTATTACGACGCTCCTTAAAGTAATCAAACGAAACTGTCAAATGATTCTTGAGGAAGTTCATATCAACACCAAGATTCAACTTACGAGCTTTCTCCCATGTCAACAATGGGTTACCCAAACGTTTTTCCTCTATCATCTGCGAATAAACAGGGTTAGCTGATGAACCAAAGTTATAACCAGAAAGGTTTCCACTTGTTGAGCCATAAACAGAAGGCAGATATAAGAAGCGGTCACCACCAATCTTATCATTACCTACTTCACCATAGGTTGCTCTCAATTTCATATAAACAAGCCAATCATTCTTTGGGAAGAAAGGTTCTTCACTGACTACCCAACCTGCAGATACAGCAGGGAAGAAACCAAATCGACGACCTGCAGCAAAGTTCTCTGTACCATTATAACCCATGTTAAACTCTGCCAAGTAGCGACTAGCATAACCATAGGTCACACGACCTACAATACCTTGATAGGCATTAGGCACATGATAGGCAAGGCTTGGTGAGTAATATTTACTCTGATTATAGAGCAAGAGAGCAGTAGTATGATGCTTTCCAAATGTACGATCAAAGTGGATTCCAGCCTCGAAATAAACCTTTCTGTTCTTTCCGTAATTGAATCCTCCACCCCAAGTGCTTTCTTCGTTTTGTGGTACAAGGATGATATTCGTTGGATCACTTGGGTCTACCTTAGGAACGAAAGTCTGCATGGTTTTCACCGAGAGACGTTTACTGTAGTAATAGCTGTCATAAGAAGTACTTGCATGAACTGAAAGACCTTTCAACAATAAACGTGACAAATCATAGTCAAAACGCAAAGTTGAGTTAATGGTGTTAGCATAGGTATTGTTATAACCATTGTTCAACAATGCTTGCCATGGATTCTCATCATCAATTGTATTCTCAAGACGTACCAACTTTCCATCTACCATACCTGGAGTACCCAATGGTGTTGCCCAAGAAATCTCTTTCCAAAGTTCACTATTACCAATACCAGGAGTACGGATATTATTGATTTGTGTTGACAGTTGTACAGTTGCCTTAAAGTCCTGTGTGATATTAAAATCGAGATTTGAACGGAAGTTATAACGTGTGTCAGAAGCATTCACATCGTGATTACGATCTACCTTCGTATATTTGTACATACCTCCTTGATTGAAGAAACCAGCAGAGATAAAGTACTTCATACGATCTGTACCACCTGAAATATTGAAGTTGTGCTGTGTACGGAGAGAAGCCTTACGCAAGAACTTACCCACCCAGTCAGTACTTGGATGCATAATAGGGTCTGTTCCATCACGATAGAGCTGAATATCTGCTTCGGTAAAGCGTGGAACATAAGATGTACCCTTTGTGTAAGCATCATTTTTCAAAGCTTCATTATACATCTCACAATATTCTGCACTATTTAAATAATGTGGTAAAGCTGTAGGTGATTGAACTGCGAAATTACCAGAATAACTCAAGTGTGGCTTACCTTTCTGACCTTTTCGAGTTGTTATTAAGATAACACCATTCGCACCACGTACACCATAGATAGCAGTAGCAGAAGCATCCTTAAGAATACTTACCGACTCAATTTCATTAGGGTCGAGTCCATTGTAATTTGGACGCTCTACACCATCAATCATTACTAAAGGGGCTGTGTTGTCTGAGAATGTACTCACACCACGAATCAAAAGGGTTGAGTTGTCTTCACCTGGCGCACCACTTCTCTGCATAGCAATAAGTCCTGGCATCTTACCGACCAACATATTACTAATATTTGCCTGTGGGGTTTGTACCAAGTCTTTTGTTGACACTGATGCAATAGCACCTGTTACGGTTGCCTTCTTCTGTGTACCATAACCTACGACAACAACTTCATTAAGGGCTTGTGCTTCATCTTCCTTTAAGGTAATCTTCAGATTGGCACCACTCTTCGCAGCTACCTCACGAGTAGCAAAACCAATGTATGAAATAGAAAGTACGCTATTTGCTGGAGCTTCTATCGTAAACTCTCCATCGGTATTCGTAGCTGTTCCTATCGTTGTTCCTTTTACAAAGACACTCGCACCGATGATTGGATCACCATTTGCCTCAAGAACAACACCCGAGATTTTATGCTTCTCTGGTGTATATTGTTCCCGCTCATTAATAGCTACTGCCTTTTTTTGTTCAGAACTCTCAACTCTTTCCTTTGCCACAGGGGCAAGGCTTAATACAATAGTATTATTGTTGAAAGAATATTGAATTCCATGAGGAGAAAACACATGTGTAAGGGCTTTCTCTAAAGGCCAGTTCTTACATACCAATGTTACTTTCGTCTTAGAGTTAAGTACATTGTTACGATACACAAATGTGTAATTCGTTTGTTGTTCAACTTGCCGAATAAACCGACTGATTTCTTCGTTTTGGAGATTTAGGCTCACATTACCACGCTGCGCCAACAACATTGTCGGTATAAGTGATAATACCATAACCAACAAGCAACGCAGAAGGAATCTCCTTCTTGTTTTTAGATTGTTTGCCATATACTATGTTTTTAGTTATAAGGGTTTAGATATAAAGATTTATTCTATGATTATTGTTCCATTATCTGTATGATAATTAAATTTATACTGCATCTTCAACGAACTAAGTACACTTTCCAATGATTCATTATAGAAGGTACCCGTGAGGAGGTCGTTAGCTAACTTCTTATTACGAAGCTGAATGCGTACGCCATACCAATCCTCAATTTCATGTAACACCTCAGCCAACGCCTTACTATTAAATGCCAGATAGCCTTCTTTCCAACGTGCATCAGTTGTCGCATCATTGTCACAGATTTTAAGCTGATGCGAAGCAAGCTTATAGATTGATTTCTTTCCTGGATAAAGACGATAATCTTCTTTCAGCGCCTCTGATGTAAGTCGAACGGCACCAGAGAACAAGGCTGTCTCAATGGCATCTTCGTGATAGCGTACATTGAACTCGGTACCCAAGACTTCAATTTGCATATCGTTTACCTTTACACGAAATGGGCAAGAGGCATCTTTCGTTACATCAAAAAAAGCTTCACCTTTTGTCAACACCACTTCACGATGTTTTTGAGGTACTACATTATAACATAATTGGCTATTTCCGTTGAGGGTTACTCGCGTACCATCAGGCAAGGTTATCGTACGTTTACTACCCGCCTTAACACTTACATAAGTATAAACCGGAGCCGAAGGAGCCAATGAGTTTATCCACCAATAACTGCCACCTACCAATGACAACATCAAAACGAACATCGCCGCATAGCGCAAGAATCTGCGAACACGTGTCTGACGTTTCTCTTCTTTCACATTAGCATAGATATTTTGCAAGATTCTTTGCTGTGACTCACTACTCATCTTTACAGACTCTGACGATGTAGATAAATCATCACACATTAAATCCCACAACTCCTCATCTGATGTGAGCGGAACCTTATTTTTCAATAGCTCAAAATCCATTTGAGATATTTGTCCCGATAAATATTGCTTATATAATTCTTCGAATTTCTTTTCCAT
The DNA here is from genome assembly GCF_018127785.1 of Prevotella scopos JCM 17725. Lineage (NCBI taxonomy): Bacteria > Pseudomonadati > Bacteroidota > Bacteroidia > Bacteroidales > Prevotellaceae > Prevotella > Prevotella scopos. The sequence continues at coordinate 1,533,000 of NZ_CP072390.1, forward strand.
ACGTTTTTAGCTTATAAGATGTATACGTATAGATATGAAGATAATACCTAAAAATAACTTTTATTAACAAATTATGAAAAAACAAAAAAGATTCTTCCGTTAAATGTATGGACGCGTTTCGTATTAATTTAATGGAAGAACCGAAGTTACTCTTTAAAAAAACATTGCTAAAACAGTCATCTATCTTTCCTATTATCATCCTTTAACATTGAAAACCATTTCATTTTAAAACCTCGAAAATCGACATATAAGTATTTGAAAAATCATTACATAATTTCGGGTAAAACATCTATAAAGGACGGCAAAAACACATATAAAAAGCAAGTTTGCAATCAACAGAAAATCAATTAGTTACAGAGTAGTAAAATAAAAGGTGCTTAATTGGACTTCAAAAGGGCGTTAGTAAGACCTCAAAAGGGTACCTATTGCAACTCAATTGGGCGTTTTTTAGAAACCAAAAGAGCATATATAGGTTACGAATCAGATGAAAATATTTTACATATATCGATTAAGAAGAGAATATACCGTTTGGTAAAGCTAGATAGAGATAGTATATATTTTCATTTTCTGCATCTTATCTTGTAGTTTAGAATGCTATCTTGACAACTCTCTTCTAAATATTTTTAAAGTAGATGTAAGATAGTTTTTTACAGTCTGTGAAGATAAGTTCAGGGACTCTGCAATCTCTTGAATGGGCATATTCTTTTCACGACTCATCTCGTAAATCTGACAAGCACGCTTTGATAACAGTTTCTTTACCTGCCGAATTCGATCAACCGACTCATAGTAATCAAGCTGTTCTTCTGGTGTTGCAAATGAAGATAGTTTATCACATGCTTGACGATAGTCCTCAAAATCAAGCTGTGCCACCTGCTTCCTAAAACTATCAATAATTAAATTACGAGCAATGGTAAATATCAAGGCATTTACATTACCATAACAATCTAATTGTTCACGCATATTCCACAATTTCATAAAAGTTTCTTGAACGATATCTTCTGAAAGTGAAACATTCTTTGTCTGCGCCAATATGAAGCTATATAACTTGTTCGAGTAATACATATACAATTCTGAGAAAGCCTCGTAAGAACCTTCTCTCAACTGCATTACCCACTTATCATAAATGTCTTCCATTGCAATAGAACTTATTTGTCTTCGCACTAATCCAACACTTCTCACTCATACTAATTAGCCATTTAAATTACTATTTTTGGAGATAGGTTGATTAGTACTTAATATTGCTTAGCGATGCAAATATATACATATTCTTTTACAATCTATCACATTTCATCTTATTTTTTAATTATATCGTAGACGAAAAGTCAATTAGCAACAAAGAATAAAGTTTTATATCTAAAACTAATTATCTGACTAAAGTTTCCCACCCTCAAAAAGTTGGTTTAAAATAACAGTTTCTCAATAATTATTGGTAACTTTGTAGTGCTTTATTACATTGATTATCAACAAATTAAAGAGTAACTATTATGAATACAAAATTAGACAATTTCAGCGAGATATCCAAGCTTTTAAGTGTTAAAAGTAAGATGAGAAGCGATATTCTCTCACTTTTCTCAAAATTTGGTCTTGGACGTATGCTCTGTAGGCTTTCTTTGGAGAAACACGATGGTATCTCCGCTGTTCAACTGATTCTTTCCCTTTGTCTTTTCCGTATTAATGGTGAGACAATACACTCCATATACAAGAAGAATTTCTACCATCTTCTCACCACTGGAAAGAACTGCTATTATCGTATGATAGTCAGGCAGACAAGGAATTGGCGTCGTTTGCTTAGCTATACTGTTCTTCGTTTTGAATGCATTCTCCGAAAGAATGGCATTCAGACAGAGAGCGAGAACTCCTGTGTCATATTTGACGATACAACCTTGGAAAAGACTGGTAGAAAGCTTGAGCATATCACCAAGGTTTTCGACCATGTACGAATGAACTATGTTCTGGGCTACAAGCTTCTTTTATGCCTGTTCTTCGATGGTAAGTCCTCTCTGCCGTTCGACTTCTCCCTCCATGAGGAACTTGGAGGGAAAGAGGATGGCGGACTTGGCAAGAAGGCACTCCGCAGCAGATTCTCCAAGAGACGCATGAAAGAGAGTCCAGCGTATGAGCGGAATCAAGAGTGCGGTATGAGCAAGATGGACTCCGCCATAAGGATACTCCAGCGCATGTGGAAGAGTGGTATTCATCCCCATTATGCCTTGGCGGATAGTTGGTTTGCCTGCGAGAAGTTCATTGAGGAAGTCAGGAGAGTAGGCAACGGAGCTATACACTACATCGGTCTTGCAAAGATGGGAAAGACAAAGTACTTTGTGGAGAACAAGCGACACAATGCCGCTGAGCTCGTAGCAATGTATACAAGACGTACCAAATGCTGCCGGAAGTACAAGTGTCAGTACATTGAGTTGAGGGGATGTCTGGGGAATATACCAGTCAGGATATACCTGATTAAATATGGACGTCGACAGACTTGGAATATCATGCTTAGTACTGATTTACCGATGAACTTTGTGCGTGCCTTCGAGTTATACCAGATACGATGGAACATTGAAGTGGTCAACAAGGAGACAAAAGGACATCTCAGGCTCGGCTCATACATGGGGAGAGACTTTGATGGTCAGATTGCTGATGCAACGCTCTGCTACATTACATATATCGTGATGTCGTTAGAAAAACGGATGTCAGAGTACGAGACCATGGGTGAATTGTTTGCTGACATGGAAGATGATGTCATGGCACTTACGTTATGGCATCGTGTGCTGAAGTGCATAGAGAGGTTGCTTGCTGCTCTTTGTGACGTTCTTGGGTTCTCTGTTAGTGAGATAGGGCAGTTAATAGTCACCGACTCAGAAATGCGGAACAACTTTGAGATTATGGTCAAAGCATTGGAAGACAGGCAACAAGAAAAGCTCACAACCGTAAACATATTTTAGACATGTGTTAACGGCTCACGTTCATGGGTATTCACAAAGCAGTTTGGTTGAAATACCCATGAAATAGAGGGGTGGGAAACTTTAGAAAGATAATTATACACATACCCCAGATATTATATTAGTGAGGTATAAGTATCCCTAGAGCTCTTATACAATAGGGATGGACGTATAACCGCAATAGGATAGAATAAAATCGCTGTCCACTAAACATTTTATTAGATATGATTTAAGGCTGAATCTTAAGTGAGGGATTCAGCCTTTTTGCTTCTCTTTGTTCCAATGTAAAGAACACTTATAATCATGAGGAAAGATACATATTTATTCTAATAATGCAGAGAAGCCAGTAATCTGTTGTTACAAAAGATAAAAGAATATTAGCAGTGTTGTAATAAAGTCTCACAAATTAAAAATAGTAGGTACTCTTGGATATTTACAAAATAAGGCTCTATAACGAATCGTGTGGGTTGTGTGTTGATATTCCACCGGTTTGGTGCGGGTGCTTTGCACATGTGGTGCGGGTGCTTAGCACATGTTGTGCGGATGGTATGCACCACATGTGCGAAGGACTAACACCATTTCTATGTATGGGAGGGTAGGGATTTAATGTGAGTTAAGCGTATTAAGCCTAAGGTCAATTTGGAGTTGTGTTTAGTTGGAGGCTATTCTTTTATGATTTAGCGGGTCCTAATTATAAACCGCAATGGCATTCGGATCATTTTTAGACAAATCAAAGAATGCGGCAGAGAAAGCTACAGCAGATGCAAGCAAGAAGACGGCGTAGCTATCAGCTCAGGCTGCAGAGTTATCTGCTCATCTGGTTCGTTCAACTCATCCAACCAACTTGCAGTCTTTATAGTTACTCTTATGCTGGATTTTGTTGTTTTTTCATTTGCTGTCACTTCTGTCACTCCGTTCTCGCCTTTAATCACATGAATATAAGCCTAGTACGCGAAATGTTAAAAATGACAGCAACTAAAATTAAAACTTAATTAGGGGTTTAGATATCATACGAGAGTGTATTCATAGGCTTTGGGTACAAATGTATATGTCAATCTGTTAGCTCAGTGTTTTGATTCAATCAAAGGTGTATAACACACCCAATATAGCTTTTCTTCCTTGTACGAATACATTTACAAAATAAAGTTGTATATTTGCCTTAGAAAGTGCTATGTCGGATTATTTATTCTTTTCAAAAAGAGAATAACATAGCCGGCATAGTTACGATAAAACACATAACACTGAGCATCTGCAGGCATTGAGCCTTACAGTGGATGTCGGGTTGTGGTGCAAGAGAAATAGGTCTCTTTGTGCTGTGATTGGAAATCACAGCAGGGACGGCTGTCTCCCGTATCTATGCCCTAACTTCACTACAAACGCTACTCTGACGCTCCAAACTGTTAGGTGACGAGCATTCTTAATCCGAGGACCTATCGTATAAGTTCAACGGCAAGCAGTTTGATGAAGAGACAGGCTTGTACTATTATGGTGCAAGGTATTTGAACCCAGTCACGAGTCTATGGTATGGAGTGGATCCGTTGGCAGAGAAATATGTCACAACGAGCGGATTTGTACATACGTTGAATAACCCAATAAAATTGGCGGACACTGATGGACAAGACTTTGTATCCGCAATAACTGAAGGTGTAGGTACTTTTGTTTTTTCAGCAGTTGCAAGTTTTGTTCAGAACTTATTAGAGAATGGTGGAAATGTACAACGAGCCTATAGCCAGATTGATTGGGAAGGTGCAGGAAAAGACGCAGTTGTTGCTGGAGTTATGTCCCTCGTTGTCTCTGGTGCATCTACAACAAAATTAATAAAGAAACTTTCATCTATTAAAGTTGGAAATTCTACTCTTGCCAAGATTTTGGTAAATACAGCTGTTAATATGGTAACGAATATCACTGCAGAAGCATGGAAGGAAAAATCCCTAAGCGGAGTTGATTTTAAAGAACAATTTTTCTCAGCACTTGGTAATTCTCTAGCAGAAGCAGGATTGGGTGAATTATCAAAAAAACTGGAAGCTTCTTTTTCAAGTGCTAAGAAGGCTGTTAAGGATGCTAAGGTTACGTTGAATAGACATAATGCTCATCGTGGTAGTACTTTTATGCGTCAAAACTACGAAGCCAATCTGAAAAAGGCTACACTCCATGCAAACTCTATGAGGAAAAAAGTCTATACCAGAAGGTTCTTTAATAGTATAGGGACGAATGCAGGATCAAAGGTAGGAAGTTTAATTTATAAAAACATGATAAGATGATGAATCTAAAAAAAATATTAAAGGAAGAAGCAACTTGGTATTTCTTGGCTTTAGCAGGGCTGTGGATACTACTCTATATGGATGCGGATGTCATTATAGATACATATTTCTATATGATATCATTAAATATTTTGATCTTTTTGTTTTCTTATATAATACTTAGAATAAAGAATAAACTGCATTACTATTCTTATGTTGTAGGTTGTGCGTTTTTTGTAGTTTGGTTAATCTTTTATAGTATATGCGATTTGAAAAGCAGAAGTTTGAAAGGTTATCTCACCAAACAACTCCCGGTATTGTATTATATTCCAACAGGTTCTGGTGGAAAAGGGGCAAGTAGTGGATTTAGAATAGAATGTAAAGGAAGTAAACTCAAAATTCCAACATCTCAAGAATCGGATAGCTTATATCAGATTTATGGAGACTCGGTTATCAATCATATCGTAGTACGATTTTTGCTAAAGGAACCTTTTCCTCACGTATATTATGTAGATAGCGCACAAATAACTTATAAGTAAGTTAGTCCTTTCCAAAACTACAAATGGTTTTAAGCTTTTTCATTTTACTTACAGGAAGGATTTTAAGATATAAAGAATAAAATTATTATAAACATAAAGCATCTTTCTGTAGATTACCGAGACCCAAAGTACAAGCAGACTCTTTTGATGTTAGCAACACGTACTAATAAAATAGAATCCGTTAAAAAATTATTAGAGTTAGGAGCTAATCCTAATGCACATGATGACTCCACTAAATACTTTGGACAAAGTGCTGTCTTATTAGCTTGTAGCTTTAATAGACCGTCAAGTAAGATACTTTCTTGTTGATTCAAAAATATTAAAAAAGAAATGAATATTGAAATTGTCGATTATGCTATATATAAAAGATTAAATTATGATTCAGTATTCAAAGACTGTCATAATGATTCTTATCAAATATATGGCAAGATAATGGAAGGTGATTCCTATGCGAAAATTGCTTGGTCAAGTGATTTATTACTGCCTCAGTTCATAGAAATATTCCCAAAGATATTTGCTATAGGAATTGATCAGGATTTTGCTATTTATGATTTTGACTCGAAACGTAGAATAATGTATTTAGACTTAAAGTTTCTTTTCTGTGAAATGATTATATTTGAAAAGAAAATACTTATTGCTACTGAATTAGAAGTTATCATTATAGATACACGACAATATAAAGTTATAAATACAATCCCATTACAAGAGATATACGAAAAAATGAAAATTAATTGTGGTGAAGTTGAAATCTATTGTATGGATAATACTTTTCAACAGTATCAAATTGAAAGTACTTGATTATGATGCTGCAACAGAAAAAGATATATGTTTGTATTAGAAGAATTACATAATCCCATATCTCTAAGTTTGTAATCTATAATGTAAACTTAGAGATCTGAAATAAGTCATTTGGATTACTTTCTCGAGAAGGTAAGGTGTTGAAATATCATTACATATTTTCAAATAAAAGCTTTACGTATACAACTGTTTCGCTAATCTTATAGATAGCAGGATAAAAAAGAGGGATGGGATTAAACCTTCGTTATTAGTGGTCGTCATATAGAATGGTTTTGGTAGAAACCGGGGCATTCAATCTCAGCCGAAGTAACTCTATTTTTGTCCATACACGCGCGTATGGATATGTGATAGTAGTAATCAGACGTTAAAGTTGATGAGGGAGGTGTATGAAAGAAAGATTATAAGACAATAATATGAACAATTATTCAAGAAAACTACAGCAGTTGCTGTCTCTGCTGACCTGTGTTCTACTAATTATGGCAGTCAGTATCCGTAGAGACGGAAAGGTTGTAGGACGTGAATTGAAGCAGCAACAGACGGATTCGACAAAGACAGAGACAATGGTTGTCCTTGAAGATGGTTCGGTACGGTTGAATACTACTGAACTTAGTAAGGACATCATAGGCTATGGAGGAACCGTTCCCTTGGAGATTACCTTGGAAGATGGTAAGATAAAGAGTATCAAGGCACTTGAAAATTCAGAAACACCCGACTTCTTTAAGGAGGCTTCAGCACTTCTAACTAAGTGGAACGGACGTACTGTTGAAGAGGCACAGAAGCTGAAAGTGGATGCTGTGTCAGGTGCTACATTCTCGTCAAAGGCTATCATTGGTAACGTGCAACGTGGTCTTCAATATGCTGCAAAAAATCCTGTACAGGATTCTATATGGGCGGAGCTGGACTTCTCGAGCAAGGCTATAGCAAGACTGATCGTAGTACTTTTGGCTACCATCATACCGCTCTTTGTCAAGGATAGACGATACAGGATAAGCCAGCAGATTCTCAACGTGATAGTATTGGGTTTCTGGTGTGGTTCGTTCCTAAGCTTTACATCAATGGTTAGTTATATGTCAAATGGTATGAATGTGCTGACACTGATAGTACCCGTCATTATGCTTATCACCGCGTTTGTGTATCCCCTCTTTGGCAAAAAGTCATATTATTGTACGCATGTATGTCCGTTTGGTTCGCTGCAAGAGCTTGCTGGAAAATGTGTAGGTTATAAAATCAAAATGAAACCAAAGACGGCTAAACGTTTAGATATGTTCCGACAGCTGCTGTGGGCAATCCTCATGCTATGTCTGTGGACAGGTGTATGGTTCGATTGGATTGATTATGAGCCATTCTCTGCTTTTGTTTTCCAGTCTGCCTCGTGGGTAGTTATCGTTATTGCTGTCGTCTTTGTGGCACTCTCCACAGTGATTGTGCGACCTTACTGTCGCTTTGTTTGCCCAACAGGTTCGCTCTTTAAATATAGTCAACAGTCAACTTCAAAAAACAAGAAATAAGCGATATGAAGATTTCAATGATTATCAATACAGTGCTTGCCATTGCACTTGTATTCCTTAGTTATAAACTTGCTGTAACTGGGAATGACAAAGGTAAGGAACAAGATAGCTCTGAAGTAGTACTCAATACGATTCTCAAGCGTACATCTATCCGCTCTTATGAGAACAAATCTGTTGAAAAGGACAAGATAGAAAAACTGCTTCGTGCAGGAATGGCTGCCCCAACAGCTATGAATAAACAGCCTTGGCATTTTATCGTTATTACGGATAAAGGGCAGCTACAAAAGCTTTCTGAGGCTAACCCCTATGCTGCTATGGCTGCAAAGGCTCCACTGGCTATCGTTGTTTGTGGTGATATGAAAAAGGCGGCTGAAGGTGATGCACGTGAGTTATGGGTTCAGGATTGCTCTGCAGCAACGGAGAATATTCTCTTGGCTGCTACAGGGATGGGACTTGGAGCCGTGTGGACGGGTACCTACCCTTCAAAAGAACGTTGTACTGACGTAGCTAAGGTACTTGGTCTTCCAGAGTCGTTAATTCCACTAAACACGATTGTCATTGGTTATCCTGATGCTGATGTGAGTCCGAAGGATAAATGGAATACGGAAAACATTTCATACAATACCTATGGTGAGGAGTAATAAGCGAAAGATATAAAAGCAATTTCAATAAAACAATAAATATGAAGAAACTAATTATTGCATCCTTAGGAATGATGCTCGCAATGAATGTGAATGCTGCTAAGAAACCAAAGACAAACGCTCTGCAGTTTAATCCTGAGAGTGGAGTGAAGGCATCATTGACAATGCCTAATGGCAAAGTGGTGAATTACACGGCTTATAACAAACTTTATTTTGTTACCAACGTAGAGGATTCTACCTATCAGTATATGAATATCTTTGTACCAGAAGGGGCTAACGAGCAGACACCTATCTTCCTCCGCACCTACGTGGGAGGTTATATGGCAAGTCAGGCAGGTGACCCACAAGCACAGGACGCCAGCGGACGTGCTTTGGCTGAGGGCTATGTTCTCGTCATTCCCGGTAGCCGTGGTCGTACTTCTACCGTAAAGAAAGGAAAGAAGACGGTTTATACTGGTCGTGCTCCGAAAGCCCTACTCGACTTAAAAGCGGCTATCCGTTACCTGCGTCACTTTGATAACCTGATACCGGGTAATACGGAGAAGATTATTACTGACGGTACCAGTGCAGGTGGAGCGATGTCGAGTTTGATGGGTGCAACAGGCAACAACCCTGCCTATGAGCCTCTGCTCAAGGCTATGGGTGCAGCTGACGGACGTGATGATGTCTTTGCGAGTGTGTGCTATTGCCCGATTACCGACCTCGATCATGCGGATATGGCATACGAATGGCTGTATGGTAATACTGATAGTCGCAAGAGCCTCGCTGCAAGTAAGCAGACATTGATAAAGGAATTGGCAGCACAGTTCCCATCTTATATCAACTCACTTGGCTTGAAGAAGACTGATGGTACACTGCTAAATGCTGACAATTATCTTGACTATATCAAGCAGATTATTATCCGTAGTGCTCAGGATGCTAAAGATGCAGGTGCAGACATCCCTGATTCTATCGGTTTTACATTCAGCAGTGAGGCAGCTTTTCAGGCTCCTATCAATGGCGGTGTAGGTATGGCGCGACCTGCAGGAATGGGTGGCGGTATGCCTCCGATGATGATGGGTGGCAGAAAAAGGGTTGGTGAATATATCACAGACCTTGATATGAACAAGTATCTTAACTACGTAGTAAGTACGCAAGCTCTCAAGGGTGTACCAGCTTTTGACAGCTATAACGTGGACGGAGCAGCTGCAAGTGGTGAGAACGGTGAGTTTGGAAACGAGCATGGTTCTGATGTTAACTTTACTACATGGGCTGCTGCAAAGACCGGTAGCACATTGTCTGACGAGGTAAAAGAGAATGTTCGTCTGCTGAACCCTATGTATTTCATCGGTGATGCAGCTACCTCTGTTGCTCCCCACTGGTATATCCGACATGGTGCTCGCGACCGTGATACTGCTTTCCCTATCGCTATCAATATGGCAACAAAACTGCAGAACGCAGGTAAGGATGTTAACTTCAAGCTACCTTGGAACCGCCCTCACAGTGGCGACTATGCCCTGAATGAACTCTTCAGCTGGATAGCTAAGATTGTAAAATAAAGCAATGAGCGATAAATATACATTCCTGACCCAGGCGCCTGTCCATCGTGTGATAGGCGCCATGGCTATACCTACCATCATCTCTATGCTGCTGACCAGTATAATCTGGTCGATACGTTTTTGTAGGTAAGATTAATACACAATCCACGGCTGCGGTAGGTATCGTTTTCAGTGTGATGTTTTTCATACAGGCCTTTTCTTTTTTCTTTGGTAATGGGTCGGGCAATTATATTTCCCGTCAGTTGGGTACTCAGAATACCAAGGATGCAGAGGTGATGGCAAGTACTGGACTTTTCTACACATTGGTATTCTCGCTGATTGTCATGCTACTTGGATGGTTTTTCCTTGAGCCTATCAGCATTCTTTTAGGTAGTACGCCAACAATCCTACCTTATACTCGTCAATATCTGGGCATCAGTCTGCTGGGTACTCCTTTCATCATGGGTACTTTCTGCATCAATAATCAAATGCGTTTTCATGATTCCATAATAACCTTTTAAAAAAGGATTGCTGAGAACAATTCGGGAACATTTATTAAAACGAAAAAAGCTAAGTGTTTAATAATAAACCACTTAGCTTTTTGCTTCGTACCCAGACCCGGGCTCGAACCGGGATGGGTTGCCCCACTGGTGTTTGAGACCAGCGCGTCTACCTATTCCGCCATCTGGGCATGGCTGTTGTTTGAACAACGAGTGCAAAGGTAGAGAGAAAATCTGAATGTGGCAAATTTTTGAGGAATTATTTAACAACAATAAGTTGATTAATGAATATTTGTGGTATTTTACAATAAAAGATTTGGAGGTATGAGTAATATAAGGTATCTTTGGAGAAAGAAACAGGTTAGCTTACAAAAATAATGACTACGGAACGAAACAACTATTGCGTGATTCTTGCCGGAGGCAAGGGAAGCAGGTTATGGCCTTGGAGCAGAAACAAATTTCCAAAGCAATTTACTGATTTCTTTGGCGTAGGTCGTACTCAACTTCAACAAACTTTTGATCGCTTTACCCATATTCTTCCCAAAGAGAACATATATATCAACACTAGTTGCGATTACCTCGACCTTGTCAGAGGACAACTGCCTGAAGTGGCGGCTGACCATATCATGGCTGAGCCTATACATAGAAACACGGCACCAAGTGTTGCATGGGCAGTACATCGTATCATGATGTTTGACCCCAAAGCTAACATTATAATTTCACCCTCAGACCATAATATCGTAAATGACACCGCTTTCTACCATAATATTAATGAAGGATTGATGTTCGTTGAGAAAAACGATGCAATATTGACCATGGGAGTTAGCCCTACCCGACCAGAGCCTGGATATGGTTATATACAGAAAGGAGTCTATACGGGAGAAGGCGATATATATAAGGTTCAAGCTTTTACGGAGAAACCTGACCGTGAATTTGCACAGATGTTTATGGATAGCAAAGAATGGTATTGGAACACAGGACTCTTCCTTTCTAACACAAAATATCTACGCCAATGCCTTTGTGGTTTCCTCCCCTCTGTCCTGCCTGTTGGAGAAATTGGAGAAAAGATAACGACCATAAAAGAAGAAGAGGTTTTCGTCCGGGAGAACTTTCCACGCTATCCAAACATATCGTTAGATTATGGTGTCTTGGAAAAGTCGGAGAATGTCTATGTAATGAAGTGTGACTTCGGATGGGCAGACCTTGGTACGTGGCATGGTGTCTATGAGTCAATGAGCAAACGAGAAGGAGATAATGTCGTTATTGACTCTGATGTTATCCTTGAAGATTCAGCCAATAATATCATAAAACTTTCCAAAGGTAAATTGGGTATTATCAACGGACTAGACGGATATATCATTGTCGAAAAGGACAATGTCTTATTTATCTGCAAGAAAGAAGAATCGTCATCATTGGTGAGAAAATATGCCAATGAGGTACAGATAAAGAAAGGGGAAGAGTTTCTATAAGCCCCATCTACGTTGGGTAAGAAGATAACAAATTGAAGTCAGACAACGTAAAAAATTAGGCTTTTCCACGGAATTTGGAGTGATGCTATGATGTCCTTTATACCACTTATTAGTAAAAAAGATTTAGTATAACTGACAAACGGAGATATATACATTATTATATATCCCCGTTTTTCTTATTTCTTTTACAACAAATATAGCTTAATCCAATTCTTGAAAAGCTTTGAAAATCTTTGCAGCAATCTCCTTCTGCTCCTCAGCCTCAACCTGTACGTGATGCTTGAAATCAACATCAGCCTCGCTGTTCATTGGCAAGAGGTGGATGTGTGCATGGTTAACCTCTAATCCTAAAACGACCTGAGCCACCTTCTTACATGGAAAGACTGTCTTTATAGCACGTGCTACTTTCTTTGCAAAGATCTCAAAAGCAGCAAGTTCCTCATCATCCATATCGAAGATGTAATCAATCTCCTTGCGAGGAATAACAAGTGTGTGACCCTTTGTTACTGGGTCAATATCGAGAAAAGCGTAGAACTGTTCGTTCTCTGCACATTTGTAGCTTGGTATCTCACCCGCTGCAATCTTACTGAATATTGTCATATCAACCTCCTTGTTATATTGTTATGCATCAATTGAAATTTTATCAATGCGAAGGGTGATAGTACCACGAGGGATGTTGATTTCAACCTCGTCGCCCACCTTTTTATTCAACAAGCCCTGTGCAATAGGAGTCTTAATTGAAATCTTGTTCAGCTTCAAGTTAGCCTCTGTCTCGCTGACAATCGTGTACTTCATCTTAGCATTTGTCTTCACGTTTGTCATTTCTACTGTGGACATAATCTGCACAGCATCTGTGCTCAGACGTGACACATCGACGATCTTTGCCTTTGCCACGGTCATCTTCATCTCTGCAATACGTGCCTCAAGATGACGCTGTGCCTCCTTAGCGGCATCGTACTCAGAATTCTCACTCAAGTCGCCTTTATCAGCAGCTTCTGCAATCGCAGCTGATGCTTTCGGACGTTCTACAGATTCTAAATGCTGCAACTCAGCCACGAGTTTGTCGTAGCCTTCCTGTGACATATAAGCCATAATATCTTATTTTAAAAATTAATTGCTTTTCAATAGACATAAAAAAGACAGAATTCCAACATCATCTCAGTGAATGCCGGAATCCCATATCCTTAAATGCCTTTATCTCTTTATTTTTTGCAAAGATAGGCTTAAAAAATGACATAACAAAGTTTTAAGGGATAAAAATGCGTTTCAGTTAGTTTCTTAGACCATTTTCTTTCAATATAAACTTATTCATTCAACATTTATGCAATCCTTTTTACACCAGTGTTATGCACGTTGACTTACAAAAACTTATACGCTCACTCTTCCTAACCCTCCTCCTTTTTAATCCTAATGAAGCGACATTTTTCTTTTCCTTAAAATCACTTGCAAATATAAAAGTCAGCGTACTAAAACCTGATGGAATTATTGGAAATATGAACTATCTCGGTTCTGGCGATACGATTAAAATTCCACGCATTGAGTGGGCTGTCGGAATGAGACACAAAACTATCCGAGGCGGATTGATGCCAAGCGGTCGGTTACGCATGGAGAAACTCGCCAAGTTAATTACATCAGGCAGATTAGATCTTTCATACCTCGTGACGCATCGTTTCAATGGCTTCGACCACATAAAAGAGTCACTTTACCTTATGAAGGACAAGCCATGCGACCTTATCAATCCTGTAGTGGTAATTGATAAAAAACACTATAATCTATCACATTGTCATATTATTTACTTGATATAAATCAATAATAACACTTTTACGCAAAAAACACATCGAAAAAGTTGCAAATTTAAGAATTACTATTTATCTTTGCATCGTGTTTTTCATAGTATTAGATTTAAGGTTAACAAAGGTTGGACTACAGCGGTAGTCCTTTTTTTATGCCTTTTTGTTTGCTACATAAAAACATTCTCTCCGTAAATACAAGTTTACATTATTGTTTATACCATCGATAAACCTATTTTGAGATCTTTTATCTGTGGTGCCTCGCATAATTTATAATGCTCACAAGAACCCCTACACATTCATTTTCTTCAGCCATGTTTTTTGTACATACGCCTTATAATGATAGTAAACACCAATGATATGAATAGTAAGCACCAATAACATTGGACACTTTAACCACATAAGCAAACTTAATACATTCTATAACCTACCCTTATCTTATCAGCAAATGTTTACCTCTTTGAAGTCCAAAAATACTTGATAAAGTTTATCCGAACGTCCCGAACAGTTGTTCCGAAGCACCCGGACAATTGTTCCGAAACACTCGGACAAGTTGTCCGGACGCTCCGGACAGTTTTTATTAGGACTTTATACATTTTCATTCAAGTTCTTTTAAAATATATTGACAGAACAATTAGAATACTACATTGAAAGTATAAGACGTAAGTTTAAGTTAGCCATAAAAACTTATATAGGCCGTCACAGACGCTAACAAGCATCTATAACAGCCTATAAACATAAATCTCACTTATCTTATTTAGTTATTATCTAGCCTTCACCATGTCCAAGAAATATTCATGTACACGCGTGTCACTATCTAATTCCGGATGAAAGGCCGTGACAAGTTGGTTTCCTTGGCGGGCAGCAACGATATGCCCATCCACTTCTGAGAGTATTTCAACCTCTCCAGCTGCTTCCTTTATATAAGGTGCACGGATGAAAGTCATAGGAATATTGCCATCAATCCCTTTAAAAGAAGCTTCCGCATGAAAACTACCCAACTGACGACCATAGGCATTACGAGCAGCAGTCATATTCATTGTGCCCAATCGAGGAGGGACAGGTGCAGACGGACTATTCCCTTCCACTTCATGTGCAAGGAGTATCAAACCAGCACAAGTACCAAAGACTGGCAATCCAGCTTCGATAGCTTCACGAATAGGCTCAAGCAATCCAAGATCACGAAGGAGTTTTCCTTGTGTGGTACTCTCACCACCTGGGATAACCAATCCATCTTTCACCTGATGCCAGTCGCTCAATTGTCTAACCTCAAAGCAATCAACACCCAGCTTATTGAGCATCATCTCATGCTCTAAGAACGCTCCCTGCAGGGCAAGAATAGCGATTCTCATTGTCCGCGCTCAGCCATGAGCACTTCAATCTCATGCTCGTTGATACCAACCATAGCCTCACCCAAGTCTTCTGATAGTTTAGCCAATTCCTTAGGATCGTTATAGTTTGTCACTGCCTTTACAATCGCTGCAGCACGCTTAGCAGGATCACCACTCTTGAAGATACCAGAACCAACGAAGACACCCTCAGCACCGAGTTGCATCATCAACGCAGCATCAGCAGGAGTAGCTACACCACCAGCAGCGAAATTCACAACAGGCAACTTACCATTCTCATGTACATACTTCACGAGTTCGTATGGAGCCTGTAACTGCTTAGCAGCCTCAAAGAGTTCATCTTCACGCTTGCTAACGAGATCACGAATCTGGCTCTGCATCAGACGCATGTGGCTAACAGCCTGTACAACGTCACCAGTACCAGGCTCACCTTTCGTACGAATCATCGTTGCACCTTCAGCAATACGACGTAAAGCCTCGCTCAAGTTACGTGCACCACAAACGAAAGGCACCTCAAACTGAGTCTTGTCAATATGATAGATATTATCTGCAGGAGAAAGAACCTCACTTTCGTCAATGTAATCAATCTCTATTGCCTGCAAAATCTGCGCTTCAGAGATATGACCAATACGACACTTAGCCATCACAGGAATCGTCACAGCTTCTTGAATACCCTTAATCATCTTAGGGTCACTCATACGTGAAACGCCACCAGCAGCACGAATGTCAGCAGGGATGCGTTCCAAAGCCATTACTGCACAAGCACCTGCAGCCTCAGCGATGCGAGCCTGTTCAGGTGTTGTTACGTCCATGATTACACCGCCCTTCAACATCTGGGCTAGATTGCGGTTTAGTTCTTGTCTATTTGTCATTTTACTTAATTTATTAGAACTCCCTTCAAGGCAATACCAACAAGTGATAGAGCATAAAGAAAGATATGTTAGTATTAATAGTTAAAATTCTATTTAAGATATTGAAAACCAAAGATAACAAGTATCTGAAATCTGATGAATCTCAATAACTGCGCTTAGGTACTCCCCTCTTGCTGAGGTGTTAAGGGGAAGTCTTTCTTAGGACGTCGCCACTCACTTGGCGTCTGCCCAATCTGTTTCCTAAAGAACTTTGAGAACTGAGCTTGCGAAGCAAAGCCATGCTCAAAAGCTATTTCTTGGATTGTTTTCTGTGTTGTTCGTAGCTGACAAGCAAGTGCTTCTGCGAGTGTATGATCGATGATGCACTTAGGCGATTTGCCAGAAATACGATGTGCCACCTGTGACAGATAACGTGGAGAAACATTCAGACAGTCAGCATAAAAGGCAACATCACGATTAGTACGATAATGTTGCTGTACTGCTTCCAGAAAATCATAGTATAACTGGCTACTCCGTCCACGGATATCACTCTGTCGCATTATCAATGTTCTTACATATTCCCGTGCATGCTGCAAAGCAGTTTCCATTGTCTCGTCCTGACTCAGATAAACAGCAAGAGCAGATGAAAAACTATTGGCAAGACCATGCTGCAAAGGGTCGTCTAACACGAATGAACGAACAGCTCGACTCCCATCGCCTTTCAAAGCCGAACAATCAAAGATTCTTTCAGGCTCACCCTCCCTCAAGATAACCAGAGAGCACAAGGGCAGTAATCGACAACGTATCTGTGTTATCACGTCATCTGTCATCAATCTGTCACCATTACTTGCCGTCACAATCGGGTCGTATATAATATGGTGAGGACGATACTTCAACAGCGCATCCACCACAACAGCCAAAGTCTCTATGGTTCTAATCATTCCCACCTTTACCGTATCAGGCTGCATATCATTGATAATGGCCTCAATCTGTCCCCTTACTATTTCTGCAGGAAGATCATAGAAGGCCTGAATACCCAATGTATTCTGAACAGTAACGGAGGTTACAGCCGACACCGCATAGCCACCCAATGCAGCTATCGTTCTGATATCAGCCTGCACTCCTGAGCCACCAGTGCTATCTGAACCTGTTATTGTGAGAATTGTTTTCAATAGCTTAGCGTTTTGATTCTGCTTAC